>JAKJFA010000051.1 GCA_022705135.1 Pseudomonadota bacterium | reverse complement strand
ATGGGTTGGGATGGCGTGCTGGCTTCCTTCGGCAGCGCTGTTATCCTGCTGGTGGGGCATTCGCTGAATCTGGTGCTGGGGCCTTTGTCAGTCCTGGTGCATGGGCTGCGGCTCAACCTGCTGGAGTTTTCCGGGCACATGGGGCAGGAATGGACGGGATTCAAGTACACCCCGTTCCGCTGCCATCGAACTACCAATGATCAAACTCGTTAAAAGGAGACTAGTGTGGACAATCTGATACTTCATCTTGGTGATCTGGGCGCAATTGCGGTCATGGCGATCGCTGCCATCGGTTCGGCAGCCGGAACAGGCGCTGCCGGCATGGCGGCCATCGGCGCGTGGAAGAAATGCTACGCGCAGAACAAACCCGCCCCATTCATATTGGTCGGTTTTGCCGGTGCTCCTCTGACGCAGACCATTTACGGTTTTATCCTGATGCAGAAAATGCTCGCCACCCCGGTCAGCGTCGAAAACATGATGCTGCGCTTGGCGGCCGGTATCGTCGGCGGCCTGGCCATCGCCATGTCGGCCTACCTGCAGGGCAAGGGTGCGGCCGCGGCCAGCGATGCTTTTGGCGAGACCGGCAAGGGGGTGGCCAATTACTTCATTGTTCTGGGCATCACCGAAACCGTCGCGTTGTTTGTGATGGTGTTCCTGCTGGTCGTCAAGATGTAACGAGGGTCCTCCACCGATGACTCCGGATGCCGTCGGGGCGAACCGTCCCGACGGTATTTTTTCGGCGATACGTCAAGCTCGTTATCGATTGACAACTCTAGCTCGAACACACAGTATGTGCGCTTCGGCCGTTACCCATTGCGCCCCACAACATGCAGGAACAGAGACAACATCCCCGTCTTCGGGTGCACTGGCGCGTTGCGGTGCGGCCGGACGGAGCCTCCATACTCTACGGCGAGACCATTGACATTTCGCTCGGCGGTGCCTGTTTTCTGGTTGACCACAATCTCAGCGCCACCCCCATGCTGCAGATCTTCATCCAGTTGCCGCCCAAGCGTCAGGGGCAGCAGGCCGCCATCGTTTCGGCCAACGCCAAGGTCCTCTACACCGCTTTTTCGGCCGATCACGACCGGTGGCGCACCGGTGTGCAATTTGTCAATTTCGCCGGACCGGAACGCGCCAAGCTCGAAAAGGAATTGGCGCAGCACTGACCGCAGGGCCATCATCCCCCCTTCAGCGCTGTAACTGTCCTTTTGCGCGCCCCTGTCGTACAATCCGCCCTCCGTTTCCGCCCTTCGGCTCCTCTTGTTCATGCTTTTCCCCGAAGCCTTCGATGTCATCGTGGTCGGTGGTGGTCATGCCGGCGCCGAAGCTGCGCTGGTGGCCGCGCGCGCCGGGGCAAAGACCCTGTTGCTGACGCACAATCTGGAAACGCTTGGGGCAATGAGTTGCAATCCGTCCATGGGCGGCGCCATGGCGGCGGTCACCGACGAAGCCGGCATTCAATTCCGCATCCTGAATGCTTCGAAAGGACCGGCCGTGCGAGCAACACGCGCCCAGGCTGACCGTGTGCTGTACAAGCAGTCCATGCGCCAACGCCTGGAAAACCAAGCCAATCTGACCCTTTTTGCTCAGGCCTGCGATGACTTGATGGTCGAAGGCGACCAGGTCACCGGTGCCGTCACCCAGTTGGGCATCCGTTTCGAGGCGCGCGCCGTCGTGCTGACGGCAGGCACTTTTCTCAACGGGCTGATCCATGTCGGCCTGTCGAATTACCCGGCCGGGCGCATGGGGGATCCGCCGTCGCTTTCGCTTGCGGCCCGCCTGAAGGAGTTGAAGCTGCCGCAAGGCCGCTTGAAGACAGGTACGCCGCCACGCCTGGACGGTCGGACCATTGATTTTTCGGTCATGCAGGAACAGCGCTCGGATGACCCGCTGCCGGTCTTTTCCTTTCTCGGCAGCGCGCAGCAGCATCCCGAACAGCGCTCCTGCTGGATCACTGAAACCAACCCGCAAACCCACGACATCATCCGCAGCGGCCTGGACCGTTCCCCGTTGTACACCGGCGTAATTGAAGGCGTTGGGCCGCGCTATTGCCCGTCCATCGAGGACAAAATCCATCGTTTTGCCGACAAGGACAAGCACAACGTTTTCCTCGAACCGGAAGGGCTCGACACTTGGGAATATTACCCGAACGGGATTCCCACCAGCCTGCCGTTCGACATCCAGATCGGACTGGTGCGCTCCATTCGCGGCCTCGAAAACTGCCATATCCTGCGTCCCGGCTACGCCATCGAATATGATTTTTACGATCCGTGCGCCCTCAAATCCTCGCTCGAATCGAAGGTCATTGCCGGCCTCTTTTTTGCCGGCCAGATCAACGGCACGACCGGCTACGAAGAGGCCGCCGCGCAAGGGCTACTGGCCGGGCTGAATGCCGCCCTGCAGGTACAGGGGCGCGAAGCCTGGTGTCCGCGCCGTGATGAAGCCTATCTCGGCGTAATGATCGACGACCTGGTGACGCGCGGTGTCACCGACCCCTACCGCATGTTCACCAGCCGGGCCGAATACCGTCTGAGTCTGAGAGAAGACAACGCCGATCTGCGTCTGACCGAAGCCGGACGCCGCTTCGGCATCGTCGACGATGCCCGCTGGCAGACGTTCTGCACCAAGCGCGAGGCCATCGCCCGCGAGCAGGAACGGCTGAAATCAACCTGGGTCAGTCCGGCGCGCCTGGCACCGGAAGTGGCTGAACAGGTCCTCGGCAAAGCCATTGAACGTGAGTACCCACTCTTCGATCTGCTGCGCCGTCCAGGTGTGCGCTATCAAGATGTCTTGCGGCTGGACGAGGCCTTTGCCAGTGGCGCCCTTACTGACCCACAAGCCATCGAACAGGTGGAAATCGACGCCAAATATCAGGGCTATGTCGACCGCCAGCGCGAAGAGGTGGCGCGCGCCGCTCTGCAGGAAGAAACGCGGCTGCCGCCCGATCTCGACTACAACAACGTGTCCGGCCTGTCGAAGGAAATCCAACAAAAGCTCAATATGAGCAAACCGCAGACCTTGGGGCAGGCTTCGCGCATTCCCGGCGTCACTCCGGCCGCCATGTCGCTGCTGCTGGTTCATTTGAAGCGCATCGCCCGCTCGGCATGAACCGGCAGCGCTTGACCGAGGGCCTGGCCGCGCTGGGGCTTCCGCCCGATGCGAAGGCCGAGGAACAGTTGCTGGCTTATCTTGATCTCCTGCTGAAGTGGAACAAGACGTACAATCTCACCGCAGTCCGTGATCCGGAGCAAGGGCTCAGCCATCACCTTCTGGATTCCTTGGCGATTTTGCCGTGGGTCGATGAGCGCAATCTGCTCGATGTCGGGAGTGGTGGCGGTTTGCCGGGGATTCCTCTGGCCATCGTGCGCCCGAAGCTCTCGATCACTCTGGTCGACGCTGTGCAGAAGAAGGCGGGTTTTCTGCAACAGGCGGCGATCGAGCTTGGCCTGTCGAATGTGCGGGTCGTGCATGGGCGGGTCGAGAAACTGCAGGGCCAGTTCGGGCAGATCGTTTCACGGGCCTTTGCCGATTTGCAAGATTTTGTCGGTTTGACCCGGCATCTGCTGGCGCTCGGCGGGCACTGGCTGGCGATGAAAGGTGCCATGCCGGAGGATGAAATGGCTCGCCTGCCGGCGGGGGTCGTGGTGGAAAGACGGTTGCCGCTGGTCGTGCCGGGACTCGATGCGAAGCGGCATCTCTTGATTTTGAAGGCGGGTTCATGAAGATTCTTGCAATCACCAACCAGAAAGGCGGCGTCGGCAAGACGACGACAGCAGTGAATCTGGCCGCCGGCCTGGCGACACAGGGCAGCCGCGTCCTGCTCATCGACCTCGACCCGCAAGGCAATGCCACGACCGGCTGTGGCATCACCAAGAAAGAAGCGTTGCCGACGGTCTATCAGCTCCTGCTCGGCATTGCCAGTTTGCGCGAGGTTTGCCTCAAGACTGAATTCGGCTTCGATCTCTTGCCGGCCAATCGCGAACTGGCCGGAGCCGAGGTCGAACTGATCGAGATTGAACGCCGGGAATACCGACTGCGCGACGCATTGACCAGCAGCCACGCCGACTACGATTTTGTCCTGATCGATTGCCCGCCGGCGCTCAATATGCTGACGGTCAATGGCCTGGTTGCGGCCGATGCCGTCCTGATCCCGATGCAATGCGAGTACTACGCCCTGGAGGGCCTGTCCGATTTGGTCGAGACTTTGCGCAAAGTGCGCGCGCACCTCAATTCCAGGCTCGAAATCGAAGGCCTGTTGCGCACCATGTACAATCCGCAGAGCACTTTGACCCAGCAGGTATCGGCCGAACTGGAAAGACATTTCGGCGACAAGGTGTATCAGACCATCGTGCCACGCAATGTCCGTTTGGCCGAAGCGCCCTCTTACGGCAAGCCGGTCATGGCTTTTGACAAGAATTCCAAAGGCGCGCAGTCCTACATGAACTTGGCGGAAGAAATCCTGGTACGCAGTCAACGAGGGAAAACAGCATGAGCTTCAAAATGAAAGGATTGGGGCGCGGACTCGACGCCCTGCTTTCCGGCGATGGCGAGAGCAGGAAGGATGAACAGCGCAGCCTGCCCATCGACCGGCTCAAGCCCGGCAAATACCAGCCACGCACCCGCATGGACGAAGATTCACTGGCCGATTTGTCCCTGTCGATCAAGGCGCAGGGCGTCATCCAGCCCATCCTGGTGCGCGTCATCGACCCGACACCCGGGGCCGAGCGCTACGAAATCATCGCCGGCGAACGGCGCTGGCGCGCGGCGCAACTGGCCGATTTGAACGAGGTGCCGGTCCTCGTCCGCGCCATTCCGGACGAGCAGGCTCTAGCGATGGCGCTGATCGAAAACATCCAGCGCGAGGACCTCAATCCGCTGGAAGAAGCGATGGGTTTGCAGCGCCTGATTGACGAATTCGGATTGACGCACCAGCAGGCCGCCGAAGCGGTCGGCCGCTCCCGCCCGGCTGCCTCCAACCTGCTGCGCCTCTTACAGCTGACCGCGCCCGTGCAAGATCTGCTCATGGAAGGCAAGATCGACATGGGCCATGCCCGCGCCTTGTTGCCACTCTCCGGCGCCACGCAGGTCGCAGCAGCGCAGCGCATTGTGCAGAAAGGACTGTCGGTGCGCGAAGCCGAGCGTCTGGCGCAACATCTGCTCAACCCGCCCAAACCCGCGGCTGCACATGAAGTGGACCGTGATCTGCTGCGCCTGCAGGAAGACCTTTCCGACAGTCTGGGCGCCGCAGTCGCCATCCGCGCCAACAAAAAAGGCGCTGGCAAGGTGGTCATCGATTTTGCCAGCCTCGATCAACTGGATGCCTTACTGGCCCGGTTGCGAGGCTGAGTTGAGCGCAAACCTTGCCGGACTCCAGACACCCATGGCCATACCCAAACCCATGCTGTGGATTGTGGGTTGGCAGGCTGCATTCACCCTGCTGTTTGCCGCACTTGCCGGTGCAGTGGAGGGGCGGCACGCCCTGCTTTCCGTTTTGTTCGGCGGAGGGATTGCCGTATTGGCCAATACGGCCTACGCTTGGCGGTCAACACGTTGCCTATTGGATGAAAGCAGCAAAAAAATTTACCGGGCGCAGCTCTGGGCCGAGGTGCTAAAATTCATCATCACGTTTATTCTGTTCGGGTTGGTTTTCGCATGTTATCGCGAAGTGTTGGGGTTGCCGCTGTTCATCGCCTATCTATCGACCTATGCGGTGTTCTGGCTGGCGCTGTTGAGAAAAGGGTAATTTGAAGGGGCGGATGGAGAAGCCATGAGCGCCGAAGCCGGCACACTGACTCCTGTAGGCTATATCAAACACCACCTGACCAATCTGCAGTGGTGCCCGCAGGATGCTTTGGTCGATGGCCATTGCACCGGTTTCTGGACGCTGCACCTCGACAGCCTGATCATTTCGGCCGTTCTCGGGCTGGTATTCTTCTCCCTGATGGCGCTGGTCGCACGCAAGGCCACCGCCGGCGTTCCCAGCAAGGCCCAGAGTTTGGTCGAGCTGGTGGTGGACACCATCGACAAGCAGGTCAAGGAGACCTTCCACGGCGACAGCAAGCTGGTCACACCGGTGGCGATCACCATTTTCGTCTGGGTTTTCCTGATGAATGCGATGGATCTGATCCCAGTTGATTTCCTGCCTGTCACGGCCAGCGCGGTCGGGGTGCATTACCTGAAAGCCGTTCCAACGACCGACCCAAATCTGACCTTTGCCATGTCCATCACGGTGCTGCTGCTGGTCTATTTTATGAACCTGAAGGTCAAAGGAGTCGGCGGTTTTGCACACGAATTGCTGTCAGCGCCGTTCGGCTTATGGTTGGCCCCGGTGAACCTGGCCTTTCGCGTTATTGAGGACTTCTCCAAAACGATTTCGCTGGCAATGCGGTTGTTCGGCAACATGTTTGCCGGGGAAATGGTCTTCATTTTGATTGCGCTGATGGGCGTTTACCAGGTCCCGCTTGGGCTGGCCTGGGCGATTTTTCATATTTTGGTCATTACCCTGCAGGCCTTCATTTTTATGATGCTGACCATCGTGTACCTCTCGATGGCTGCGGAGTCCCATTGATTTTTTGTTCTACCCACTCACTTAGGAGCCACCATGGATCTCTCAGCGTTTTACTCGACTTCCACCGTCGCCATCGCCGCGATTGTTACCGTTTGCGCCGCGGCGACCGCCATCGGCTTTACCATGCTCGGAAGCCGTTTTCTCGACAGCATCGCCCGTCAGCCCGAGCTGACCCCGGTGCTCCAGGTGAAAATGTTCATCGTCGCCGGCCTGTTGGACGCCGTGCCAATGATCGGCATCGGGATCTCGCTGCTCCTGCTCTTTGCCAACCCGTTTGCCACTGAACTGTTGAAGCACGTCAAATAAATCCTCGCCTGCATCACGAATCCGAACGTTTTTGTTAGGAGGCTAGAGTGAGTCTGAATGCTACCCTGATCGGGCAGGCGATCTGGTTCCTGATCTTTATCTGGATCACCATGAAGTTCGTCTGGCCGCCACTGGAAAGGGCGATGGCGAACCGCCAGAAACAGATCGCCGAGGGGCTGGAAGCCGCCGAGCGTGCCAAGAAGGACTTGGATTTGGCGGGCCGGCGCGCCGGAGACATCGTGCGCGAAGCCAAGGTCGCCTCGGCCGATACCGTGGCCCAAGCCGAAAAACGCGCCCAGCAACTCATTGAAGAAGCCAAGGAAAACGCCAGGAACGAGTACGAAAAAATCGTGGCGCGCGCCCAAATTGAATTCGAGCAGGAAGTCGAGCGAGCTCGGCAGCACTTGCGCGAACGGCTCTCCGAGTTAGCCGTGGCGGGTGCTGAAAAAATCCTGCAGAAGGAAATCAACCCCGCGCTCCACGCTGAAATGCTCAATGCGCTGAAGCAGGAGCTCTAAAACGACATGGCTGAATCTCTGACGATTGCGCGTCCCTACGCCGAGGCCCTCTTCCGGATCGCCCAGGAGGAAGGCGCTCTGGCGCAATGGTCTGAGCGTCTCGCCTTGCTGGCGGGGGTCATGCAACATCCCGAACTTCGCGATCTGCTCGATCAGCCCGGATTCAGCCGCACGCAATTGGCAGAGTTGCTCTGCCAGGCGAGCGGCGCCAGGCGCGGAGAAGCCCTGGCGAATTTGATCGGCCTTTTGGCGGAAAACAACCGCTTCGCCTGCTTGCCCGAAATGGCCACGCTGTACGACAAATTGCGGCAGGAAGTCGAGGGCATGCGCGAAGCTGAAATTCATACCGCCTTCCCGCTGAGCGAGGCGCAATTGGCGCAACTGCTTCCGCAATTGGAGACACACTTCGAGACCCGCCTGCGGCCACACGTCGTTCTAGCCCCCGAACTGATCGGCGGCGTCAAGGCGGTGGTGGGCGACCGCGTACTTGACCTTTCGATACGCGCCAAACTGGACGCCATGGCGACGGCACTGAACCACTAGGAGAAATCATGCAGTTAAATCCTTCCGAAATTTCTGAACTGATCAAATCAAAGATTCAGAATCTGCAAAGCGCCTCGGAAGTGCGGATGCAGGGTACGGTCGTCTCGGTGACGGACGGTATTTGCCGCATCCACGGCATGGCCGACGTCATGCAAGGAGAAATGCTGGAATTCCCCGGCAGCACCTATGGCATGGCCCTGAACCTCGAACGCGACTCGGTCGGTGCGGTAATTTTGGGTGAGTACAGGCACATTTCCGAAGGCGATATCGTCAAAACAACCGGGCGCATCCTGGAAGTGCCGGTGGGCCCCGAACTGCTCGGACGCGTGGTGAACTCACTGGGACAACCGATTGACGGCAAGGGTCCGATTAACGCCAAGCTGGCCGACAAGATCGAAAAAGTGGCGCCCGGTGTCGTCTGGCGCAAGTCGGTGTCGCAACCCGTGCAAACCGGTCTCAAGTGCATCGACTCAATGGTGCCGGTGGGTCGCGGCCAGCGCGAGCTGATTATTGGCGACCGGCAGACCGGAAAAACCGCGGTGGCCGTCGATACCATCATCAACCAGAAGGGCAAAGATCTGTTTTGCGTCTATGTCGCCATCGGCCAGAAGGCATCGACCGTGGCCAATGTCGTGCGCAAGCTGGAAGAGCATGGCGCCATGGAATACACCATCGTCGTCGCGGCGCCGGCGGCAGATTCGGCGGCGATGCAATACATTGCACCCTACGCCGGCTGCACCATGGGCGAATACTTCCGCGATCGCGGCATGGATTGCCTCATCATCTACGACGATCTGACCAAGCAGGCTTGGGCGTACCGGCAGATTTCCCTGCTGCTGCGCCGTCCACCCGGCCGCGAAGCCTACCCCGGCGACATCTTCTACCTGCATTCACGTCTGCTGGAACGTGCGGCGCGCGTGTCGGAAGCCTGGGTAGAGCGCTTCACCAACGGCGAAGTGAAAAGCAAAACCGGTTCATTGACGGCGCTGCCCATCATCGAGACGCAGGCCGGCGACGTTTCGGCTTTTGTTCCGACCAATGTCATCTCGATCACGGACGGTCAGATCTTCCTGGAAACCGATCTCTTCAACGCCGGCATCCGCCCGGCCATCAACGCCGGGATTTCGGTGTCACGCGTCGGCGGCGCGGCGCAAACCAAGATCATTAAAAAGCTAGGCGGTGGCATTCGTCTGGCGCTGGCGCAGTACCGCGAACTGGCGGCCTTTTCCCAGTTCGCTTCCGACCTCGACGAGGCCACGAGAAAGCAGCTCGAGCGCGGCCGCCGCGTCACCGAATTGATGAAACAGGCGCAATTCGCACCAATGAGCGTGGCTGAAATGGCCGTGACCCTGTTTGCAGTCGAGCGCGGCTTCTTTGACGACCTTGAGGTCAACAAGGCGCTGGAAACTGAAAAGTCGATGATTGCCTATCTCAAGTCCAATGCCGCTGCCCTGATGGAGCGGATGGAAAAGAGCAAGGATCTGGATGCCGATTCCGAAAAGGAACTGGTAGCGGCCATCACTGACTTCAAGGGCTTGGCCTCCTGACGGCGGCGGGGAGAACACGGCATGGCGGGCGGCAAGGAAATCCGCAACAAGATCAAAAGCGTCGAAAACACGCGCAAGATCACCAAAGCGATGGAAATGGTCGCTGCATCCAAGATGCGCAGGGCGCAGGATCGCATGCGCCATGCCCGTCCGTACGGAGAAAAGATCCGGCGCGTAGCGGCCAATCTGTCGCATGCCATGACCGAGGACTACACCCATCCTTTTCTCGTCCAGCGCGACCCGATCCAAAACGTCGGGCTCATCCTCATCAGTTCGGACAAGGGCCTGTGCGGCGGCCTCAATACCAATTTGCTGCGCTTGGTTCTGGGACACATGAAGACCTGGGACGCAGAGGGCATCGGCATCCAGCTCACCTGCTTCGGCAACAAAAGCGTCGCCTTCATGCAGCGCGCCGGGGCACATGTCGTTTCGCAACAGACCGGGCTAGGCGACACGCCGCGCCTCGACCGCCTGGTCGGGCCGTCCAAGGCACAGCTCGATGCCTATTACCGTGGCGAAATCGATGTGCTCTACCTGTGCTACACCCGCTTCGTCAATACCATGAAGCAGGAACCGGTCATGGAGCAGTTGCTGCCTTTGTCGGGAGAAGCCGTCGGATCGGCCAATCGCAAGTGGGACTACATTTACGAACCCGACCCGGTGTCGGTCATCGACGATCTCCTGGTACGTTACGTCGAGGCCCTCATCTACCAGGCGGTAGCCGAAAACATGGCGTCCGAGCAATCGGCCCGCATGGTGGCGATGAAATCCGCCTCGGACAATGCCAAGGATGTCATCAACGAATTGAAACTGGTGTACAACAAGGCGCGTCAGGCAGCGATTACCAAGGAGATTTCGGAAATTGTCGGTGGCGCTGCCGCCGTGTGATTGAGGGCACTCCGGCAACCGCCTCGGAAGCGCCCGTTTGATTTTTGATTGAGGAAAACCATGAGTCAGGGAACCATCGTTCAGTGCATCGGCGCCGTTGTGGATATTCACTTTCCACCGGAGGCCATGCCCAAGGTGTATGACGCGCTCAAATTGGACGCCTCCGAGGAAAACGGCATGGTCGAGGCCGGCCTCACCTTCGAGGTAGAACAGCAATTGGGGGACGGCGTGGTTCGCACCATCGCCATGGGCTCCTCCGACGGCTTGCGGCGCGGCATGAAAGTCAACCACACGGGGTCGCCGATCTCCGTCCCGGTTGGGCACGGCACGCTGGGGCGCATCATGGACGTGCTGGGTCGGCCCATTGACGAAGTCGGACCCATCCAGAGCGACGAGTACCGCGCCATCCACCAGGATGCGCCCAAGTTCGACGAATTATCGGCCTCGGTCGACCTGCTCGAAACCGGCATCAAGGTGATCGACCTCATTTGCCCCTTTGCCAAGGGCGGCAAGGTGGGCTTGTTTGGCGGCGCTGGTGTCGGCAAGACGGTGAACATGCTGGAACTCATCAACAACATCGCCAAGCAACACTCTGGTTTGTCGGTGTTTGCCGGTGTCGGCGAGCGCACCCGTGAAGGCAATGACTTCTACCACGAGATGATCGAGGCCGGCGTCATCAACCTCAAGGAATTCACCGAATCCAAGGTGGCGATGGTGTTTGGCCAGATGAACGAACCGCCGGGAAACCGCCTGCGCGTGGCGCTGACGGGGCTCACCATGGCCGAAAAATTCCGCGACGAAGGCCGCGACATCCTGTTCTTTGTCGATAACATCTATCGCTTCACCCTGGCCGGAACGGAAGTCTCGGCGCTGCTGGGCCGCATGCCTTCCGCCGTCGGTTACCAGCCGACACTGGCGGAAGAAATGGGGAAGCTGCAGGAACGCATCACCTCGACCAAGGTCGGCTCGATCACCTCCATCCAGGCGGTTTATGTGCCGGCCGACGACCTCACCGATCCGTCACCGGCCACCACTTTCCTGCACCTGGATTCAACCGTCGTATTGTCGCGCGACATTGCCGCCCTGGGCATCTATCCCGCAGTGGACCCGCTCGACTCGACTTCGCGTCAGCTCGATCCGCAGGTGGTCGGCCTTGAACATTACGAAACGGCGCGCGCCGTGCAGCAAACCCTGCAACGCTACAAGGAACTGCGCGACATCATCGCCATTCTGGGCATGGACGAATTGTCGCCGGAAGATAAACTCGCCGTAGCACGCGCCCGCAAAATCCAGCGTTTCCTGTCACAGCCCTTCCATGTGGCGGAAGTATTCACTGGCGCGCCCGGCAAGTACGTGCCCCTCAAGGAGACCATCAAGGGATTCAAGGGCATCGTCGCAGGTGAATACGACCACTTGCCCGAGCAGGCCTTTTACATGGTGGGCAGTATTGAAGAGGCCGTGGACAAGGGCGCCAGGCTCCAGTAATCCGGCACAGGGGTAAGCAGCATGGGAATCACCGTACATTGCGATGTTGTGAGTGCCGAGGAGGAGATTTTCTCAGGCCCGGTCGAATTTGCCGTTTTTCCCGCCGAGATGGGCGAATTGGGCGTCTTGCCCCGCCACGCCCCGCTGCTCACCCGCATCCGCCCCGGCACGGTGCGACTGAAACGTCCGCTCCAAACGGACTACGAGCTGGTTTATGTTTCCGGCGGCATGCTCGAAGTACAGCCCAAGCTCATCACGGTGCTTGCCGATACGGCCATCCGGGCCGACGACCTGGACGAGGCCAAGGCGCTGGAAGCCAAAAAGAGGGCGCAGGAGGCCCTGGCGCAGCGCCGCTCGGACATCGATTACGCCGCAGCCCAGGCCGAACTGGCAAGGGAAATTGCCAAGCTGCATACCATCCACCGCCTGCGCAAGCGCTAGGTCCCATACGTTCTGCTTCAGGACAAAAAGCGGGCGATGAAGGCACCCTCAAGCTCGGACGGCAGATCAATCCAGACGCGGTGCATATTGCCCGGTGCCACCTGGATGTCCTCTCCTTCGGTGTTTTCCATGCGTCGAAGGACCCAGTCCCGGTTTCCGGAGGGATGGATAGCCTCCAAGCGGTCACCGACGGCGAAATGGTTGCGCACCCGGATTTCCATCAAGCGCCGCGCCGGGTCGAAGCGCGTGGCGTCACCGACATAGCGGCTCCGATCGGAAGCCGAGTGTCCCCTGAGATAATTCTGGTAGGCGGCATCGTGGTGGCGCTGGAAAAATCCGTCGGTATAGCCGCGATTGGAGAGTCCCTCCAGGTCGGACAACAGCTTCGGCGCCAAGGTGCGGCCGGCGCGGGCGTCGTCGATGGCTTGCCGATACGCCTGGCAGGTGCGCGCCACATAGTAGGGGCTTTTGGTGCGCCCCTCGATCTTGAGCGAATCGACGCCGATCTCCACCAGCCTGGCGACATGCTCAATCGCGCGCAGATCGCGTGAATTGAGAATGTAGGTGCCGTGTTCGTCCTCCTCGATCGGCATCAGCTCCCCCGGCCGTTCGGTTTCTTCCAGGACGCGGTAGGCCCAGCGACAGGAATTGGCGCAAGCGCCCTGGTTGGCATCCCGACGGCTGAGATAGCCGGAGAGCAGGCAGCGGCCGGAGTGGGCGATGCACATCGCGCCATGCACGAAGACTTCGAGTTCGATGTCCGGGCAGCGTTGGCGGATTTCCTCGATTTCCTCCAGCGCAAGTTCGCGCGACAGGATGACGCGGGCGATCCCCAGATTCTGCCAGAAGCGCACGGCCGCCCAATTGACGGTATTCGCCTGGACAGAAAGGTGAATCACCTGTTCCGGCCAGGTTTCGCGCACCATGCCGATCAAACCGGGGTCGGAAAGAATGAGGGCGTCGGGCTTGAGTCCGATGATGGTTGCCATGTCATCGTGGTAGGTCAACAACTTGGCGTTGCGGGGGTAGATGTTGCTGACCAGATAAAAACGCTTGCCCTGCGCGTGAACCTCGGCAATCCCCTCGGCAAGCGCGCGCAGCGTAGCGAATTCGTTGTTGCGAACGCGCAGGGAGTAGCGTGGCTGGCCCGCGTAGACCGCGTCAGCGCCAAAGGCCAGGGCAGTACGCAACATGGCGAGTGATCCGGCCGGCGCAAGGAGTTCGGGCTTGGACATAGGCTTCAGGTAAAATAGGCCTCCGACATTCTACCCCCTCAAGGCAGGACCCCTTGTCCGAAGAAATTCTCATCAACTTCACACCACAAGAGACGCGCGTTGCGGTCATGGCGCAGGGCATCGTGCAGGAGCTGCACATTGAGCGCACTGCCAGCCGGGGCCTGGTCGGCAACATCTACCTGGGACTGGTGCGCCGCATCCTGCCAGGAATGCAGTCAGCGTTTGTCGACGTCGGCCTCGAACGCACCGCCTTCCTACATATCGCCGACATCCGGCAGGCCCACGAAAACGGCGAGGACAAGCCGATTGAGCGTGTCCTCGCCGAGGGACAGTCGGTCATGGTGCAGGTCATCAAAGACCCCATCGGCAGCAAGGGCGCGCGCCTGTCCACGGAAATCTCCATTGCCGGCCGCATGCTGGTCTATTTGCCACAGGACAAACATATCGGCATCTCGCAGCGCATCGGTGACGAAAATGAGCGCGAGGCCCTGCGCGAGCGTCTCCAGGCCTTGACGGCGAGCGACGATGGCGGTTTCATCGTCCGCACCATTGCCGAAAAGGCGAGCGACAGCGAATTTGCCGCCGATATCGCCTATCTGCGCAAAATCTGGCGCGACCTGCGCGAAAAGTCCAAGGTTTCGGCCGCGCCCGCCTTGCTGTACCACGAGCTCAGCCAGGCCGAACGCGTGCTGCGCGATCTGGTCAACCCGGATACAACGCACATCCTCATCGATTCGCGCGAAACCTTGCAAAAACTGCAGGCTTTCGCCCAGGAATACACTCCGGCGGTGGCGCCCCTGCTGGAGCATTACACCGGGGAGCGCACCCTTTTCGATTTGCATGGCGTCGATGACGAAATCCAGAAAGCGCTTTCCCGCCGCGTCGAGCTCAAGTCCGGGGGCTATCTCATTTTCGACCAGACCGAGGCCTTGACCACCATCGACGTCAATACCGGCGGGTTTGTCGGCGTGCGCAATTTTGACGACACCGTTTTCAAGACCAATCTCGAGGCCGCGCACACCATTGCGCGACAACTCAGGCTGCGCAATCTGGGCGGCATCATCATCGTCGACTTCATCGACATGCAGAGCGAAGAACACCGCAACGCTGTCCTGGCGGAATTTCGCAAGGCCCTTGAGCGCGATCATACCCGCCTGACGGTTAATGGCTTTACCGCCCTTGGGCTGGTCGAAATGACCCGGAAGCGAACACGCGAATCGCTCGCCCACATCCTGTGCGAGTCTTGCCCCACCTGCGGCGGCCGCGGCGAAGTCAAGACGGCACGCACCATGGTATATGAAATCCTGCGCGAGCTCCTGCGCGAATCGCGGCAGTTCAATGCGCGCGAATACCGCGTTCTCGCCAACCCTTCCGTTATCGACCTGTTCCTGGATGAAGAATCATCGGCGCTGGCGATGCTTTCGGAATTTATCGGCAAGCCGGTATCGCTGCAGGCGGAGTCGAGCTACACGCCAGAACAATTCGATATCGTTTTGTTGTAAGGAAACACCCTTTGCGGCCATTCATGTCAACGCCATGAATGGCCGCCTCAAAATATGGGATAATCGCCACCCGGTAAGCGACAGATCTGACTCAAAAGCCATGCCGCGACTTCACTCCTTTTTACTCATACCCCTCCTGTTGGCGACGACGGTCGCGCCCGCCTTCGGGCAAGCCAATGCGAGCGAAGCGCCACCACCCCAGGCCGGCATTGCCAGTCCGCGCTTTGCCATCCGGCAGTTTGCCGTCGAAGGCAACACGCTGATTGAAACGCCCGTTATCGAACAGGCGTTGTCGCCCTTCACCGGCGATACGCGCGACTTTGCCGATGTGCAGCGTGCCCTGGAAGCACTCGAGCATCTCTATCGCGTGCGTGGCTTCAGCACGGTGTACGTTTCCGTGCCCGAACAGGCGCTCGAAAAGGGCGTGGTTCGCCTCAAGGTCGTCGAAGGCCGGATCGGCAAGATCACACTAGAGGGCAACGAACATTTCAGCGCCGAGAATATCCGGCGTTCACTGCCCATGCTGAAGGAAGGCGAAGCGCCCAATGCCACACGCCTGTCGGAGAATGTCCAGCTCGCCAACCAGAACCCCTCAAAAACAGTCGAAGTCCTGCTGGGCGTCGGCGAGCGCGAGGGTGAGGTCAATGCGCGCGTCCGGGTCAAGGATGAGCGCCCGTGGCGTTTGGTGGCCACGCTCGACAATACGGGAACCAATGCCACCGGCAGGCACCGTCTGGGTGTTTCCTTCCAGCACAACAATGTTTTTGATACCGATCAGAGTTTCTCCGCGGCTTATACCACTGCCCCGCACAAACCGCAGGGAGTCCAAGTGGACATCTACAGTCTGGGCTATCGCATCCCCATCTACCGCCTGGGCGACAGCATCGATCTGCTCTATGTCAAATCGACTGTCGGTGTTCCCAGCTCCTCACCTAGTTTGGCCGGAGGCTTGGGGATTGTCGGCAAGGGCGATATTTTTGGGCTGCGTTACAATTTGCTGTTGCCGCGCGACGGCGAATACACCTCGCGCATCGTTTTTGGGCTGGATGCGCGCAACATGGACAGTTCCTGCACGACGGTGAACGGCACCAGACTGGTGGGCGTCGCCGGTTGCGAACCTTATCGCGTCCGCCCCCTGTCGGTGACCTATCACGGTAATTGGTTGCAAACCGACCGGGTGATTGGCTTCGGGTTGGGGGCAACCGTCAATGCCGGCGCTTCCAGCAGCCAGAGTTACGATCTGGCCAGTTCCGGACGCGAAGCGCCGACCCATTTTTTGATCTGGCGCGCCAACGGGTCGTATGCTCAAGTGTTGCCACAGGATTGGCAGTTGCGCTTCAATGGCCAGGCGCAATACAGCAGCAAACCCCTGGTGCCAACCGAGCAAATTGGCATAGCCGGAAGCACGGCAGTGCGCGGATTCCTTGAGCGGGCGATTGCAACCGATTCCGGTTATTTCGTCCAGGCGGAACTCTACACCCCGGATCTGGCCAGCAAACTGTCCCTGCCTGGAAGCCTGAGAGCACTTGCCTTTTACGACTTTGGTAGCGGGCATCTGCATCGTGTCCGTGCCAACGCCCATTATGGAATTGCCAGTGCCGGAATTGGGTTGCGTTACGCCTACGACAGATACCTTAACTGGCGTTTCGATCTCGCCAATGTCCGCGACAGCCATTCGATGAGTGCCAATACGCCCCCGATCGAAACAGAGTGGCGCGGTAATTTTTCACTGACAGTCGGTTTTTGAACGGCTAGACTTCCCGTATCCACTTTGGAAGGAGGCACGCATGGCGCGCAATTCCTCATCCCATCCTAAATTCCGCTATCGCCGCTTGACGCTGGCCTTGGCCGCCTGTTTCACCTCGACCCTCGTTATGGCACTGCCCACCGGGGGTCAAGTCGTTGCCGGTTCAGCTTCCTTCAACCAGACCGGCAACACCCTGAGCGTGACCAACAGCAACGGCACCATCATCAACTGGCAGGGCTTCTCCATTGGCAGCAATGAGGTCACCCGGTTTGTGCAGCCCTCGGCCGCTTCATCGGTACTCAACCGCGTCGTCACCAGCGATCCTTCGGTGATTCTCGGCCAACTGCAGTCGAACGGCCAGGTCTTCCTGATCAATCCGGCCGGGATTCTGGTCGGCGCTGGCGCGCGTATCGACGTCGCCCATTTTGTGGCTTCATCGCTGCAAATGTCGGATGCCGATTTCCTGGCCAAGCGCTTTGTTTTCCAGAACACTCCGGGCGCCGGCTTGGTGCGCAATGAAGGCACCATCTCCACGCCCACCGGCGGCAGCGTGTACCTAATCGCGCCACAGGTCGAGAATGCCGGAACGATCGTGACACCGGGCGGCGAAACGATCCTGGCCGCAGGCAGGACCGTCGAGATTGGCGACACCGCGACGCCGGGCGTGCGCGTTGAGATCACCGGCAGCGACACTGCCGCGACCAACCTTGGCAGCATCGTCGCCGAAAGCGGACGCATCGGCATGGTCGGCGCGCTGGTCAAGAACGGCGGCACGCTGTCGGCTTCGAGCGCTGTCAGCGAAGGTGGCCGCATTTTCCTGCGCGCCACAACGAACGTCGAACAGACCGCCAGTGGCCGCATCGACGCTAACGGCACCCGCGGTGGTCAGATCAGCCTGCAATCCGGCGATACGACAGTGTTGGAAGGCAGCCTTGAGGCCACCGGTAGCGCGGGCAAGGGTGGGCAAATCAACGTGCTGGGCGACAAGGTCGGTCTGTTCGGCACGGCGAAAATAGATGCCTCCGGTGCGGCGGGCGGCTGCACCGTGCTGATTGGCGGCGACTACCAGGGCGCCAACCCGGACGT
>JAKJFA010000050.1 GCA_022705135.1 Pseudomonadota bacterium | reverse complement strand
AAAACCAACGCAGAACGGTGGTTTCGGCAATGCCGCCACCTCGGCCAGAATATCCGGGTTTTCCACCAGTTGAAGGGCGGGCGGGCCGCCTTCATCCTTCTTCAGCTTGTGCTCGGCCACATTGGCAACGCGATAATCGGCCACCGCCGCCACGCCAATAAAAATATGGGCCTCGGCCGCCCGCGCCATCACCGCCGCATGCATGTCGCGGGCGCTCTTAACGTCGATGCGCTCAACCCCGGCCGGCGTCGGCAAACTCACCAGCGTTACCGCCGCGCCCGCGCGCGCCGCTGCTGCCGCCACGGCATAGCCCATGCGGCCGGACGACAGATTGGTGATGCCGCGCACGGCATCGATGGACTCAAAGGTCGGCCCGGCTGTCATCAGCACCCGCTTCCCCGCCAGCAGCTTGGGCGTGAAGAAACTCAACATGCCTTCCAGGAGTTCCGCCGGCTCCAACATGCGGCCAGCGCCGATTTCACCACAGGCCTGCTCACCGACACCGGGGCCGAGAATGGCCACGCCATCAGCCTCGAGCTGCGCCACGTTGCGCTGAGTCGGCGCCGCCTGCCACATCTGCTTGTTCATCGCCGGCGCCACCAGCAAGGGGCAATCGCGCGCCAGCACCAGCGAGGACAACAGATCGTCGGCAATGCCATTGGCCAGCTTGGCGATGAAATCGGCCGTCGCCGGCGCAATCAGCACGGCATCCACCATACGCGTCAGGTCGATATGCGCCATGCCATTGGCCACATTGGTTTCCCATTGTTCGCAATAGACCGCCTGACCAGTCAGTGCCTGAAAAGTCACCGGCCCGACGAAATGCGTGGCCGCTTCGGTCATCGCCACATGCACCTTGGCGCCCTTCTTGATGAGCAGACGCGTCAATTCCGCCGCCTTGTATGCCGCGATGCCGCCGGTCACGCCCAGGAGGACGCTCTTGCCTTGCAGTTCCATTTGCTCTCCCCGCGAGTTCACTGCCGCCATTCTAACCTGATGGAGCGGCAATCCACCGCGCTGCCAAACCATCGCCCCAGAGGCAGAATTTGCCGCCTGCGGACAGAGCGATGCTTGCCGCTTTCCTTCCTTGCAGCACAGCCCCGCAAACCGCCTTCGTGCGGACAGCGTTTCCCTTTTGCAACTCCGGGAAGGCCTGGCCTGTTTCTTGCCTGTTTCCCATCATCGACAAAAATCGCCCATCGGAGGGAGAAATGTCCAGCAGCGGAACATCGAATGTCGGAATCAACGAGGCCCTGCTCAACCTGGCCAGCCTCAGACTTCAGTCAAACCTTGCCGCCATGCATCAAGCCAAAGCCTTGAATGCGGGCGATTTCTCCTCTTCGTTCGCACTCTGCCTTGCCCAATTCCGCACTCAGACCCTCGGCCTGATGACGGGATCGCCATTTGCCATGGATCAGGCCGATGATCCGAACAGCCTGGGCGCACTACTGGCTTCGCTCAACGCCTCATCAACTTCGCAAGTCTCGCCCACCGCCCACACCAGTCTGGTCAATGGGCTCTCGGCAACCGGCCGCAATACCGCCCTGTTTGACCCCGAATCGGCCTACCGGATGATGAGCCTCATCAACAACAACGACGTGCTGTACAAAGCGCAGTTTTCCGAACTGAGCCGGATGAAGGCCCAGCTCATCGAAATGCAGCAGGCGGGCAACAACCTGGCCCACATTGACGCATCGACGGACAGGGAACAGATCAGCAGCCAATTGCAACGCTTCACTGACCAGTACAACGACTGGGTGCGGGGCTTTGACGATGCCATGCAGCCGGGTGGCCTGCTGGCGGGCACGCAGGCAGCACAGGTCGCGCGCTATGAACTCAGGCAATCCATCCAGAATCCCTTTCACGGCGCCAGCGAGGGGCTCAACGGCCTGCGCGATCTCGGTCTGGCCATCGACCCCGAAAGCAAGCGGGCGCATTTCGACGCCGCCAAACTCGACTCGGCGCTGTCCCGCAACAGGCCCGGCGTCATCAAAGCGCTACAGCAATTCGGCACCCACTTTGCCCGGTCAGCCGAACTGCTCGTTTCGGAAGGCAATTTCATCCCCAACCGGCTCAATAATCTCAGCCACGTCATTGACTACTTCGCCGACAATAAAACCGCGCTGCAGGCGGAATTCGGTTTGGGCGACGCACCCAAACCCTCCGGCCCGGTCGCTCAGGCGCTGGCCGCCTACCAGCGAATGTACAGCTAAACCAGCAACGCACCCTGTCAAAACGTCTTCGTTTTATGTTCGGCAGCATCCGCTGTGACTGTGTGATCCCGCACATGGGTACGCAACCAGTGCACCAAATCAGTCCAGATATTCATGGTTTCGCGGTTGGACGGCAAGGATTGGGCATTGGGCAACTCGATCGTAATCACCGGGATATTCTTCATTATTCCCGCGTAGCGCCCCATGGAACCCGGAAAGGTGCCCAGCAAGGAAAGGTAGATGTTGCCCAGCCGCCTCGGCGAAGCCTCTGGCGGGCCATCGAAGTCAAGCAGGTTATACGGAGCATGCACGGAAACAATCACGTTGGGGCGGAAACGGTCGATTTCCCGCGCCAGCCAGCGTGATTCCGGTTCGCTCAGCGCTGTCTTGCCGGGGTAGCGGCGCGGGTCCTGTTTTGTTTTCTTAACCCAGTAGACGTGGCTCTCTCTCTGCCAGTCGTCGGTGGCAAAGTTCCGGTTCAGGTCCACGCCATTGGCATTGGTGCGCCGCGAAGGTTTACTGAGCAGACCATCCGGATTGAGCAGCGGAATGACCTGCCAGTGGAAGAGGCCGCTGTGGTGGGCGTCGAGAATTTTCATCCACTTGAAGACGACGCTGACCGAGGAATACTCGTCGCCATGCGTGCCGCCGATCAGCATGATCCTGGCTTGCGGTCTCTGCCCGGCAATGGGGCGGTATTCCTTGACCAGCAGCGGCACGCCATTGACTGATCTTCCCGCCGACAAGCTCAAACCACGCTCAAGACACTCCTGCAGACTGACGCTGCTGAGTTTGCCCCCGATTTTCTGGCAGGTTTCCCGAACCCCATCTTCGGCTCCGGCAGCCCCGGCAACAAAACACAAGGGCAGCGCCAGAAGGAGCAAACCGCGCCGCCAGCCTAGTGGATATTTGTCTGACCGAGGATTCTCTTCAAAACGCGCTTGCACCCAGCACACCCCTGGCAAGAACAAGATAGAGCATTTTACTGGATGAAGCCGTGGCGCAGGATAAAATTGCCAGGCAATCCAACTCCCTCTCCTTCAAGGGGAGGGTTGGGGTGGGGATGGGGCAGACTCGTCAGCATTGAACCCTCATCCCCCTCCCGGCCTCCCCCTTGAAGGGGGAGGAGCGAAGCTATTTCGCAGGCCTTCCCAAGTATCCCGTTCCCTGATTATCGATCTGATTCATTCAGCAACGATTCCAGCGCCACCGATTTCCGGTACACCATGCCCTGGAAGCTTGCCAGCAGTTGGCCGGCTTCGTTGCGGATACTGGCTTCAAAGCTGCCCAGCTTGGGCGAATTGCTGATTTCACGCGCTTCGGCAATCAACTTGCCTTCCTTGGCGCCTTTGAAAATGGAAATGGACGAGTTAATCGACAAAGCCAGTTGCCCACGGGAGTTGCTGGCCGCCGCAAAAGCAAAATCGGCCAGCGTAAACAGCGCCCCGCCATGCACCGTTCCAGCGCCGTTCATGTGGTAGGGCTGCAAATCCATCTCCGCCCGCGCAAAACCTTCCCGCACCTCGGTAATGGTCATACCGTTGTGGCTGGCAAAAGCATCGGCCCGGTTGAAAAAGGCTTGTATGTTGTTCATTTCCATTTTTTCTCCCTGATTTGAAATCCTATTCAGCATCATGTGGCGCGGCGCCAAAAACACGCTCCTTCAGCCGGAACAGCTCGTCGCGCGTCGCCGCCGCTTTCTCGAATTCCAGATTCTTGGCGTATTCCAGCATGGCTTTTTCCAGGCGCTTGATTTCCTTGGCCAGCGCCTTTTCGCTCATCGTTTCATACGCCGCCTGCTGTTCGGCCACCTTGCGCTCGATCTGCGCCGCGCCGGCATCGTAGACGCCGTCAATCATGTCCTTGATGCCTTTGCTAATCCCCTTGGGGGTGATGCCATGTTCTTCATTGAAGGCAATCTGGCGGTTGCGGCGGCGTTCGGTTTCGGCCAGGGCCCGGCGCATCGAGTCGGTCACCCGATCGGCGTAGAGGATGGCAGCGCCGTTGATGTGACGGGCAGCCCGGCCGATGGTCTGGATGAGTGAACGCTCGGAACGCAGAAAGCCTTCTTTGTCCGCATCCAGAATCGCCACCAGTGAAACTTCTGGAATATCAAGGCCTTCGCGCAACAAGTTAATGCCAATTAGCACGTCGAATTCGCCCAACCGAAGGTCGCGGATGATCTCGACGCGCTCCACGGTTTCAATCTCCGAATGCAGATAGCGCACGCGCACGCCATTTTCGGCCATGAAATCGGTCAGTTCCTCGGCCATGCGCTTGGTCAGCGTCGTCACCAGTACCCGCTCGCCCGCCTCCGTACGCTGGCGGATTTCATAGAGCAGATCGTCGACCTGAGTGGAGGCCGGGCGCACCGAGACTTCCGGGTCAACCAGCCCGGTCGGCCGCACCAGTTGCTCGACCACCTGCCCGGCGTGGGTTTTCTCGTAGTCGGCCGGGGTGGCGGAAACAAACACGGTTTGCCGCAGTTGCGCCTCGAATTCCTCGAAGCGCAGCGGCCGGTTATCGAGCGCCGAGGGCAAACGGAAGCCGTAATCGACCAGATTCTCCTTGCGCGCGCGATCGCCCTTGTACATGCCGCCGACCTGGCCGATGGCGACGTGCGATTCGTCGATGAACATCAGGGCATCGCGTGGCAGGTAATCGAGCAGGGTGGGCGGCGGCTCCCCCGCTTTGCGCCCGGAAAGGTGGCGTGAGTAGTTCTCGATGCCCTTGCAGAAGCCAATCTGGTCAAGCAGTTCGAGGTCGAAGCGGGTGCGCTGCTCGATGCGCTGGGCTTCCACCAGCTTTTCGTGTTCGAGGAACCATTTGCTGCGCTCGACCAGTTCCACCTTGATGTCCTCGATGGCGCGCACGACGGTCGAGCGCGGCGTGACGTAATGCGAGGCCGGAAACACCGTAAAGCGCAAGGCTTTGTGCAGCAGATGACCGGTCAGCGGGTCAAAGAATTGCAGGCTTTCGATTTCGTCGTCAAACAGCGAAACGCGCAGCGCGTGTTCAGCGTGTTCAGCCGGAAAGATGTCGATGAGGTCGCCGCGCACGCGGAAGCTGCCGCGATGGAAGTCTATATCGTTCCTTTCGTACTGCATTTCGGTCAGACGCTTCAGGATGGCGCGCTGGTCCATGCGGTCGCCGGCCCGCATGGTCAGGATCATGTTGTGGTAGTCGTCGCGGTCGCCAATGCCATAAATGCAGGAAACGCTGGCCACGATCACGACATCGCGCCGCTCCAGCAGGCTTTTGGTGGCAGAAAGCCGCATTTGCTCGATGTGCTCGTTGATCGAACTGTCTTTCTCGATGAAAAGGTCGCGCGCCGGCACGTAGGCTTCCGGCTGGTAGTAATCGTAGTAGGAGACAAAATACTCGACGGCGTTTTCCGGGAAAAATTCCTTGAACTCGGAATACAACTGCGCCGCCAGCGTCTTGTTCGGCGCCAGCACCAGCGCCGGCCGGCCGCTCCTGGCAATGACGTTGGCCATCGTGTAGGTCTTGCCGGAACCGGTCACACCCAACAGGGTCTGGTAGGCCAGCCCGTCGCCCAGCCCTTCCAGCAGCTTGTCAATGGCTTCGGGCTGGTCGCCCGCCGGCAGAAAAGGTTGATGCAGGCAGAACGGGCTGTCTGGAAAAGTCGCTTTGGAAACCAGATGGGGTATTTCGGGCATAACAAAAACTCGTACCGGCCAACAACGGACCAGAATGGCGCCATTATTTCACGAGGCAAGGCGGGGATGGGCATTCATGTCCATCATTGACCCCACCAATCTGCGAGGGCAGCACGCTGCCCGCCCTACGCTGGCTGATGTGCTCAAGCACGGACTTCCTTTTTATTCCGACAAAATCGCCTCGACCCGTGCCGAGACTTCATCCATAACATAACCCGGAATAGCCTCCTTAAACTTCGCTTGGCGTACCCGCCAGTCCAGAGCCTTCAACTGGTGGCAATGCACGGCGCCTTGTGTATCGACACCGGTCCCCATCAATGTAACCACCGTGCCATACGTTCTGGCTGATGCAGCAGCACCTTGCGAAATCGGGCAAATTACAGCCAAGCCTTGTTTGTTGAACGCCTTTGCGCTCAATACAAGGCCAAAGTGCGGCCCCCGCATTTCTTGCCCGGAAGCCGGGTCAAATTGCAAATGCACAATATCGCCACGGTTCGGCACATAAGCCATCAACAAGTCTCCCGGCCAGCCGGCGGCAAAGCATCCCACCCCTCAACCATCGGCAACCCGTCAGGCATCTCTGCCAGCAAGTCAGCCAGCCGGTATTTCGGCTTGGCAACCCGCAGCGTAACCGCGTCCTTATCCAGATCAACCTCAAAAGTATCACCAATGTGTACGCCAAGCTGCGCGAGCATTGATACCGGCAAACGCACCGCCGCACTGTTGCCCCACTTTTGAATATTCAGTTTCATGCCCATAGCCCCAAACGTATCTCCATTGTATCTACTCGATAGAATTCAGCCAAGAAATTTGTAGCGCCAATGTAGATACTATACACCCCTTCAAACATTTCGCGCAATTTGCGCGGATCAACGTCAAATTGGCGGCCGGAAGCGGCGCCACGAAATGGCGCTCAGGCAGCTTCTGCTGGAAACGGGATGGCGGCAGCAGGTGAAGCCCAACCAACCAAAACCGCCCACGCTACACGGGCTGTCTGGAAAAGTCGCTTTGGGAAACGGATGGGTCGTATCGGCCATGATAAAATTTTGCCCGGCCAAGGACTGGCCGTAAAAACCACATTATTTCACGGAGTAGGCATGAGCTCGTCGATCTTTGCTGCGGTGGAAATGGCGCCCCGCGATCCCATCCTTGGCCTCAACGAGGCCTTCAACGCCGATCCGCGCAGCACCAAAGTCAATCTCGGCGTGGGGGTTTATTTCGACGACTCCGGCAAGATTCCGCTACTGGCGGCCGTCCGGGCCGCCGAGGAAGCCCGCCTGAAAGCCTCGCCGCCGCGCGGTTATCAGCCCATCGAAGGTCCGGCCGCTTACGATCAGGCCGTGCAGAACCTGCTCTTCGGCGCCGGTTCCGAAATTTCCCAAAGCGGCCGCGTCATCACCGTGCAGGCCATCGGCGGCACTGGCGCACTGAAAATCGGCGCCGACTACCTGAAGCGTCTGCTGCCGCAAGCCGGGCTTTTCATCAGCGACCCGTCCTGGGAAAACCACCGCGCCCTGTTCGAGACCGCCGGGTTCAAGGTCGAGAATTACCCCTATTACGACCCGGCAACGCGCGGCGTCAATTTTGCCGCGATGAAAGCCTTTCTCGCCGCCCTGCCCGCCCAATCCATCGTCCTGCTGCACGCCTGCTGCCATAATCCGACCGGCGCTGATCTGAGCGATGAGCAGTGGCTGGAAGTCGCCAAACTCTGCCGCGAACGCGCCTTGGTGCCCTTCCTCGACATGGCCTATCAGGGCTTTGCCGAAGGCATCGACGCCGACGCCGTTGCCCTGCGCGCCATGACTGCCAGCGGCCAGCCCTTCCTCGTCTCCAGCTCCTTTTCCAAATCCTTCTCGCTCTATGGCGAACGCGTCGGCGCGCTGTCCATCGTCACCGATCGCCGCGACGAAGCGGCGCGCGTTCTGTCGCAGGTCAAGCGCGTCATCCGCACCAATTATTCCAACCCGCCGACGCACGGCGCCGCCATCGTCGCCGCCGTGCTCTCCTCGCCGGCTCTGCGCCAGATCTGGGAAGACGAACTGGCCGCCATGCGCCTGCGCATCCGCGCCATGCGTCAAGGTCTGGTCGAACTTCTGGCAAAGAAGGGCACGAAACAGGATTTCGCCTTTATCAACGCCCAGCGCGGCATGTTCTCCTACACCGGTCTCACGGTCGAACAGGTGGAACGTCTGAAGAGCGAATTCGGCATCTATGCCGTGTCGACCGGGCGTATCTGCGTGGCGGCGCTCAATTCCGGCAATATCGGCTATGTTGCTGACGCCATTGCCCAAGTGACGGCATAAGGGAAACGCAGTATTTCCGTTACCCAAACGCGACAAGTTGTAATTCTTTATTGCCATTGTCGTCGGCTCGCCGTTGACGGCGTTATGCTGCGCATACCTTACAGGGAGGAATGACATTATGGAAAGCAGCAAAGGCACCCACCCCCTCATTCTCGTCGCCGCCGTTGCGGTCACGCTGGCCAGTCTGGCAGTCGCCGCCCATTTCACCGGCCTCATCCCGAGCGCAAAGACGCCTGAACCGGTCCAGGTTGCCAGCGCCCCGCCCGCCGCGCCCGCCCTGGCAGCATCCATCCCGGCTCCAGCAGCCCCTGTCCCGCCCGCAGCGAACACCGTGCCGCCTGCCGAACCACAACCCGCGCAGCCATCGCCGGCGAAGGCCGAAACCACCCTCACCATCCCGGCCGGTTCTACCGTCACCATCAGCCCGGAGGGCAGCAAGCCAGCTCCCAAACGCTCCAGCAAACCCGCCCGCAAGACGCAAAGCACCACCACCGCGAGCAATGCCGTTCCCGCCCTCCAGGCGGCCCCCATCGCCCCCCCGATCTGCCACGAGTGCGGCACGGTTGAAAGCGTGCAGGAAATCGAGAACAAAGGTCAGGGCACCGGACTGGGCGCCGTCGCCGGCGGTGTTCTCGGCGGCGTTCTCGGCCGTCAGATCGGCAAAGGCAGCGGCAGGGACGCCGCCACGGTCGTCGGCGCTGTCGGCGGCGCCGTCGGTGGCCACCAGATCGAGAAATCGATTCGTACCGAGAAGCTCTATCAGGTGACCGTCCGTTTTGACGACAACACCACCCGTACCTTCACCCTGAACGAACCGACTTGGAAGCTGGGGGATCGGGTACGATTGAGCAATGGCGTCCTGACCCTTCTTTAACAGGCTGTTGAAACACGGGGTTGCAGCGCAAGCCGGAATCCAGAAGAATCCGGGGGAAGGCTTCGCTGACTTTCCTTTCTCATCAGGACAATAAACCCGACCCGAGGACACTCACCATGAAAACAGCCCGTTACCTCCTGTTTCCCTGCCTGCTCATGTCCACCGCCGCGCTGGCGGCCGACACCTACCAATGTGTCCTGATCAAGGATGCCGGCAAGGACGGCTACAAACAGGACGCAACACAGAGGGTTGAACTGACCATTGATGGCAGCAACATCACCCAGCGCATTCGCATCGAAGCCGCCACCAAGGAGGTGCATTTCAAGACCTGCACTCCGCTGAGTAAGGACGGGAGCAACTTTTCCCGCTGGTTTGAAAGCGAATGCAGGGAACTCGGCAGTACCGACGGCAAATCGTACATGTTTGAACCTTTCCTGTACGGCGCCTACGCTGGCATTTCTCCCGTCATCACACCCGACTACGTGCTTTACAAGGAAATCGCCGACGCCAGCAAATCAGCCGGCGTTGCCGTTCCCGAGCGCACCTTCATCATCTACGCCGAGCGCAAGCCCATTTACGAGTTCTTCTGCCGTAAGCCGTAGCTTTCGCTGCCTTACCTGCGATCATTACTGCAATGACGCTCTGGGCCACAGCCCGCAAGCTCTTTCGCCGCTTGTCCGGAGAACGCGCGCCCCAACCCATCAGCGATGCGCTCTGGCAAAAGACGGTCGATGCCCTGCCCTTCCTCTCCTGTCTTTCGGAGGACGAAAAGAACCGCCTGCGCCATCTGAGCGAACTGTTCCTGGCAGAAAAGCGCTTCTCCGCCGCCGGCGGGCTGATCCTGGACGAAGCCATGTGCGTCGCCATCGCCGCGCAAGGCTGCCTGCCCATCCTCGAACTTGGCCTGTCGGCTTATCACGGCTGGCTCGGCATCGTCGTATACCCGGACGAATTCATCGTTCCGCGCCGTTTTGAGGATGAAAGCGGCGTCGTCCACGAATTCGATGACGTCATCTCGGGTGAAGCCTGGCCGGGCGGCCCGCTCATCATTTCCTGGAACGATGTGCGCATGGCGGGCAGTGGCTACAACGTCGTCATCCACGAATTCGCCCACAAACTCGACATGCAGAACGGCGAAGATGATGGCGGCCCGCCTCTCCACTCCGGAATACGGCGCGAAGAATGGGAACATATCCTGCTTGCCGCTTACCGCCACTTCTGCCACCGCGTCGACAGCGGGGAAGAAACGCCGATCGATCCCTACGCCAGCGAACATCCTTCCGAATTTTTCGCCGTCCTGACCGAATCCTTTTTCGAGCGCCCCCAGGTTGTCCGCAGCGAGTACCCCGAACTGTACGAACTGTTCGCACGCTATTACCGGCAAGATCCCGCCAGACGCCTTACGCCCCGTTAAAAAGGCCTGAAAAACCGTAGCGAGCGGACGTAGGGCAAGGCGCACGGAGCACAGCGACCGAGACATATCACCAAGATAGGCGAGGGAACGAGCACCGCGCAACGCAGCCATATGGCCGCGTAGTAGGTTATTCAGGCCTTTTCTAATGGCCGTGCCAATAACGCCGATGCTTCTGGCGCCAGGATTCGGCCTCGACCCCCTTGGCGGCAAGGCGCACCATGACCGCGCCCTGAAGGTCAGTGCGCCAGAGTTTCGTCTGCCGCTCGCGATAACGCTCCAGAACCTCCGCCTTGGGATGGCCAAAACGATTGCGGTAACCAACGGAAATGATGGCCTGTCTGGCCCCGACTGCTGCCAGAAAGGCCGGACTCGACGAAGTCCGGCTGCCATGGTGCGGCACCAGCATGACTTCGGCAGCCAGGGCCTCGGCATCCCGGCGCAGCATTTTGGCCTCGTCCCGTGC
The DNA here is from genome assembly GCA_022705135.1 of Pseudomonadota bacterium. GTDB lineage: Bacteria > Pseudomonadota > Gammaproteobacteria > Burkholderiales > Rhodocyclaceae > UBA1934. The sequence goes on along the minus strand of JAKJFA010000050.1, from coordinate 7,108 downwards.
CTCCGTATCGGCCAGCAGCAACATGGTCCGCCCACCGGCTTCGACGCGCAGCGTGCAGGAAAGGCGATTGGTTTTCTCAGAAGGAAAATCATCAGCGGATGGGTGCAGGACTCTGAACAAGACTCCGTCCCATTCCCAGGACTGCCCGGCCACGCATTGGCTGGCGCCGGTTTCGGGGAAGGAAGAAACCAGATTCCCCACCGGCAAGGCGGCGCGCACCGAGGCCGCTCCACCTGTATGGTCCTGATCGCGGTGCGACAGGACGAGCGTATCCAGACGATTGATTCCCAAAGCGCGCAAATGCGGCACGATGACCCGTTGCCCGGCATCCGATTCGGCGCTGTAGCGTGGCCCGGCATCATAGAGTAGGTTGTGGTGGCGGGTGCGCACCAGCACAGCCAGACCGTCGCCGACATCCAGCACCTCAAGCCAGGCCTCTCCCGCTGCCGGGCGGACGGCCGGCCAGAAAACGACCGGAAGAATCAGGGCAATCCCCGCCCAGCGCCCGGCAACGCCACGCGGCAGCAGAAGCAGAAGCACTCCTCCCCCCGCCGTTACCGCCGCCCACAAGGGAGGCGCGGCGGCTTGCCAGACCGGCCAGGTGGCGCACCACTGCAAAACGACCATGAGCAAGGCCAGGATTGCGTGCGCCAATTCGAGCAGCGGAGACCAGGGCACAATAGCGGCAAGCAGCGCCAATGGCGTCACCACAAAGCCGATCAAGGGAATGGCCAGAGCATTCGCCAGGGGCGAAACCAGCGAAAACTGCTGAAAAACCAAGAGCAGCACGGGCAACGAAGCCAGAGTCGCGGCCCATTGCACCATTCCCCAGGCCTTGAAATACTGCCGCCAGTTTCCCTTATCGTTGCCGACCAGCGCCGCACCCACAAACAGCAGGGCGGCAACGGCACCGAAAGACAGCCAGAATCCTGCCGAAAGCACGGCCCAGGGGTCGACCAGAAGGACAAGAAAGAGCGCCAGGCAAAGCACCCGGCTGGCCGCTGGGCGGCGCCCGGAATACAGGGCCAGCGCCGCCACCATCAGCATGTAGAAGGTACGTTGCGCCGGAACGGCAAAACCGGCGATGGCAGTATAGAACAGGGCAGCCAGCACACCGGCGACAATCGCCGCGCGCCGCGTCGGGCAGCGCAGGGCCAGCGCCGGAACGCGCCGCCAGCCCCAGGCGACACAGGCCATTACCAGCGCGGCAATCATGGTGATGTGCGAGCCGGAAATCGACATCAGGTGGGTAATCCCGGTACGGTTGAAGATATTCCACAAATCGCCGCCGATGGCGCGCTGGTCGCCAATGACCAGCGCCACCAGCACTCCGGCGTAGGGGTGGCCTGCTTCCGGCAGCAGGGCGCGGAAGGAATCGCGCACCGAATGGCGCAGACGCTCAATGAGATTGCCCGGCGACCAGACCATTTCCGCCAGCCGCCCGGCGCCGTCGTCCGGACGTACATAACCGGTAGCGCGAATCCCCCGTTCCAGCAGCCAGGCCTCGTAGTCAAACCCATGCGGATTGGCGTTTCCATGCGGCCGCTTGAGGCGCACCGTCAACCGCCAGCGCTCGCCCGGCCGGAGATTCACCTCCGCCGACGGTGTGCAGTCGTTGCGGCCGCAATACCAGGACAACATGATCTGGCGGGGAACAACGGCCTCCGGCGTCAGCACCTGCTCGACCGCAAAACGAAAACGCGTGCCCCGGTCAAAATCGTTCGGCAGCTCGGAGATCACGCCGACCAACTCGATATCGCGGCCTTCCCAGGCCGGGTCCAACTGGTCGGCCAAACGCAACTCAGCCCGCCAGGCGGAAAAAGCCAGACCGAGCAAAGCGCAGCCGACGGCCCCGACCACGCGTGCTGTCACGCGGCCGCGCCAACGCCAGGCCAGCAGGGCCAGAAGCCCGCCAAGCGCCAAGGCCCTGCCCCAGCACTCAGGCACATCGGCCTGGAACTGTAGCCAGAGAATACCGGCGACGAAGGCAAGCAGGTTGATCCGCATGGCGCAATTAGAGCAAAATGGGCGCCTTTTGCAGCAGTTTATAAAGAAAATAAATCGACCGCATTCCTGTTTCTAACCGAAACCAGGAAACGAAACGATCCTCTACAACAACCAAAACGCTTCCCCGCATGGAGTTTTTCGCATGTATTTCGGCAAACGCAATCCCTTCCTGATCAACCTCGCCCTGCAAGGCGGCGGCGCGCATGGCGCCTTCACCTGGGGGGTGCTGGACTACCTGCTGGAAGACGGACGACTGCAATACGACGGAATCAGCGGCACCAGCGCCGGCGCCATGAATGCCGCAGTCTTCGCCAATGGACTGCTCAAGGGCGGCACCGACGGGGCACGGCAGGCGCTGGCGGAATTCTGGGCCTCAGTCGCCGACAATCTGCTGTTCGAGGTCGCTGTGCGTTCCAACAACGGCGAAGCGATTACCCTGGCACCCGCGCTCAAGCTGATGCTGCAATGGTCGCACTACCTCACGCCGAACCAATTCAATCCGCTCGACATCCACCCTCTGCGCAAGATCATCGAAGAGCACATCGACTTTGAACTGCTGCGCCGCAATCAAACGCTGAAATTGTTCATCGCCGCCACCAATGCCAATTCCGGCAAGCTGCGGATATTCCGAAGAGACGAACTGACGGTGGATACGCTCCTGGCTTCCGGCTGCCTGCCGACCATGCACCGCGCTATCGAAATCGACGGCGAACCCTACTGGGACGGTGGTTATTCCGCCAACCCGGCCATTTTCCCGCTCTTTGAGGAATGCATCAGCCACGACATCCTGATGGTGCTGCTCACCCCCCTGCGCCACAAGGGCGACCTGAAGAGCGGCGGGGAAATCAAAAACCGCATCCTTGAAATCGCCTTCAATTCAACCTTCCTGCGTGAAATGCGGACCTTCGCAAAACTGCAGGAATATGTCTCACAGCAATGGTTCCCGATCGGACGCTTCGAGCGCCGTGTTTCCAGGACAAATTTTCACGTCATCGAAGCCGAGGACATCATCAGCGAATTGCCCACCGAAACCAAACTGGCCGCCAACAAGTGGTTTTTCGAGATGCTGCGCGACTGCGGACGCGAACGCGCCAAAGCCTGGCTGGAGGATAACGCCCAAAACATTGCCAAACGCTCGACGGTCAAATTGACGAGCTTGTTTTACTAAAAAGGGGCCGGGTCCGAATATGGCATTACCCCTACATGTGCTTCGACCAGATTGACCATTTTGCTAAAGTAGCAGGGACGGTCAAGGGGTGGTTGATTGGATTGGCGCTAGAAATTTGAGCCTGGCCCCTTTTGCTTCCTGGCCCCTTTTGCTTCCTACTGTCAGATCAAGTCCGAGCTTCTACAAATGATGGGTTGGGCCTACTTTCGAGCAGAATTTCTGAGATCATTTAACTTCTGATTCGCTTCAGCGAAGCTAGCTTTTTGAATCTGTTCTTGCTGTTGCACAAGACGCTGAATTGTTCCGATATAGGAATTAAATCTGGCGAGATCGTCTTCGCTATAGAAAAGAATCCGCTCACCCCGCACCACCCAGTTCTTCCTGGCGGCGAGAAGCACTATGATGTTTTCGAACTGGAGAAGCACCTGCTTTTCTAACTTCCATTGCTCATCAATCTGCTTGCCGGACTTGCTCATTCCTCTTTCGAATCCAGCTAACATTTCTCTTTTGTTTGATTCCGACATATTAAGAGCGTTGATGTGCGCTCTTGTTCCATCGATAAGTTCGGTGGTCTTTTTCTCGTATTTGTCTGCAATTGCCTTGGCTCTTTCGATCATCACTTTGCTTCCAGACAGCGCAGTGTCGTTCTTGATGCGTTTCGCGTCTAGGATGGAATTCCAGCCTATGGCATCAAGCTCCGAGATATAGTCATTTCTCAGAGCCACAAAACGATCAATAAACTCCTTAGCGAAACGCTCCATTTCCCCAAATTCACCCTTGGCTTTCGGAATTTCTGAAGGCGTCCGCTCGATACGTGCAGGAAGACCACTTGAGTCCGTTGATGCGCTTGCTACTCGGCCCAACTCTTGCTGAATAGATGAGACTGCTTGAACCGCCTGCTGCCGTTGTTTCGAAGCAGTGATCAAGCCGCCAGCGAATAGGGCTATGAAAATGGCAACGAATGTAATGCCACTGATCTTGGTGCCACGCTTACGTAGAAATACCGCGTGAAATATTGCCCAGAGGAAAAATGCATAAACCAGGTACTGACCGGCGAGGAATGCAGGATCGGAAATGGTGTTGGTGGAGTAGAACACTCCAAAGCCAACTATTCCAAAGCAGAGGACTCCAAGCGCAGCAATCCAAGTATTGCTTCCTTGGGCAAGGGTGGTGCGCTGGTCAGTTGTATTCATGAGAGGTATCCCTTCTGTAGGCCCAACGAATGAAAGGGATTTCCCCGTCCCGAGGCTGCGGCAGAAGCCGCGAATGGCAACTGAGTACCAGAATGGTGATATCGAAGTCGTCCATTTGAAACTGTCGAAAGGGGAAGTCCATGAGCATTATCACTGTTGGAATCGATCTCGCCAAGAACGTATTTGCAATTCACGGAGTAGATGAGCAACTAAAGGGCAGAATTAAAGAGAATCAAATCAAAGGGGCCGTGGTCGATTTTTCTTCGACATAAGGAAGTGTACCCCCTATTTCCAAGCCCCCCGCATCCGGTCGATCAAGCCCGAATGGCGCTGGGTCGGATTGGCGCAGGCCGACAGCAAAACCTGCGCACTGCCAACCAAGGTAACGCGCTTGGCGGCGCGGGTGATGCCGGTATAGAGCAGTTCCCGCGTCATCACCCGGTTGGGTTCGGCCGGCAGCAGCAACAAGACCTGTTCGAATTAAAGGGGCCGTGGTCGAATTTCCCTTCTTCAGTTCTCTACTCTACACGTTTTTCCACAATAACCTCACTTCGTTTTGGCTTTTACTAAAAAAGGGGCTGGGTCCGAATATGGCATTACCCCTACATGTGCTTCGACCAGATTGACCATTTTGCTAAAGTGGCAAGGACGGTCAAGGGGTGATTGATTGGATTGGCGCTAGAAATTTGAGCCTGGCCCCTTTCAGCCTGGCCCCTTTTGCTTCCTTTTGCTTGCCCCTTTTGCTTCGGTGCCGCAGAACCGGGGGGGTTGTGGTGGGCTATAGTAGCCCACCACCCAAACAGACTGACTGTTATTTCTTCGGAGCGCCTTCGGGCCCGGCGTAGGAATACTGCTCGACCCGCTCGCCCTTGCACAAGGCCGGCAAGTCTTTCGCCAAGGCCGGCAACAGATTGTTGATTCCGTAGTTCAGGGTAGTCACATACTCGGAGTCGGCACCCCACATATTGGATTTGTCGCCGTGCGCACGGTAATACTTTTCCTGCAACACTCCGCCCTTGTTGATGAACTGGGCTTTCAAGGCCACCATGCTGAATATCTTCAAACCGATCTGCCAAGTGTAGGCGCGGGTCAGGCTAGTCTTGATCAACAAGGAATCATCCTGTGGTGGTGTGGCTTCTTTCGCAAGCTCGACATCGACACCGAAAGCCTTGAGGTCGGAGAGACCATCCGTCACCCATTTGCTCATGTCGCCACTCAGGAGGGCACCCTGCATCGACTGACCAAAGGTCTCCTTGTTCTGACGGCTATCCTCGGTAGTCAGAATACGAACACGGCAGGTTCCATGTACCCTCTCAGCGGGTACTTCACGGGTTTCCCGGTCATAGGTAATTTCCAAGGGCGTCCGGGGTTCAGTCGCCAATGCCATGACCGGAAGACTGAACAGCAAGGCGCACGATGCACACATCCGTTTGATTTGCATGTTTTTCTCCGATTAACGTTGAGCCAGGGCAGAAGATTTCTTGGGTAGGGAATACAGCTTGCCATCTTGACCCAAGACTAGTACGCGCTTTGCGTCCTCCTTCATTGCTCGGCCCTTGATATCGATTTGCTGCACTCCTGAATTGAAGGAGAAAACCTTCAGCTCTTCGGGTTTGTCCTGCGTCTGCACAAGGTCGATATCCAGCAGAATCATCTTCATCAGTTCGCTGATGGATTCCCTGAGCGCATTCTTAAACAGGGCTGCATTGTTCGCTCCCCACAGATCGACAGAGGGCTTGCCACCAAGACCGACAGCCTCTGATTGATAACGCAATACACCGCGCTGGGTGGGGGTATTGACTTCACCTTTGGTCCACATCGTGACCCATGCCTCGGCATCCAGATTTCTGAAATCCATGGTCAAGGAGTAATTGGGAATGATTACCAACAAAGCCTGCGCCGGCGACAATTTTTCGCGCATCTGATTCAACTCGTCCCGATTGAGCATGCGCGGTGTCGTGGTCATCTCACTGATCTTGATCGGGTAGTTTCCCAGTTCACGCCGGACGGTTTCGTTGAATTCCTTGCGATAGTCGACATCTTCTATCGTCGCATAGAAAGGCCCCATGATCTGCTGGGATGCCTTGACCCGGGTATTGGTGACCGAGCTGTCGATCATGGCACCAATCAGCCCACCTCCAAGTGCCGCACTCACATTCGACGGCTGCACGGCCGCAATCACTTCATCCTGCACTACGATCACATGGGCCTTGAGCTCACCCACTTTCGCCCGCTGCTCGGGCGTCATCGTGACCCGCATCGGGGTGGCACAGGCAGTCAGCAGCAGGGGTATTGCCAGCATTACGATCCGAAAAAGCATGTGTATCTCCAAACGTGCAATCCAAGAACGGTCACCCGTCTATCCAAAAACCGCAGGCATTCTAACCAGAATCACTGCTGTCCGGTAGATTCTAAGCCGGCACTACAAGGGTTTCCACATTTTGGCAAGTTGCCTGACGGTATATTCGTTCATCTCTGTTTAATCAAAGGGGGCAATCAAAGGGGCCGCGCTCGATTATTCTTCGACATAACGAAGGGCTCCTCTATTTCCAAGCCCCCCGCATCTGGTCGATCAAGCCCGAATGGCGCTGGGTCGGATTGGTGCAGGCGGCCTGCAAAACCTGCGTACTGCCAACCAAGGTAACGCGCTTGGCGGCGCGGGTGATGCCGGTATAGAGCAGTTCCCGCGTCATCACCCGGTTGGGTTCGGCCGGCAGCAGCAACAAGACCTGTTCGAATT
>JAKJFA010000004.1:45133-75478 GCA_022705135.1 Pseudomonadota bacterium | reverse complement strand
GCAAGGTCGCAATCACCTGACCTGACGGCGGAAATGGCGTCTTCAAAACCGGGGCCGGATTGTTCAATTGAGCGCAGTGCTGCATCGGCCTGATCCGGTTCTGCTGGCTGGTGGCCATGAATCTCGCCTGTTTCTTCATCAACCTGCCCACCAGCGGCATACGGCGCGTCGTCCGGAACGATGGCGAAGTCACCTTCCATCGCATCCATGTGTTGATCCTTGTCCCTTTCCGCCATGCTGTCGAGCGCGGCGGCGGTCTGGAACTCGATTGAGAGCGGCAGGTATTTGGCCAGCCGGCGGATGACCGTCTTGCGGCCCATTTCCGTGAAATGTTCCTGCCAGACCTTCGACGGGAATTTGTTCTTCTTGTCGGCGGCAGCCTGGATTTGTTCAACTTGGAGGCGGCTCATGAACTCAAAGCAGTGGCCGCTGTCCTTGAGCTTGGCCACGGCATAGAAGCCGATGATTGCGCCGCGATCACCTAGGGCCGGGATGTGATTCAGTTTTTCATCCAGGCCATAGACCAGTTCGAACTTGTCGTGTTCGCAGACTTCGTGGGCGGCGATGCTGACGATCTGACCGGAGCGGCGTGCTAAGTCGATCAATCCCTTGTAGCCGATGATGACCTGCACGGAATTGACCCAGCGCTCGTTGCCATTACTGTCTTTGCGCTTGGTGTTGAACGGCACCAGGTAGGCATGGCCGAGGACAGTATTCGGCTCGAGGCCCATCTGGGCGCATTGGCCGATGGCGCCGACGAGGCTGGCCACGTCGCACTTGGCCAGGGCCGGTGTGGTGGTGGCGGCGATCTGGGCGACCTTCAGCAGTCGGTCGGCGTTCAGGTGCTTCGGCAGCATTTTGGCAATCTCGACTTGCTTGGTTTTCAGCAGATAGGCGATTTGTTCCTTGGGCTTCATGTCGGCCAATCTGGCTGGCGGTTCGCTGCCGGTGGCAACAGCTCTTAGTGCTTGCGTACTCATAGATCGTTTCTCCTGGGTTGATTACTTGATGTTGAAAGGCCGTGCGCCTGCCTTGGTGGTGGTGAATTTGACGATGTGTTCCTTGGTTGGGCCGAGGTCGAGATAGGCGGCCTTCCAGTCCGTGGCCACGCTGTCCTTGTTGTTCTTCCACGTGGCAATCGGCTGGCCGCGATACAGCAGGGTGGCAGCAGTGCCCATGTGGGCCTTGATACGTGTTGCCAGTAATTCGATCCGGCCTTCGAGGTCTTTGGCGTTGGCCTTCATGTCCTTGAGTTGCTGGCACTGCATGACCAGTTCGTCGTCCGCCTCGATGGCAGTACCAACATCGCGCTGGTACAACCACTTCACGTCTTCCGGATCGGTAGGGTCTGGCGGGTTGCCGTTCTGGATACGTTTCCAGAACTCAATTTCTCTAGCGCGAATTCCGGCAATGGTTTCGTCGTCGCGTTCCAGCCAGTGAATGCGCAGATCGTCGGCGCCGATTAAGGCGGCGACAACGGCGCGGCGACGCGGCTTGATCATCAGACCGTGCATGATCTGGGCGGCGTAGTAGATGGGGATTTCATCCGATTCGACTTCTCCCCAATCCTTGGCGGCAAACGGATGCACGGTTTTCATTTCACCGTTGACTTCCTCGCCGTCGATAAGCAACTCAAGGTCCAGCTCGCAGGCCAGAAATGGAAACTCTGGATCCTGATAATGCGCGTTGCGGGCGATGATTTCGACGGTATGGCCGCGTGATTCCAGTTCATCGACCAGCATTTCGACGACAACCGGCTCCCAGCGCTTGCCACGGCTTAGAACCTTGTCGCGCTCAGGGGTCGATTTTTCGACATAGGCGCCGATCTTTTCCTGATAAAGCTGAAAGGCTGATTTCCACTTCGACACGCCAAGAATCGCGGCTACATCGCTGCCGCCGATGAACTTGGTGCGATCCGGGATGATGATTTGTTCGGGTGCGTTCATTGTTGCTGGCTCCGGTTATCTCGCAGCAGGCGCACTCCGCCGGAGGGAAGCGGAGCGGCCTGTTTTTGGTCTGCGCCAGCGCCCACAGGAAAGGAGACCGCTGCGCTGGTGACGGGGTTGGGTGATGCCACGCTTGCGCGTGCCGGATGGGCTGTCACTCCCGCCTTAACCTGCCAATCCGGGGTTTCGATCAATTCAACGATTGCGTAGGCAGCAATGAGCGCGGCAGCAAACACGATGCCTTCGAGCGCGTTGCGCGCCAGCTTGTCGAGGTCAATGATGATTGTTCTCATTGGACGAAATTCCTCAACGCGGCAAGGTATTGAGTACGCGCCTTGGCGCATGCCGTAATGCGGTGCGCCAGCGCTTCCAGTTCTTGCCGCTTAATGCGGTATTCATCGGCAAGTCTTTTGATGGTCTGGCTTTCCTGTTCGGCCATGTGGTGCAAAAGGCAGGCTTGTGCCGCGCGGCGCGAGATCGTGATGCAGTTCATGCCTCGCTCCTTGCTTTGGCAATGGCATCATCTGCAACCTGGATTGCGGCTTTATAATTGTGCAAAGGTGCTGCACCTAGTTTTGCCAGTCCAACGAGGTTTTTTAACGCCTCAAGCAGTTCGTCGCGTTGCTTATGTAGCTCCATGCTGTAGGCAAGAACGTCTGCCGAACCGGCCTCTAGCCGAGCAGTTGGGATACCTTCACAAGCATTCACGCAGGCGACGATGCGGCGGGCGTTGGCTTCACTTGGCGCCTGAGTTACTGGGTCAATAACATCGGCACAAATAGCCGTGTCGTCCTGAGTATTTGGTGCATAGACATAGATTTCGGTGATTCTGAAAGGCTCACCTTTCTTGGCGGAGCCTGCTGTGTTTACAACCCACGGCGCCGGGGTGTGTTTGGCCGTCATGCTGCTTCCCTCCACGCCCTGTCGGCCTCGTACTCGTTGCGCTGCTTCTCAGCCTCTTTCTCAAGGTGCTTTTGTGCGCGCTCGGTCCAGTAGTCGACGCAGTGGTCGAAAATCAAGGAACCGGCAAGAGCGAAGTTTTCGGCCTGCAGGCAGGCGCAGACCTTGATGGTTAGGTCGTCGCCGAATTCGCCCAGCGATTCGTCAAAATTCTTCGTGTTGAACGGGAAGAAATCACCGGTCGGGCTCAACAGATCATCAACGGCATTGCTTTCGCTTTCTGCGGCCGTTTGAGCACGCTCGAACCTGATCAGAGCGCCATCGATTCCATCGGTAATCATGCGACCCCCTTCACGGCTTCAAGTTGAAGAGCAATCCGGTACAAGCTACCAACGCCATTGCGAGAGGCGAAACGCCTGGCTGCGAATCTTCCGCAGGTACGGCGAAGAGCAACGGCTTTAAGAGCGAGTGCGGCCAACGGATGCATGGCGTTTCCTTCCTTTCAAAATTGGCGGCTTACGGCGTTACCGCTCCCATCGCTGACCCCGGCTTGTCGTCCGGCTAGTGGGCGGCCATTTCTGGCGGGTGAAGATTGATTCGGAGGATCAGAGTCCTGTTTTGACGCTACCTGCCCAATCAACCCCTTTCACTTTTTGCAATTAGCAGTAGGGGCAAGCCCCCGGAACGGTTGGCAACGGTTCCTAACCGATTCTCCCCCGCGCCTCGTCATCGCCTAGGCTGGCTATGCGGTCTGGCTGTGCATGCTGTGAAAGAGCCACCAATCACAGCGTCGGACTGCTCTGCGGCTTGTTGCTTGCCTCTACTGCTAACTGTTGCTTCTTCGCAGTGGTTCTACTGTTTCGGCTCATACTGTCGGCGGTGCCATTGAGTCGTCTTGCCTAACCTCGATTCATCGCTCGGATGTTTTGCTGCGACAACGCCAGATTAGGCGAAGCCTTACTGTCTGTCAATAGGCGCAGCCTAATTTTTGAATGGTGCGGTTATTTGTGCATACAAAAAGCCTCTACAATATCCGTGCAGGACATTGATCAGCTTTCAAGGGAAGTTATGGACGCCGAGAAACGGAAGCCGGGGCAGCGCGGCCCAGGGAAAAAGAGGGCGAAGGTGCGGGTGACGATCCGGCTGGATGCGGAGATCGTTGAGTACCTGAAGGAAAAGGCGCTAAAGAAAAAGGAGCGCCTGAAAAAGGAGCGCCTGTGTCTGCAAGGCTTGCCGAAAGGCGGCTGGCAGACGAAGGCCAATGCCATCCTGCTGCAGTGGGTTCAAAAGATGAAACGTGGTGAGGAAGAGGCGAAGAAATTGCCTTACGTTTGGTAGAAAAAACAATGCGTTTTTTTGAAAAGGGGCGTGAGGTTGCCCCTTTTTCGAAATATGCGCAGTGTGCATAAATATGCTATAAATGCACATGATGCATAATAAAGATTGTTCCTGTGGCTATTACAAGGGTTTCTGAGCTTATTAAGTTGGCACGAGATAGGCGTAGCCAAACCGAATTTGCACATGAGTTGGGCGTGTCTCAGCCAACGTTATGTCGATACGAGTTGGGACAGACAAATCCAAAAACCGATGTGATTGAACACTGTATGCGTTTGGTGCATTTGGGCGATCAGAAGAAGGAACTATCGGTTGATGAGTTGGCGAACAAGATGCGCGCTCACCTTGGTGGAGAGGATCTAGCACCTTTGCGCGTAATGCTGTCTAAGATGATTGATGATTTGGTTGCCAACATTAATGTCACTTGCCATGCGAGGAAATTGAAATAGGAAGAATGGAATATGACAACACAGTCACGCATTGAATGGACAGAGCAAACATGGAATCCAACGACCGGGTGCACGAAGATTTCGCCAGGTTGCAAATACTGCTATGCCGAGGTGATGGCTGGGCGGCTTCACGCCATGGGTGCGCCGGGCTATGAGAATGGTTTCGATCTGACGATCTTGCCTGAGCGGCTCGTTCAGCCACTCCAGCGCAAGAAACCGACGGTCTATTTCGTCAATTCCATGAGCGACCTGTTTCACGAGGGCATTCCCGACCGGTTTCTGGATCAGGTGTTCTCAGTGATTCGGCAGACTCCGCAGCATACTTACCAGATTCTCACGAAACGGGCAGACCGCTTGCCGCGCTATTTCTCCGAACGTTTCTGCCCACAAAATGTTTGGCTTGGGGTATCGGTTGAAGATAGGAAATACGGGGTTCCGCGCATCGACTGCCTGCGACAAGTTGATGCTGGTATTCGTTTTCTGTCGGTCGAACCACTACTAGAGGATATCGGTGACGTTGATCTTACAGGAATTCATTGGGTAATCGTCGGCGGAGAATCAGGTCATAAAGCTCGTCCCATGCGAGAGGAGTGGATAGCGAACGTGCAGGCTCAGGCTGAGGTCGCTGGTGCGGCATTCTTTTTCAAGCAGTGGGGCGGCTGGGGCGCTGACGGCGTCAAGCGCCACAAGAAAGCGAACGGGCGCGTTTTCCGTGGGCGCACATGGGATAACTACCCCGAAGCTGTGGCGCATCCCTAGAAGTCGAGCTTGCCTTGGCCTTCGATGTTGGAGGCTGTGGCCCAGAACTTGTGCGGTAGAGGATGCTTTGCTGCCATCAGCAGCCAATACAGTGGCTGGTTGTTCCCGCCCTTGAGCAAACGCATGTCGGTGGACGGCCACACTCCAAGACCTGCGACCTTGTCGCGCCAGTATTGAAAGACCTGCTGCCGAAGCGTCTGCTGTGCTTGGATGATGGCAACCTTATTCCGCCAACCAGGCGCGAACGTATCGAACGCCGATTCTTCGGTAGTCGCATAGCTCACCGCATTGCGTTGCAAGTCCATCTGGCTGATGTGAACCAGCATATCGATGCGCGTGAGCTGCGACAGCGTCACGATGATGTCGAAGTTCAACGTAGCCAAGTCAAAGGGATCGAGGAACGCAAAGTGCAGTCCGTAAGGATTCAGGTGCTTCACAATCTTATGGACGGACTGCACGGCCGTTCCGTCAATCCCGACCACTGGTGCGCCCAATTGGCGTAGGCGGGTAACGGCAGCTTCACGCCGCTGCACGTCGAGATCGCCGATGAAAACATGCGTGAACGGTGCGCCACCTTCTTGGCTCTTCTTCCAGGCCGAGACTGCTCCGCCGTCAATCCATTCGCCCGTGTCTCGCACCTTGCATCGACCTGGGCCGCAAAACAGGTCGATGTAGGTCGCTCCAGCCTTTCCGGTCCCAAGGTATTTTGCGCGAGCACTGCGCGAAATATCGATGTAGCGGCACAGATAGTCATGCTTCTCCTTGGCCCAAATTCCCACTTCCTCTGCAGGCAAACCATCGTCCCCTTCGAGTAATTTCCCCATTATTGATCCTCAGGTTGGCTATTTTTCCGCAAGACTCTTCTTCCCGTCCCCTGAGTAGCCGAAGTCAGGCGTCGGCACCGTCACACTCAACGTGCGCGACCGTGCGCCCGTAGCGGCCTTTAGTCTGGTGGTGATCTTGGCTTGCCTAAGGTAGCAGAGATCGGAGAGAGATTGCTTTGAACGCTGGCCGAGCTTTTCCTTCTCTAGGACGTCAATCTCGGCCAAGCGAATCTTGATGGTTTCCTTTGGGCGCCTACTAGCCCTGAGCGTGTCGCCGTCTGATATGGCTATGACGAGGCAAAGCAGGATATCCAAGGCTTATCAGAAGTTTGTTCCGCACCAAACTCGTATAACCTTCCCAAGCACCTCGAAGTCCATGCCTTCAGTGATCTCGAATGGGTCGTAGTCTAAGTTCTTCGATTTGGCGACGTACTTGACGCCGTTTTCAGTGGGGATTTTCTGCAACTGTTTGACGAATCCTTCGCTGCCGACGCGGAAGAAGTAGATCCCGTCTGCGATAACGGCCTTTACGCCGGTGTCGACCAGAAGAGGGTCGCCGGGGTTGAACATTGGCTGCATCGATGGCCCAAAACCCGTAACGATGCACAGGTTATTGATGCCGGTGTTGGACTGGACGTTCTTTGATAGCCATTCACGCGAGACGCTCCATCTTTCGATAGTGCCAGGCTGGTCCGGAAGGGTAAGGCCGTGCCCCATCGACCCGGCGACATCAGCATATTGGTAAATGGTTTCAACGTCATTTCGAACCTTGAGACGGCTCACTGTGGCTAGTTTCGACATTTTTCCTCCTCGATCTTCGAGGGAGGATTCTGCGTCGCTCTGTGCTTGGCGAGAACCTGACAATGTTGCTAGGTTCTCGTTTGTCAATCCGGCGGGCCATTCGTCAGCAGTCATTCCCCAGTGTTCCGGCCCGGCAACGTCAGAAAAGTAGCGCCACAGTTCAGGCAGTTTGTCTTTAGACACTGCGCCTTTTTTCACCCAGTCAGATAGGGATGGCGGCCGCATGCCGAAATGGTCGGCAATCGCTTTTTTTGACCGAGCAGAACCATTCTCCAGCTTGCGCTGAATGGCTATACCGATGGCTGCGCCAAATTCTTTACCCTTAAGCATAGCCTAATATCCCGCGAGCGCAGGTGGTTAGGCAATTCCTATTGACAAAAGTTAGGCGTAGCCTTACGATGAATTGCATGAATAAATCACCTATTTCCATTGCTTGTGAAATTGCCGGTGGCCAAGCTGCTCTTGCCAGACTTCTTGGCGTTGCTTCGCCCACAGTGAATCAATGGGGAAATGGAACACGACCAATTCCTGTCGAACGCTGTCCAGCAATTGAGCGTGCTACGCATGGAGCTGTCACGCGCCGTGATCTTCGCCCCGATGACTGGTGGGAAATCTGGCCAGAGTTGGTTACCGATGAGTTTCCGATTTCCAAAAAGGCAGCGTAATAATGGCACAACCTTTTCTTGACCCTGCATCAGCAATATCTGAGCATGGGTTGCACGGCGTATTAGGCCAGTTTGACGAGGGTAGGAAAGCCCTGCACGATCTCTGCTTTGAGCCAGTCTTTCAAAATATCGAAAGTAAATGAGATGCCTGGCTTGAACACGTTTTCCTTCGCTTTGTTCCAGAGTGTGTCGCTGGCGATAGCATCTGCGAATTCGCAGCCATCCCAGGTGAGCCGAGAAATGATGGCAAATTTCGCGCTTGATCCTGATCCGGCTTGCGCAATAGCATCGATTAAGCCGGCTTCTTGCAACCATATTGCATGCATCGCAAATTCTTCCTGGGATACCCCTTCTAGCTCGTTCAGTGTTTCCCCGTACGGTAATTCTGTCGTTGCCAAGATGATGCGGCGAACTAGGTCCATATCCCGTTTCATGGGCCATCCCTTTCGTGAAATGAAGGTACGCGTGGAAATCACAATCTATCACAGACGAATAAGCCAATCGACACATCAATTTTCTCCCTCTTTTTTCCACTGTACTCAAATTGGGCATGGCCAACATGAATACTGAAATTCACGATTCCTGCACGATGGTTTTGCTGCGACATGTCAACGTCTGGCGCAAACGCTTGGGCCTCTCTCGGGAAGCTGCCGCTGTCTCGATTGTGGAGGCATATATGGAACTTGCTGAACCGCCGGTGGGTGGTGAATTCAAGAAAAGTCGGGATGCTTTTGAGGACGCCAAGATCAACGCCCAGCGTATCTTCCGTTGGTTGGACGACCAGACCAAGGATTGCACCTTGCTACCGGCCAATTTTGTGCCCGTCATTTTGCAGGCGCTCCCGGAAGATTTACGCCTGCGCGCCGTCAACGAATTGCTTGCGCCAATTGCAATGATCGCCGAGCCCAAGCAAACGGATTCGACACAGAGTGCCAACTTCTCCCACACGCTTTCGCGCTTGTGCAAAGAAACAGGGGAGGCGCTGTCAAGTCTGGCTGCGCTGACTGATGGGATTGAGGCCGGGGAATTGGAAACAGCGCACCGCGAGTTGCAGGATGCCATTTCTGTGACCTTGAGCGCTTTGCATCAAGTTGAAAAAGCGATGAAAAAACGGTGATCTGTCGCAAATGAAACTTGATCATTGCCTCCTTGGTGACTGCCGCGAATCAATGCGGCAGATGATTGCTGATGGCTACTCCGGCAAGGTGCAGTGCATCGTCACGTCGCCGCCCTATTGGGGGCTGCGAGATTACGGCGTAGCTGGACAGCTTGGTCAAGAACCGACGCTCTGCGAATTTATCGCCAACCTGGTCGAGGTTTTTGCTCTCGCTCGAGATCTGCTTGCCGACGATGGCACGCTCTGGATGAACATAGGTGACAGCTACGCAAGCCGAGGCGGCCCAACCGGGCCACAAACCGGCGCGCAATTCATCAACAGGGCGCGCGGCAAAGCGGCGATCTGTCTCGCTAATCGCAACGCTGGCCGCGATGAAGGGTTGAAGCCGAAAGACCTTGTCGGACAGCCATGGCGCCTCGCCTTCGCTTTGCAGGATGCTGGCTGGTATCTGCGCCAGGACATCGTCTGGCATAAGCCGAACCCGATGCCCGAGTCGGTGCGTGATCGTTGCACAAAGGCCCATGAATACCTGTTCTTGCTGACCAAGAACGAGCGGTACTACTTTGACCAGAACGCAATCAAAGTGCCGTCGAAAAATCCCGAAGACGACATTCGCAGGATTAGTCAACAGAAGTCCGGAAACAAGAGCGTTCCGACTGATACGGTCAATGGACTGCGGCCTAAAAAAGTTCGTTCACCAGCAGGATGGAAGACTGGCTCAGGATCACATGGCTCAATTCACGAAGCTGGACGTGAACAGGAAATCAAATACGCCGAAATTGACGGCGCAATGAGTAACCGCCGCAGTGTCTGGACAATCCCGACTGAAAGCTACAGCGAAGCCCATTTCGCCACATTCCCGCAGGCGCTTGTCGAGCCGTGCATTCTCGCTGGTAGTCGCCCGGGTGACATTGTTTTCGATCCGTTTCTTGGCTCCGGTACCGTCGCTCAAGTAGCGCAGCGCCTTGGCCGTCACTGGCTCGGATGTGAACTAAATCCAGCATATCTCGATCTGCAGCGTGATCGCACGCGGCAATTGGGCCTTGTTTTGGAGGCTGCGTGAACTATTACGAGCGCTATATTGGTGATTTTCAGCGCGATACAGGGCATTTGTCTTGCGCAGAAGTCGGAGTTTATGACCGGCTCCTGGATCATTACTATGCGACGGAAACGCCATTGCCAAAGGGCTATTCTGACCTTTGCAGGATAGCAAGAGCGATGGATAAGAACGAGCAAAAAGCGGTCAAGCGCATTGCCGATGAGTTCTTTCCCATAGGAACAGATGGCTTACGCCATCAAGCAAGGACAGATCGGGAAATCGTCAAGGCGCAAAACCGGATAGGCGCTGCCAAGGAAAACGGAAAGAAAGGCGGACGACCGCCAAAAACCAAACCGGACGATAACCCAAACAAAACCCAAGAAAAACCCAATGGGTTTCAATCCGCTAACCCACCAGAAACCCACGCTGGTGTACACCACACGCCATATACCAATCCTGTAAACCATAGGTGTACTCAATCGTCGTACACCAAGAAAGGCGACGACTTTTTGCCAGCAACGCCTTTTGACTGGATCGAATTTTTCAAAAACGAGCACGGTGTCGAGATCGACCCTATGGTCATGCATGACCGGAAAAAGTTCTGGCCGCTTGCAACCGGATGGCTGAATGCCAAGGTCACAGTCGGGAAAATGCGCGCAGCCATCGCCAAGGCAAAGTCGGAAGCACGGGAGCCAATCGCATACCTGCCTGGCTATGCGGATCGCGTTCTGGCGACTCAACAAGCACCTCCAGGCAATCCCAAACAAAACGGCAACAAGCACAACCTTCGAGCCGATTACTTCGCACAACAGGGGTACGAAAATGCAGCAGCAAACCGCAGTGACCAGCAGCACATCATCATCGATGGACAGGCGCAGCGTATTGATGATCGAAGCGGTTGAACGGCTATGGGAACGATTTGAGAATCGGTATGGATCACTTTGGGTTGATCGCTGGTCCGGGCTACCGCTGTCGCGGGTCAAGTCAGAGTGGGCGGATGAAATCGCAGGCTTTTCGATGATGGCTATTGGCAAGGCTTTCGATGCTGTCAAAGACCAGAAATATCCGCCCACGCTTCCGGAATTCCTTGAAGCATGCAGGGAGGCGGCTAGGCGCGAAGGGATGGCCCCGAATCACAAAGCGCTTCCGCATCATCCAACTGAGGAAGACAGAGCCAGATCGAAGAAGGTTATTGACGAAGCCTTGAGGGCACTGAAGGGCTTGGGGTGAATGTGCGGGCAATCACCATGCGACAAGCCGAATTGCACTTGGGGGGAGAAGTACCGCAAGGAATGCGAGGCCAGGGAGGTTATGAGCTGGGACCGGGTGAAGCGATCCGAGTACTACGCGGATGTGAAGAAACGCCGGGGGGAGGCCGCGGTGCAGGAACTGATCGAGGAGGTAAAAAAGCAATGGAACGCGAACCAACAACCGTTTCTTTTGTGATCCCTGGTGTGCCTGTCGGCAAGGGTCGGCCAAAGTTCGCCCGGCGGGGCAATTTTGTCACGGCCTACACGCCGGAAAAAACCGCCAGCTACGAAAATCTGGTCAAGGTCAAAGCGCAAGAAGCCATGCAAGGCCGACCGCTTTTCGACGGCGCCGTGTTTGTCGAAATCGCCTTGTTCGTCACTCCACCCGATAGCTGGAGCGAGAAGAAAAAGCGCGCCGCTTTGGAGGGCGACATTTTTCCGACCTCGAAGCCGGACGTCGATAACGTGGTCAAAGGCATTTTCGATGCCTGCAATGAGATCGTCTGGAAAGACGATAAGCAAGCCTGCGACGTGCGCGTACAGAAGCGCTATTCTCATGTGGCCAGCGCTTATGTCCTGGTAAGGGCGCTGCAATGAGCTGCGATTACATCAACGGCATCATGGAGGACATCTGCCGGGAGATCGGCTTTGAGGCGAGCGTGCGCCTAGCTGCCGTGCATGGCGGTCGCACCCTCTATGTCCCGGAGAAGATTGTCTCCGGGCATCACTTGCGTGCCCTATTGGGCGAGAAACCCTTTGCAGCTTTTGTCGGGCTTTACGGTGGCGAAACTTTAACGGTTCCCAAGCTGGAAAGCTTCGAGCGTTGGAAGCGCGTGCGCGGAGTCAGCGAGCTGCTCAAACGTGGCATGCCTCGCCGGGATATTGCCAAGATTCTCGGTTTGACGGAAAGGCAAATCATCAACCTGATCGCCATGGCTGAGGAAATCGGATTGCTGCCGCTCATTCTCAGCGAGAAGGTTTCGCGCGAAGCGGAGCCAGTTAAATGATCCGCATCGAAGCCAAGAATGAAGTAGGGTTGGCTGTGGCTGATCTGGCTGGTAATGCTGCCAAGCAAGCAGCATTTGCCAGTATCGTTGCAGTCAATCGCGTGGCTTCCAGAATCAAGACTGCCATCATCCAGGAGATGGCCAGCAAGTTCGACCGACCCATGCCGATTACGCTGAAGAGCATCATGGTCAAACCTGCCAACAAGCAAAAGCCTGTGGCTACTGTCTGGCTTAAGGATGGGCAGCTCGATACCAGCAAGGGCATGTATGCCATGCGCGACATCATCGGCCATGAATTCACTGGTGGTGCTCGCTTGGTAAAGCGCCTTGAGATTCGCCTGCAGCGCCTGGGTATCTTGCCCGCAGGGAAGTATGTCGCACCGGGAAAGGCTGCACCACTCGATGCCTACGGCGGTATTCAGCGTGGTGAAGTCACTAAGATGCTGACACAGCTCGGGGCATGGGCGGGCGAAGGCAGGCAACCCATGAGCGACAGGATGTACTCGCGGCTCAAGAAGCGAGGGCAAGTCTTCAAGCAGAAGCGCAGCCAGTACATCGTCAAGCGCGGCAGGGATGGCAGCAATATCGGCATCTGGAAGCTCATCAGCAAAGGCAATGTGCAATGTGTTCTCGCGTTCGTGCGCAAGCCGACCTACAGAAAGCGCATCGACTTTGATGGTATAGGGCGCCATATCGTTGAAACACAACTGCCACAGGAATTCAGCAAAGCCTTTGAGCAAGCCATGGCAAGTTCGGGTAAGAAAGGGGCGTGGAAATGAGCGGGGTCCCTGTGGGAAATCTATGCTGCGCGGGTAATGCAACCCGCGCAATTACGCTAGTTCATGGGTTTTCGCGGCTCGGTTACTGTGCCGGTCATTTGTTGAGCCGATTCAAGGTCTGAAATGAATGAATGCTCAGAGCGAATTGATGTCCATGCGCAGCTACGCCAAGTCGCGTGGAATGGCGCTTTCAACCCTTCAGCACCACATCAAAAAGGGCACCATCAAGAAGATCGACGGCAAGATTGATCCCGAATACACAGACATCAAGCTCAGGGAAAGCATTGACATCAAACAGAGCGAGCGTGGTAGCGTGCAGCGCCTCTTTCATGGCCGCGCACTCGATGGCGGTCCGCTCAGTCCAGAACAAAACGGCCTCGGCATCTCGCACTGGCGCGTTAAGCGCGAAGAAATGGAATACCGCAAGCTGGAGCTGGCCGTGCTGGAAGCGGAAGGCAAGCTGGTCGATGCTAAAGCGGTTCGGCAAACGCAATTCGAGCTGGCCCGACAACTGCGCGATGCCATCATGGCGGTGCCGGCGCGAACGGCTGAACTGCTTGCCGCCGAGAAAAGTGCGGTCGAAATCGAAAAATTGCTCACCACCGAGCTACGGCAAGCGCTTTCCGATGTGGTGTCCGAGGTTGAATGCGCGGAGGAATTGCCAGAAGCCGAGCCCGACGAAGAAGGCGAGGAAGAGTAGCCTATGGCACTGTGGTCCGCCTCTGCTTTGGTCTGTTCAGCTTGGCGCGAAGGCTTGATGCCCGACCCAGATCTGACCATTGACGCCTGGTCCGATGAATTCCGCTATCTGCCACCGACAAGTTCGGAGCCTGGACTATGGAGAACGTCGCGCACGCCCTATATGCGCGACATCATGCTCGATCTGTCGCCAGGTTCCGGCATTGATGAGGTCGTTCTGGTCAAAAGCGGACAGATTTCCGGCTCGGAAACGGCCAACAACGTCATCGGCTACATCATCCATCTGGCTCCGGGGCCGACCATGCTGGTCCAGCCAACGGTTGATGCCGGCAAAGACTATGTGCGCGAACGCATCAATCCACTCATTGAATACACGCCGGTACTCAAAAACCGTATTGCCGAAGCCAAAAGCCGCAAGGGCGGCAACACAATGCGCTTCAAGAAGTTTGCCGGCGGCTTTTTGTCCATTGCCGGTGCCAATTCTGCGCAAGGTCTGCAATCCCGCCCCATTCGCTACCTCATCCTCGATGAAATCGACCGCTACCCGCGTGACGTGAACGGGCAGGGTGATCCGGTGGGGATGGCGGTCAAACGTACTGACACCTTTCAACGCAATCGCAAGATTTTCAAGCTATCGACGCCTGGAAACAAAGAGGAATCGCGCATCATTGTCGATTACGAGGAAACCGATCAGCGCCGCTACTTTGTACCCTGTCCGCATTGCGGCCACATGGACTATATCCGCTGGGAAAACATCCACTGGCCCAAGGGAGAGCCGGAAAAGGCGCACCTGATCTGTACAGAATGCGGGGCTGTCATTGAAGAGCATCACAAAACGGCCATGCTGGCCGCCGGAGAATGGCGTCCGACAGCGCGATCGAAGCGTCCGGGCCTGCGCGGCTATCATGTACCCGGCTTGTTGTCGCCATTGGGCTGGCGTTCCTGGGCCGGTATTGCCCGCGATTGGGAACAAGCCGAAGCGGCGGCGGCGCGCGGCGATCATTCTTTGAAGAAGAAAGTCACCAATCTGGATCTGGGAGAGGCTTACGAAGAGGTTGGCGATCAGATTGCCGAAAATGTACTCAAGACCAGGACTGAGTCTTACGAACAGCGCATGGTGCCCTACGGCGCGTTTATCATCACCGCTGGCATCGACATCCAGCACAACCGCATTGAGTGCCATGCTATCGCCTGGGGGCGAGAAGAAGAAGCCTGGGTCGTCGATTACCTCATCATTTGGGGCGATCCGCTGCTGCAAAAGACATGGGATGAACTTGATGCCTGGCTGGTCCAGCCTTTCCACCATCAAAGCGGTGTCGAAATGCGTGTTGCGGCTGCCTGCATTGATGCCGGCGATGGCCACACGTCAAACGAAGTCTATAAATTCACGCGCACCCGCGCTCATCGCAGCATCATGGCGATCAAGGGCGATAGCCGCTATGGTGGTCCTGTTATCAAATCGCCTTCGGCGGTTGATGTTGACATCGACGGTCAAAAAATCAAGGAAGGCGCCCGCGTTTGGCTGATCGGCACCGATACGGCGAAAAACACGCTCTATGCCCGCCTGCGCCTGGAAAATCCAGGCAAAAACTACATTCATTTCGGGCAATGGCTGGCTGATGATTACTTCAACCAGCTCACCTCGGAAAAACTGGTCACCAAATACCTCAACGGTCGCAGTTATAAGCGCTGGAAAAAGCCTCCTGGGGCACGTAACGAGGCTTGGGATACCTTGGTTTATGCCTACGCAGCGGCGGTCAGACTTGGCGTGAATCGTTGGGCCGAAAAGAAGTGGGAAGAACTGGAAAAACGGCTTTTACAGCCTGTTCCAGAGCCAAAAACCAAGGCGGGCGAACAGAAAAGCGAGGTTCAAAAGCAATCTGTGGCACCAGCACGGCGAAGTTCAAGGTCGGCGTATCTGGGGTAACATAGTCTTTATGTCATTGGTCTGCGCCTTAACCGCCTCGGTACCACCGGCGGACAGCGCTGGCGCCATCGGCCTCCGGTGTGATGCGCCCAGCGTCGATCGCCTTCTTGACCGCCACATGCGAAACCCCCCGATGCCGGGCGTAGGCACGTATCGAGAGTCCAATGATCCCCTTTACATTAATGCCAACATTCTCGATCTTTTGCTTGTCTTCCAGTGCGAACAGAGCGTTCATAGGGGTGTCGTCAATCAACACGCACGGAGCCAAAAATGACCACCAAGCCAACCGCCATCGATGCCTACCTCGCCCGCACCGCCGCCATCCAGAGCAAGCTGGAAGCACTACAAGCGCTGGCCGATGACCACTTCGATCACAACCCCAATGCCATCGACTGGAGCCACGTCGGCGACCTTGGGCGGGTTGAAGCCGGGCTGGACGAACTGCTGGTGATCTTTGAATGAATCACCACGAGGGAATCGACATGAACACGCAAACGACACCGCGCCTGGAAGCACAGATCACCCCCCTCCTGACCCTGATCGCCCAGAAATATCTGGACATCGAAACCCTGGAAGCCCGCAAGTCGGACAGGCTGGATTTTCATGAGGTGGCGGTCTGGAGCCTGCACGATGCGCTCGAAGCGGCATTCAAGGCTGGCGTTGAAGTGGGCCTGGCCACCCCGAAGGTCACCGGGCAAGAAATCGCCAGCGCCGACTGAAATCCTCCCACAGGCGCTTATGAACTAGCCGCCTCATCATCCCGGAAACCCTATGAGGCTTCCGGGATGCCTGTTTCACAATCCGACATTGATGCCCTGAATACCGCCATCGCCCAAGGCGAGCGCGTGATTCGCAAAGGTGACAAATCCATTGAATACCGTTCCATTGACGAGTTGATCAGCGCTCGTGATGATTTGGTTCGCCGGCAAGTCGATGAAGCTGTGCAAGCGGGCGCAAACCGCCCCAAACAAACCCGCCTTTACCACGGTGGCCGGGGCTTTCAATGAGCAAGCGCCGCAAAAATCGCCAGCCGCAGACAAAGGTTGCCGTTGTCGGCGCGGCATCTCAACTCCCGCAGGCCCATTACGATGCTGCCGGCACAGGTCGCCGCATGCGTGGTTGGATGCCCTCATCGAGCGGCCCGAATCGGTCAATTGCCGGTCAACCGACCCTGCGCAACCGTGCCCGTGATGCCGCCCGCAATGACTGGGCTGGGCGTGCTATTCCGGCGCGCTGGTCTGCCAACCTCATCGGTACCGGCATTATCGCCCGCCCCAAGACCAGCGACCCGGCCACCAAGGAACGTCTGACCAATCTCTGGAATGAGTGGCTTTCGGTGTGCGATGCCGATGGTGTGTTGGATGGCTATGGCTTGCAGAACATGGTCGCCGCCAACTGGATTGCCGCCGGTGAGGTCTTTGTCCGCCTTCGCTATCGACGGCCGGAAGATGGCCTGCCCGTGCCGCTGCAATTGCAGATCCTCGAATCCGAAATGGTGCCGATGCACGACGGCTTTGCCGCCAACGGCAACAAGATCATGCAGGGCATTGAATTCAACGCCATCGGCCAACGGGTGGCCTATTGGATGTACCGCACCCACCCCGGCGAAGCCAACGCTACGGGTGAGCTGGTCCGCGTTCTGGCCAAGGATGTGCTGCACATCTACGAACCATTGCGCCCCGGCCAATTGCGCGGCGTTTCCGAACTCGCGCCCATTCTTGCCAAACTGCGCGGCGTCGGCGATTTCGACGATGCCGTACTGGAACGGCAGAAGCTTGCCAACCTCTTTACCGGCTTTGTCGAAAGGCAGCCGGTAGCGGTTGAGCCGTCAATTGACCCCATTTCTGGACGCAAGGTTGAGCGTGATAACGCTGACGTGCCGATGGTGGCAATGGAACCTGGAACATTTCAAGAACTGCTGCCAGGCGAAAGCGTCAAGTTCTCTGAGCCGCCCGATGCCGGCGCCAACTACGGCGATTTCACCCGCACGCAATATCTCGGCGTCAGTGCCGGTACTGGCTTGCCCTATGAAATCCTGACCGGTGATCTGCGCGAAATTTCTGACCGCTCCCTGCGCGTCATCATCAATGAATTCCGGCGGATGTGCCAACAGCGGCAATGGCTGATCCTGATTCCGCAGTTCTGCCAAAAGGTCCGTAATGCCTGGGCAGAAAGCGCGGTCATCAGCGGTGCCTTGCCGGGGAAATTACTGAATGAAGCCAAGCGGGTTACGTGGATTCCGCAGGGCTGGCCCTATATTCACCCGACGCAGGATGTGGCCGCGCAAAAGACCGCCGTCGAGGCCGGGCTGACCAGCCGCACCCGCATCATCAACGAACGGGGCGACGACCCGGAAGAGATCGACCGCGAGCGCCTGGCCGATCAGGAACGCGAACTTGCCGCCGGCTTGCGCCTGCCGGCGCCCGACCCCAATGCGCCGCCCAATCCGGTTGATCAGGCCAAGGCCCGGCTTATTGAAGCCGAAACACGCCTGCTCAAAGCCCAGGAAGACATTGCCCGCAACGCCGCCGAAGATCAGCGCCACATTGCGGCAGCCGAAGCCGAATTCAAGAAGGCCGAAGCCCGTCGTGCGCAGGAAGAACAGCAACTCGCGCAGGCCCGCCGCCAGCTCGTCGATGCAGAAGTGGCGGTGATTCAAGCCAAGGCCGAAGGCGAGAAAGCCGAACAAGCCCGTGCTCAAATCGCCGCAGAACTCTGCCAAGCGCAAACCGAGCGCGAATCGAATGCGCGCATTGAAGTGTTGCAGCAACAGGCTCAAACCGCCGAACTGGAAAGTCAGGCGCGGCAAGAAGCGCTGGCCGCTGCCGAGCGCCATGCCGAAGAAATTCGCAGTCTTATCTGGCAGACCGAGCAGGCCCGCCTGACGACCGCACAATTGGAAGTTGAAGCGGCGCGTATTGGTCTGGACGAACTGAAGGAACTCAGCGCATGAGCGCCGCAATTCACCGCCGAATTCTTGAACGGCGCGCTGCCATTGAAAATGCTCGCCGGCAGGAAGCCGAACGCGCTGCATTCCTGGCTGCGGCCAAGGGAGAGCAGGGCAAGGACGGGCAAGACGGCGAGAAGGGTGATAAGCCGAAACACGAATGGAAAGGCACCGCGCTACGCTTTGAAAACCCCGATGGCACCTGGGGCAAGCTGGTCGATCTGAAAGGCGATCCCGGACGGCCAGGCAGAAGTGGCAGTTCTGGCGGCCTCGATCTTGCTGCACTACCACCAGCCGCCAACTGGCCGCAGCCGGATACCGTTATCGTTCGCCAGAATGGCCAATGGGTGATGGCAACACTCGAACAGTGGCTGGCATGGCAAACGGCACCGCAACCGGTGACCGTCAATGGCGAAACTGTTTCGATCAACGGCCAAGCCGTCACGGTCAGGGGGTAGCGATGGAACACACCGCAATTCCTGCCGGAGACATCCACGCCCCGTACCAATGGGTTGTCGATGACGAATCGGCGCGTCTGGCTATCGTCCCGGAATCCGTTGCCGATTTGCACAAACTCTGCCTTCAGCTCGATACCGGCGAAAGCTGGCGACTGGCGGCCATTACTCCTCCGGCATGGGCAGGAACTCAGCCGGCAACCGGTGGTGCTCGGACAGATTTCATGGCCGATGCGGCTTTGGGCGGCCACCGTGCTGTCATCCGCACCTCCACTGGCGTGGACTGCGCCGATGCCGGAATTGCCGCGCATTGCGGACGGGTGATCGGACTGACAACCGGCGCTTGTGTCGCCGGGGAGCAGGCGAACGTACAAATGGCCGGTGACATCGAGGAGCCTTCCTGGAACTGGACACCCGAGTTGCCGGTATTCGTCGGTGCCGATGGGCTGCTGACCCAGGAAGTTCCGGCGGCGCCGGGTGCCGTCTTTTCACAAGTGATCGGGGTGGCTATCACCCCAATCAAGCTGTTCGTGCAACTGCGCGACCCGATCGCGCTTATTTGAGGAGTAGTTATCATGGCAGGCAATAAATATCTTGCAAACGTCGGCGGCCGTCCTACCGAGGTTGCATCCGTTCAAACTTCCGCCGGAGCGGCGGATGCCGGGAAGATTCCGGCGCTCGGCGCTTCCGGGCGTTTTCACGAAAGCATGATGCCGCCCGGCATCGGCGCCGATACCGCTGCGATCCAGGCATCGGAAAACCTCGCGGCGGGCGATTTCGTCAATATCTGGAGCGATGCCGGCGCATTCCGCGTGCGCAAGGCGGATGCCACTTCCGTTGGCAAGGAAGCGCACGGATTCGTCCTGGCGGCGGTCACTTCGGGCGAGAACGCGACGGTCTATTTCGAAGGCCCGAATACGCAGGTCACGGGCGCTGCGCCCGGCGAGCAATTTTTGTCGACTACGGCCGGTGGTTTTACCAATGACGTTTCCGCTTATACCGGCGGCAATGTCGTGCAGGCGATCGGCGTGGCGGTATCAGCCACGGTGATCAACTTCGAGCGCAGCACGCCCATCGTCACGGCGTAAAAATGACTTCCCGTCGCCCCCTTGTACTCCTGAACGGCGCGCCGGCAGAATTGCCGGTCGGCGACGAGATATTGGGTGCGCCCGAGGACGGTGGTGGTGGTTACGTGCCTACTGCGAATTTTCGTAACTTGCTCCACAACGGAAACTTCCTGTTTTGGGATTATGCGTCTTCACTGGCTGCCCCCAGTCTCAGCAGTTCTGGGTTTTTGGCTACTCGTTGGCGTTGCTATGGCTTTGGAAACACCACGTTTACTGCGACTCGGCAGAATTTTGCTGAAGGACAAACTGACGTTCCGCATGCAAGGCATTACCACCGTTGCGTAGTAACGGGCGGCAACCAGTCGGTATCTGGTTTTCTGCTTAAACAAGCGATCGAAGGCGTGAGAACCTACGCTGGGAAAACCGTATTTCTCTCGTTCTATGCCAGGGCCGATGCTAATAAACCCATTGCCGTTGATTTTTCGCAGCAGATGGGGACGGGCGGAACTCCCTCCGCAAATGTCAACGCAATCGGCGCTCAACAATTTGCGCTGACAACAGCGTGGCAGAGATTCACTGCGTCGATAGCCCTCCCGTCGCTGGCCGGGAAGACGCTCGGCACGAATGAGGACGACCGCCTGGAGTTGGTTTTTTGGTTCGACGCAGGAAGCGTATTCGCAGACCGTGCTGCCGGACTCGGGAATCAGTCTGGTACGTTCGACCTAGCCGATGTCCAGCTTGAACCAGGGGAAGTAACTGAGTTCGAGATGCGGCCGATCGTTGTGGAGCGTTGTATTTGCGACCGGTTCTGTCAGCGATACGGCGCTAACAACGAACTACTTGGGACGGGCTTGTGCATAGGCTCTTCCGAAGCGGACATATGGTTCCCGTATCGTGCGCCGATGCGGGTAGCTCCTTCGCTGATGGCGATGTATGGAACGGGATATGTACTGCGAGTGAGTTCTTATGAATATACGCCGACTTCTCTCATTTACAGCGCTGATCAAAGAACTGCAACCGGCGTGCGAGTGCGGGTAGGCCGCAGTGGCTTAACTACGGGGCAAGCCGCACTGCTTGGCCTTAGCGCAACCGCTTCGCCTTCATCTTTTGTCATTCTTTCGGCGGATTGGGATTGAGCATGGACTACATCCGTTTATCTGATCTTTGTGTGCTGCTTGAGAAAGAAGTCAATGTCTTACTGGCTACTATCGGAATGGATATTGATTTGGCTGGACACGGTTACGCTCCTATTTATCCGCCTCTACAACCGCCCCCGGAACCCGCTCCAGGCTTCGTTATTGAGCCTGTCCTTCCGGCTGAGGTAGATGGTAAGTGGTATCACGGATGGACGCAGCGCCCCATGACAGAGGAAGAGCTAGCCATGCAACAGTACGCAGCGACGGCCGCTGCGAAGGACAAGGCTATTGCGACGGCTAAAGCACAGGCGCAGGCGGATGCCGTCGTCCAGTATCTTCGGGATCACACTCCGGCAGAATGCGCTTTGTACGTTCAAAACAACACAGCGAACACGGCGGCGATTCGCGCCTTGCTGGCGAAGATGGCGATGGTGCTTTGCGTTCTGGCAAAGCAGGAACTGTAGAGGCGTCATGCCATCGCTGAAACGTTTCGCCCTGCGCTCCAGCGCGCGCATTGAGTGTTGTCTGGCACGTCCTGGCCGAATCGATTTTCGCTGAAATTCTCCCACAGGCAAAAAACTGAGACCGCTTCAAGATGCTCACATCTTTAACCGTGAGCGTCGTTATGAAAAAGTCCTGGTATGCCGTCACTGCCAAAGCCACCTCTGGTAGCGCAGAAATTTCCGTCTATGACGAAATCGGCCTGTTTGGCTTTACCGCCAAGCAATTCATTACCGATCTGCGCGCCATCGATGCGGAAAGCATTCAACTGAGCATCAATTCCCCCGGCGGCAGCGTCTTTGACGCCATCGCCATCTACAACGCCCTGCGCCAGCATCCGGCCAATATCAACGTCAAGGTCATGGGCGTGGCTGCCAGTGCCGCCAGCATCATCGCCATGGCGGGCGACAAGATCGTTATGCCGGAAAACACTTTCATAATGATCCACAACCCGCTCAATTTCGCCTACGGCAATGCCGACGATCTGCGCGACATGGCTGATGTGCTGGACAAAGTTGCCGCCAGCCTGATTGCGACCTACGTCGCCCGCACCGGCAACAGCGAAGCCGACATCAAGGATATGCTCGATGCGGAAACCTGGCTCAATGCCGAGGAAGCGGTCGCCAAGGGCTTTGCCGACGAACTGGAACCGGCCCTGAAAATCGCCGCCTGTTTCGATCTGGATCGTTTGCCCGAGACGATCCGCGCCACGATTGCGCCACCGGCCGAAATCGAACCTCCGGCGGAACAAACCGACGATGCCGCCGAAAAAGCCGAAGCCGAAGAAATCACCGCGCTTTGTCAGGCCGCAGGATTGCCTGGCAAGGCCGAGGCGCTGATTAGCGCCCGTGTGCCAGTGGCTACGGTGCGTGTGCAATTGCTTGAAGCGCGGGCAGCGCTTGATGCGCTCACCCACACCGACAACCACATTCCCCAGCCGACGCAAGCGCCGCAGTCGGCCATCAACTATGCCGGGATTTACGCGGCGCGCCGTCAATAGTCTGAGGAAATCATTATGACCACTTTTACTGAAGTTCCCCGCGCTGGCGCTTTTTTGCTCTCCGAAGGCAATGGCAGCATTAGCCGGGAAAAGATCACCGTTGTTGCTGGTGATGTCATGCCTGCAGGGCAGGTGCTTGGAAAAATCACGGCCAGTGGCAAATTGACTGCCTACAACAACGCCGCTACCGATGGTAGCGAAGCTGCGGTTGGCATTCTCTATGGTCCCCTCGAAGCCAGTACAGATGACCGCATCGCCGTCGCCATCGTTCGAGTTGCCGAAGTCGAAGAAGCGGCGCTGACCGGCTTCGACGAAGCGGCTCGTGCTGATCTCGCCGCTTGGCTTGTTATTTGCCGTTAACCCAAAAAGGAATTCATCATGCCTGCTCTCGATATTTTCTCCAATGACGCTTTCAGCCTTTCCAGCCTGACCGCCGCCATCAACAATGTGCCGTACAAGCCTGGACGCCTCGGCGCTGCCGGTCTGTTTGAGGAAGCCGGTGTCACGCAACCCAACGTCTTTGTCGAATCCTACGAAGGCGTCCTTTCCCTGGTGCCGGTGGTGCCGCGCAATGCGCCGGCCGCGCCGTTGAATAAGGGCAACCGCAAGGCGCTGTCCTTCCGCGTGCCGCATGTGCCGACCAAGGATGCACTGGCCGCCGATGAAGTTCTCGGTGTGCGCGCCTTCGGCAGCGAAAACGAACTGGAAGGCATCCAGAACGTGGTCAATGGTCGCTTGCTGTCCATGCGCAACAATTTGGAATACACGCTGGAAGCGCATCGGGTTGCCTGCCTGAAAGGCGAGTACATTGATGCCAGCGGCGCGGCGATCAGCCTCTATACCGCTTTCGATGTGGTGCAACAGGTGATCAATTTTGCCCTGAACAGTGATACCACTCTGGTGCGCAGCAAGTGCCTGGATGTGCTGGAAGCCATCGAACCGGCGCTGGGCGGACTCGGCTTCTCCGGCGTGCGCGTCTTCTGTGGCAGTACCTTCTGGCGTAGCCTGATTGAACACAAGGCGGTCAAGGAAACCTATCTGAACACACAGATGGCCGCCAGCCTGCGCGGCGATGCCCGTATGGAAATGGAGTTCGGTGGCTTGGTCTTCGAGCGCTATCGCGGCGCCGGTAGCGTGGCTATCGGCGACAAAGAAGCCTATGCTGTGCCGATTGAGGTTTCCGGCCTGTTCATCACCCGCTTTGCGCCGGCCAACTATATCGAAACGGTCAATACTCTCGGTCTGCCGATCTACGCCAAGCAGGAACCCATGGATATGGGCAAGGGCATCGATCTGGAAGCGCAGAGCAACCCGCTCAACCTCTGCACGCGCCCGCGCGCCATCATCAAGCTGACCACGCCGTAAATGGCAAGTGCTGCCGACGCCGCTTTTGAGCGTATGCACAATCGCCTGTTCGCCCATCTTGGGCGGCAGGCGACTCTGCAAGGCATCGATTGCCTGGCCATGATCGAGCATGGCGTGGCAACAACAGGAGAGTATGGAGAAGTCACCGGCCGCGTCAGCGTGGCAACCGTGCGCTCTGGCCTCAATCCCAAACTCGGCAATACGCTGGTCATTGATGGCGAAAGCTATGTCCTCGACCAGCTTCTGAAAAACGATGGCGATACCGCCGAATTTATGGTGCGCCGCGCATGAGCAAGGCATCCAACATTGCCGCCGCGCTGGCCGCGCAATTGGCACTGATCACCACAGCCAACGGTTTCGAGACGAACATCGGCAGCCGCGTTTATCGCGGACTGCGCAAACTCGACACCGACAAAATCCCCTGCGCCATTTTGGCGGAAGGCGACGACGATGTAAAAAGCATGCAGCCGGGTGTCGCCAATATCACGCAGACCTACATCATCGAAGGCCATGCCGCCTGCGACCCGGAAAACCCCAACGATGCTGCGCACGCCATCATTGCTGACATCAAGCGAACGCTATTTGCCGAAGGCGTGGAATACGGCTGCCGGGAAATCTACTATGTTGGCAGGACGATTGCGCCGCGTGAAGACGGTATGGCCATTGTCAGCGCCAGCGTGATCGTGCAAATGAGTTTTGCGGAAAAGCTGGCGACACCCTGAATTCCTCCCACAGGCATCTTCCTTTGCGGCCTTGCATCATCCGGTCAAGATCATTCACCGGAGAACCTCATGGCATCGCAAAGCTATATCGGCAAGGGCAACGTCTATCTGGGCAAGGTCGGCGAGCCGCTGCTCAATATCGGCAATACTTCCAAACTCGATTTTTCCTTCGAGGAGGAAAAAAAGGAGTTGATGGATTACCAGAACGCCGGTGGCGGGGTGGCCGATTCGCTATCCCGCATCAAGGCGGTCAATGTCTCGCTTACCGTCCATCAACTTTCTCCCGAAAATCTTGCGCTTGCCCTGCGTGGCGAAACAGCCAACAGCAGCGCCGGGGCCGTTACTGACGAAGAGCATGTCGCCAAAACAGGCGGTCTCATCGTCTTCAACAAAACGCCGTCGCAATCCGTTGCCTACGTTGTCGAAAACCTTTCCGGCACGATTACCTACGTGGAAGGCACCGATTACCGTAAAACCCCGGCTGGCCTCATCGTTCTTGAAGGCTCGACGATTGTCGATGGCAGCACGATCAGCGTCAATTACACGGCACTGGCCGCCATCGAAATCGAAGCCCTGACCGCTGTCGGCGAAGAACTGAATCTGGTCTATGACGGCATCAACGAAGTCACCGGAAAACCCATTGTTGTCGAAATCTATCGCCTGAAACCTGGACTGGCCAAAGGCTGGAACCTGATCGGCGACGATTTCGCTTCGCTGGAAATCGAGGCCAGTGTGCTGAAAGACGACACTGTAACCGGCGCCGGTCTGTCGCAATACTTCTCGGCCCGGATGGCGAGCTGATCATGCGCGTTGAAAAAACAGTCGAAGCGTTCGGGCGTCAGGTCAAGGTGCGCGAACTTACCGTGGGTGAAATCCGTACTTGGCTGGCCGCTCTTGGCACGCAGGAAACCAGCATTGCAGATGTGGTTGATTTGGCTCTGTTCGAAGATGCGACGCTTGCCGATCTGCGCCTGATGACGGATGTCAGCGACGACGAAATTGCCACGGCCGCACCTTCCGAGCTGGCTGCGCTGTTGACGGAGGCGCGTGCAGTGAATGCACATTTTTTCGGCCTGCGGGAACGGCTGCTACGGCAAGTACAAGGGAATCCAGCCTGAGAACTTTGGAACGAGCCGCGCTGTTATTGATCGAGCGCGGTCATGTCGAAGTCTGGCGTTATCCATGGCGAATCTTTGAAGCGGCGCTGACACAAGAGCGAACATGACCACATCCATTGCACTGCAAGTCAAGGCCGATACCGCAGAAGCGGTATCTTCCCTTGAAGCGCTGCGCCGCTCCCAACTCGAAGCCTTCCGCGCCGGCAAGGAAGCGGCCGGGGCAGCGCGCGTGCAGTGGAAACAAGCCGAAGGCGAAATTCGGCGGCTGTCCATCGCCGCCCGGCAAAGCGGCGCCGACCAGGGCAGGCTCAATGCCGAAATGCAGAAGGCGCAGGCCATTGCGGTGCGCAGCAAGGCGGCCTGGCAACAGGAAACCCAGGCACTGCATCAGCGCAGTCTGGCGCTGAAGCAAAACGCGGCCGTGCTGGTGCAGGCGCGGCAAAATCAGTTGAGCGGTGCGGTTGCCAGCGCATCACAGGCCGCTGCGCTATCGGGCGCCGGTCTGGGAACCGCTGCCATCGGACTGGCCACTGCCATGGCGGTGGCCAATTACGCGCAGAAATTCATTGCCGCCGCCGATGCCATCAAACTGCTGGAAGGCCGCCTGCGTCTGGCAACAGGATCAACCCTCGGCATGAAGGTGGCGATGGCCGACGTGCTGCGCATCGCCAATGCTACTGGCCAGGATCTGAAATCGGTGGGTACGCTGTACGCCCGCCTACACCGGTCGCTGAAAGACATGGGGGCCAGTCAAAAAGAAACGGCGGCCATCACCGAATCGGTGGCACTGGCTCTGAAGATTTCCGGCGCCTCGGCGGAGGAATCGGCCTCGGCCACGCTACAACTATCCCAAGCCTTTGCTTCCGGCGTCATGCGCGGCGAGGAATTCAACGCCGTCATGGAAGCGGCGCCGCGTCTGATGAAAGCTATTGCTGACGGCATGGGCGTGCCGCAAGGCATGCTGCGCAAGATGGTTTCGGAAGGCAAACTGACCGCCGAGGTAATGGCCAAGGTGTTGCCCGCCGCGCTCGATCAATTGCGGCAGGAAGCGGCCGGTTTGCCCAATACCGTTGAACAAGCCTGGCAGCGCCTGAGCAATGCCGTGTCGGTTTCGGTCAGTGAATTCGACAAGAGTTCTCAGGCGACACAGAAGCTGGCAAGCGCCATTGATGGCCTAGCCAAAAACATGGATACCGTCGCCCCACTGGCCGAGGGCGTGGCGATCGGCGGCCTCGGTCTGGCCGGCGCCAGGGGCATGGGATTGATGGCCGGTTCGGCAACTTTGGCTGGCGCTGCCCTGGGCAAACTGGCGGCCGCGCTTGCCCTGCTCGGCGCCGGCTATTGGGCGGGCGGCACCGCCATGGAATGGTTTCTGCGTAAATTCGGAAATTTCAACGAAATCGACGCACAGTACGAGGCCATGAATCATTTGTGTGCCGTGCACAAGGAATTCAACAAGCTAATTTCCGAAACCAATGGTTCGGCCATGCTGGAGTCGCTCAAGAAAATGCGCGCCGAAGGCAAGATGACGGCCGCCGAATTTGCCAAGGCCAGCGCGGAAATCGAGCGCTTTCCGCAACTCGAGCAGAAGCTGCGCAATCTCAAGGCGCAGACGCTGGCCACGCCCAATGCCGATATCGCCCGCACCATCGTTGATGCGCAGGGCTACGCCAATGCCTGGATCAATGCTCAGCAAAAACTGAATGCCGCCCGCGAAAACCTCCAGAAGCTCCAGCTCGAAAAACAGAAGATTCTTGCCGGACAGGAAACGCTGACCGCCAAGGAGGTCATCGACAAGCAGATCCGGGATCTGGAGAAACTCAAATCGGCGCGCGAATCGGCGCTGCAAAAAGCGCTCGCCGACCTGCAGAAGTACCGCGATGCCGCTGCGGCCGCGTTGCAAAAGGAAGTCGACATCCGCGCTTCCACTGCCGACAGGATTCGGGAACTGAAGCGCAAAGACATGAGCGAGGGCGAGCAGCAGGCCGACATCGCCAAACAGGCCGCAGAAAAACTGGCTGCGGCCGAACTGAAGCGCGAAGAAGCCCGCCAGGCTGCTGCCCGTGGCAATGCCGCTGCCGCCGAGAAGGCGGCCGCAGAGGCCGAGAGACTGGCCGAACAAGCCGGCAGCCTGGGCGAACGCCTGAAGAATACCAGCGCCGCCATTGATATTGTCGGCAAGGCCGGCGCGATCGCGGCGGATGCCGCTAATGCCGTCGCCGAAGCCAACCAGCGCGCTGCCAACAGCACGGCAGGTTTTGTGGCGGCAATGCAAAAAAGTATTGCCGATCTGACCCGGCAAATTGAGGCGCTGACGCGGGAAAAGAAAGCCATCGAAGTCAGCGCCCAGGTCGATGAAGCCCTGGCCAATGTCGACAAGGTGCAAAAGGCGCTCGCTGCGCTGCAGGACAAGGAAATCACCGTCACTGTCAGGACGGTGGAAGCTCACGCCAACGGCGGGCCGGTCGGTTTCGCGCATGGCGGCGCCTTGCCTGGCTATGGCGGAGGAGACCGCATTCCCGCCATTCTCGAAGCCGGTGAATACGTGGTGCGCAAGGAGGCAGTGAAGAAATACGGCCTGGGCGCCTTGCATGCGCTGAACGCCATGCGCCTGCCCTTGCCGGTGCGTGCCGTGCGCAGCCTGCCGGCGCTGTCTACTTCCCGCGCCAGCGCTGCTGCTCCATCCGCCTCTGAGCTACAGGTGCGGATTTCCACCCCCATGGGTGACGAGGCGCGCATCCGTTCATCGCGCGACGAAGCCGAAGCCATGCTCCGCATCCTGCGCCGGGCGGGTGTGCGCTTCACGACAGCATGAAACAACTCGCCGCCATCGTCCTTCCTGCTGGTCTCCACTGGCAGGATCAATACACCAGCCTGGGTAGTGCTGGCGTCGTGCGCACCACCTTGAACGGCGCCGCCGTTGTCTTTGGCCCGAGTGCGCAGCCGCGCAAGATCACGCTGGTCGCCGGCGACAACCATGGCTGGTTCACCCCAGAACAGGCGGATGCGCTGATGGCGCTGGCCGCCATGTCCGGCCCGCATGTCCTGCATTGGCAAGGCAATGATTTCCAGGTCGTCTTCGACCACGCTCAGGGCGCGGCGGTCAATCTGGTGCCGCTCTATCCCAACGCTCCTTATCTCACCGGCAGTCTTTCTCTCATCGAGGTGTAAATCATGGCTCTTTCTTCCATCGACATCGTCTTCCGCAAGCCCGCCGCCGTCTCCGACCTGCCCGCCAACGGTGGCCGCATGAGCGCCAACCTGATCGCCTCCGGCGTCAAGAACGCCTTGTTCCCGGATGTGCGCAACTCCGAACGGGAGGCGGGTTCGACCAAGTGGCGCAAAGCCTTTGTCCACTTCGCACCGGCAGACAGCAGCCAGGCGCTCGACGTCAAGTTGATCCCTTGGGCGCCGACCCAGGCCGACGACCGGGTACTGATCCGCACGGGAACGATGAGCGACACCCAGGCGGACATCGAAGCATCCCCCGGCCGAGCCTATGGCGCCGCCAGTGTGACCGGCGCCTTGTCGGCAGGCGCCGGCAGCATCGCCGTTTTGCCCGAAGCGGTGGCCGATGGCATTTTTGTCGCGGGCGACGTGCTTTACATCAGCGACAAGACGAGCATCAGCGCTGTCGACGGCAACGAGGAATATGCGCAAATCGCGCCGGGTGGCGTTTCGATCAACGGCAGCATCGCCACGCTGACGCTGGTGTCGCCCTTGCAGTATGGCTATACCGCGCCGCATGTCAGTTCGGTGCTGACGCCGGGCGATGTGCTGACCGCGCTGTCCGACAAGAGCGTCACTTCGACGGCCGGTACGCTCGATGAGGCGCAGATCGTTCTGGCGCCGCGCTCGACCGTGGCTGATACATTTACCCTGACCTTCACCAGCGCCACCGCCTTTACCGTCACCGGCAGCGTGGCCGGGGATTTGGGCGGCGGCGTCATCGGCAGCACCTGCGCGCCGACCAATACCGCATTCTCCGGGCCGTATTTCACCCTGCCGGCAGCGGCCTGGGGTGGCACCTTCGAGGCGGGCGACACGGTGTCCTTCACCACGTCGCCGGCGGCGGTGCCCGTCTGGTATGAGCGCATCGTCCCGGCCGGCGCCAGCAGCTTTGCCGCCAACAGTTTCAGCCTGGCAGTGGATTGCGAATCGGCATAAAGGGGGAAGGGTTAAACCATGAAGCCCGTTTCGCATGCTGCTGCTATTTTCGGTGCCGGTGGTGATCATTGGTCGTCCATCACTGCCGAGCTGTGCGAGCCGGGGCAAGGCACGGTTTATGCCTTTATTAAGCTGAAGGCTTTCCTGACCTGGGAGGCAATGTACAACGACGCCAATTATTTGGCGGCAACTGAGGTAACCCGGTCAGGCACGACCGCTTGGTGGGTCTATGGCGACAAGGTGCGCGTGGCCTTGCTCACCAACGAACGAGCTTTCGCCGAAAGCATGATGGACGTCGGTCGGGAACTGGAAGCGCTGGCGCAGCGCACTTTGATTGATCCCTCGCGTCTCCCGGAATACCGCGACTATG
>JAKJFA010000004.1:21217-45042 GCA_022705135.1 Pseudomonadota bacterium | reverse complement strand
CCGCCGTTGACGCAGCCAGTGTCGATTCATCGGCAACGGTTTATCCGCCGGTGGATTATGCCGTCGATTGCGAAGAAATCACCTTCTCCGATTCGGCGCTGGAATATACCCGCTACCGGCCGCTGGAAAATGCCTCGATCTTCTACACAGGACTCTTTGTTTCCACCGCCACTGGCCGGCCGTTGGCCCTGCATCAGAATGAACCGGGCGTCTTTAGCCTGTCCGAACCGGGGTACGGCATGGTGATTGTTTCGTATATCACCCGGCGGCAGATGGTCTGCGTGCCCTATGACCCGTGGCCGGACGACTTGTCGCCGGAGGCTTGTGAAACCCTTGCCAGAGATACCATTTTGCTTGGTTGGCCGGAGGATAAGGTGCCCAAGATCGTGGCGCTGGCTTCCCGCGAGGAAGCGCCGGAAATCCAGGCGTTGTTGACAGCTCCCCGCAAAGTCGCCATCGACAACAGCGAACTGCTTAGAGGGTCTGCCATTAAATTGGCCAGAGAACCCAAGCTGAAAGAAGAATCCAGGGAAACGGAAACGAAAACCATCGCCGCTTCGAACGATCCGAGCCAGACCATTACCTTCAAGCGCATCAAGAAACTGACGCTGCGCGACCAGGACGGCAAGCTGTGGAAGATGGAGCTGGTCAATGAGTAAGGTGATTTACGATCTCGGTGACCTCGGGCCGTTTCAGGATGTGGCGGAGTGGAATGCGTCTGCGCTTGGAGGCTGGCATTTCGATGTATTGGCCTATCCGACGGAAGGGTACGACATAGGCTTCTACTGGGATCTGACTAGCGGTAGTTCCCCATATTGGACCCAGCCTGCTGGGAGTTTCAACTGGTCGGATCGCCTGAGCTTTTGCCGCAACGGCCCTGCCGCCAATTTGATATTGAATGACAGGGGGCCGATTACGCTGCCGCTCCGTAGCCAGATTTATTACATATTGCAGGAATGGGAGTCTGTAACTCATGGGCTAGTCCCGCAAGCGGTTTTCGACATCACGGTCACCGAAACCTTTGCCAATAATGTCCATACGAGTATCCAGGACATACTTATGATGCAAGGGTTTAGCGGCGTGCCCGGAGTATCCCCTGAGATGCAATGGCATATTAAGGCCGGCACCATCACTATTACGCATGCCTTTCACGGCGATTTCTATTTTGCGCCGCCGGCGGAGTCGCAGGCGATTGTCTTCCCGTTCATGTTTAACCCCAGCAGCTTAGGGGTTCCCTGGGCGCGGCGCTACGAAAATGCTTTCTTGGGATATCCCTTCGGGACTTGGCCGGAACTACAGTATCCGGTGATCAATGGCCAGACCATTTATGCGGCCAATTTTCCGGCCTTGATGGCTGTCGCAACGGACTATGGCGCCTTTATCGATATCGAGTTTGTTCGAAACTGGCGCGATCTCGGTTTTGTCAACAAACCCCTCGGCGTTCTGCCGATTGAGCGCCCTTATCCCCTGGAGCAAACATGACCACCAGAATCAATACCACCTTCCGCACATCTGCGCTCGACCACCTGAACGGCGCTACCGCCACGCTTGCCATTTACACCGGCAGCCAGCCGGCCTCGGCCGACGATGCCGCCAGCGGCACCTTGCTGGTGACGATTTCCGATGTTTATTTTGGCACGGTAACGAATGGCGCCATCGCTCTCGACAGCGGCATGGGGCCGTATCAAGCCAA
This sequence comes from Pseudomonadota bacterium, assembly GCA_022705135.1. GTDB lineage: Bacteria > Pseudomonadota > Gammaproteobacteria > Burkholderiales > Rhodocyclaceae > UBA1934. The sequence goes on along the minus strand of JAKJFA010000004.1, from coordinate 43,349 downwards.
CGCCGTGGCTACCGGCACGGCCGGCTGGGGGCGGCTGACCATCTCCGATGGCAGTGTCGTTGATGGTTCGGTGGCCACGTCGGGCGCGCAGTTCAATATCTCCAGCACCAGCATTGCTTCCGGCGATACGGTCATCTTCAATTCCTGCACCCTGAGCATGCCTGGCGGTTAAGGAGCGTTTGTGGCCACGCGCACGATCAATTCGGCGATTGCCCTGCCGGCGCTGACGCTGGCGGGAACCTTGCAGCTCCCGCCGAAAATCGATGCCGCTTTGACCCTGCCGGCTGTATCGATAACCGGTGAATTGACGAAACAGATTTTGCTGACCCTCAATGCTGATCTGGCGCTGCCGGCATTGCAGATCACCGGCACCCTGGCGCGCCCGAATAAGGTGGATGCGCCCATCGTCCTACCCGGTATCGTTGTTTCGGCGGCGATCAGAATACCAATCCGCAAAACGCTGACGGCGATCTGGACACTCTCGAAGCGCTGCGCTGCCAACCATGTTTCCCGGTGGTCGATGTCGGCGCGCGATGCTGCCGCTACTGTTACCGCGCAGTGGGCTTTGACCTACACGGCCAGAGCGCAACACGAAATCATCTGGTACGGCCCGCGTGTGCTGGCCATTCTGCAGGATCGCTGGTCATTGCGTTTGGGCGCGCAGCATGTGGCCGTGTGGCCGGTTGGCCATGTCACCGCCGATCTGGTTTCCCGCTGGTCGGCGCCGCTGACCTGGACGCATGCCGGCGTATGGGCCTCGGCGCCGGTCATCCGGATAAACCAGCAGGCCAGATGGGCCTGTATGCCGCGCCTTCGCACAGCCTTGGCTGCGCAGTGGGGGCAGATGCGATCCGGCATCCGTCATCGTCTGGATTTGTCCTGGTCGGGCACGGCACGAGGCCGGACGGACTTGGCCACCGTTTGGGCTTTGCGCGACGAGCGCGTGTGCCGGCAACAGGAAGTGCAGTGGATCTCCGGCAACCGGGAAAGAGCCGTTTTTGCCTTGTCCGCACGATGGGCTGGGGCCGAAGGGCAAACCTTGCCCTTGCCGGAAATCGCCTTGACATTGGGCGGCACAGCGATCCCGGCCGTCGGCTGCGAACTGCGTTTCGATCCCGATTCGCCGGCGGCCACGGCACTGGTGACGCCGGCAATCTGGCCGGAACAGTTGCCACCGTCCGGAACTGAGGCCGTCCTGTCGATTGATGGCGCCGAATGGAAGATGGTGCTGACCAGCGGCGACGGACAGGCCAGCGGGCCGGTGGCAGTGGAAGCCTCGCTGCAACTAGCTTCGCCCTGTATCGCCCTGGAAACCGCCGAACCCGTGACGCTGCCCTATGGTGGCCTGGCTTCGGAAATCGCGGCAGCGGCCGTGGCGCCGCTGGTGCTGATCTGGTCTCTGCCGGATTGGTATTTGCCGCCGCCCCTGGTGGCAGCCCATCTGGGCACGCAATCGCCCTTGGCCACGGCCAAGGCACTGGCCAATGCGGCAGGAGGCATGCTGATGTCGCTGCCTTCCGGCACCCTGCTGGCCTTGCCTAAACAGGGGGGCATCAGGCTCGATCTGGGCTGCGCTATCGAGTCGGAGCGCACGGTAGCCGCCGCGCAGTATTCGGGCGTCCGTGTCCGGGCCGCAGAGCCGGGCGCCAGCATCAACGTCGTCGGCGATGCGCCGGGGCTCCGTACCCTTGATATTGGCGTCCTGCCTTGGCGGCCGGTAACAACGGAACTCTACGCCGGCGCCGATGCCGGCCTGTCGGAGCCGGTTGAAGCGTTGCGCGAAACCACCGAGCAAATTCAGATCATTGATGGCGTGGCGGAACTGGTCTCGCCCGTGGTCGAGTTGATCGGCATTGAATGGAGCGATGGCGCCGAACGTGTCTTGCGCACACGCGGGCGCTGGGCATGGACGGAAGATCGGAATTTCACCGGCCTGTGTTCGGTCACTTACCGCTACCGGGTCTTGAGCCTGACGGCCAGCCGCACGCTGCAACGCGATGCTCTGGCCGCAGTTTATGAACAGGAGAAAACAGTATGACCAAAATGACAGCCTCGGCGGTGGTCAGTTTCGGCAGCAGCGGTGACACGTCGGAAGTCCTGACGGCGGAACTCGACAGCCGCGAAACTGGAATGAATGCCGGCAAAAGCAGTTTCGGTGCCGGCGACACACCGGTATTTCTGGTCTATGCCTCCGTTCCTTACGACTGGCGGGTGTCGCAGGGGAGCGCAACGGTCATTGGCCAGCGGGAGATTTCAGAGCATGAAGCCGACGTGGTGGTGGCTCTGCAGCCCGGCGAAAACACTACCGAAATCAGTCTCGACAAGCCTGCCGTCGAAGGCGGGGTGACCCTTGCCCTGGAATATGGCGACGCCGCGATGAGTCCCGGCAAGGTGCTGTCTGATGGTCGCTTGAGTAGCGTCGTCCTGACCCTACCGACCTTGCCGGAGTGGGACAAGCGCGTACGCTGGCTGGTCGGCCGATTGACCTGGCAATCGAGTGCTGTGGCCATACAGGTGACGCCGCCGGCGGAATGGAAGAATGGTCTACCGAAGAATGCCCGTATTGTGCTGATGGTGACTGGCACATGAACTGGCAGATCGAACGCGGCACACCGCCGTTTCAGGACATCACCGAGCCACTGGCCGAAGGCGCGGCGCATGTGCTGACGGCGCGTGCCGAGTGGGAACAGCGGGCTTTGAATCAAAATTCGGTTTCAGCCCAAATCCCATATGACCCGGCGGTGATGCTTGGCCAGGAAGTGACGCTTGCTTTGGAAAACGGCGATCGAGCGGGTGGGGTGGTGACCTATGTCGAGCACTTGATCAGGGACGGGCAAGCGGTGACGAGGGTGAAGGTTTTGCCTGAAATTCTCTAACAGGCAGATTACACGGCCCGAATCTACTCTTTGCCAGTCACAGAACTGGCAGGGATAAAAATGATCGAACAACGTGCCGCCGAAATCGTGGGGAAAATTTCTTCACTCCTTGAAAAGGTTGCTCTGGCCGTATCTGGCGGTACTGCGGTACTAGCGAAAGTCACGCTCAGCGACTGGGCTTTTATCTCCGGTATTTTCGGAACGGCAATCACGGTGACGCTGAGTTGGTATTACCAGCGCCGCCGCGATCAGCGCGAGGCCGAGCGGCAGAAATTTGACCGCGCCAGGGCGCAAAGAGACGGAATCGAGGTGGTGTATGACGACAACTAATCGCTTGATGGTCGGCCTGCTGTCGCTTTCGGCGGCAGCCTTTGTCGGCTATATCGCTGCGCCGGAAGGCTACACCGACCGCGCTGTGATCCCGGTCAAGGGAGACCGTCCGACAGTCGGCTTCGGCTCGACCTTCCGTGATGACGGCTCACCGGTACAGATTGGTGACACGATCACACCCGTGCCAGCCATCAAGCGGGCGCTGGCTCATGTCCAGAAGGACGAGCGTGGCATCAAGCGCTGCGTCACCGCGCCGCTGACACAGGTCGAGTATGACCTGATGGTCGATTTCTCGTATCAATATGGCGTGGCGACCTTGTGCAAGTCGACCATCGTGCGCGAGGCCAATGCGCTGCGCTACCGGGAATCCTGCGCCGGATATTTGAAATACAAAAAGGCTGGCGACTTTGACTGCTCAACACCGGGAAACAAGCGTTGCTACGGCGTGTGGACACGCAGTCTGAACCGCTACACCAGGTGTATGGGGGAACAATTATGACGTTGATTTTCATCGAAGAAGATGGCATCGAGACCATTGCGGATGCGCCGCCGCAAAATCCATTCATCCTGCCGTATTCCTGGGGCGTAGCCGTATTCGCCCATGTGGTTGAAATCTGGCGGCGCTATGGCCGCGTCACGCAAACGGTGGCGCTGCTCACCGTGCAACTTGCCGCTATTGCGATGGAGCCAAAATGATCTCTTTAGCCGCCGCCATCGCCTTCTTCCTCGACAACTGGAAAACGCTGCTGGCCGCGTTGCTACTGGCTCTCGTCGCGCTCTTCTTTTCACTCTGGCGCCATGAGACTAAAGCCTTCAACGCCTTCAAGATCGAAGTGGCAGCCAAGGCCAAAGCCCAGGATGAAAAAACAGCCGCCATCAACAAAATCCAGAATCTAACCACTTTAGAAACCGAGGCGAATTATGAACAAGGTATTACCGCTATTCTTGATTTGTATGGCCCTGGCCGGCTGCAGCACCGTGCCGGTGGCAGCAAGTTGCCCGGAATTTCCTCGTCCGCCAAAAAGCCTGATGCAGCCGCCGCCGACACTCGATCTGGTGCCACTTTACCTGCGACCATCGAAAACGATCAGTGTCAAGGATTGAAATCCGACGCCGCAGCGACAACGCGGCAATTGCTTTACCTACAGAATTGGATTGAGCGGCAGTCATCAGTGCCGCGCTGAAATAAGAAGTAAGCGACCGGAAGGGTGCGTCAACACCCCACCGGCCGCCGTAGCACACAGAACAGAGCTGTGAGCCTTGGCCCAGGGCTTACCTACCACGCGCGTGGCGGGTCGACCCTATCAGAAACTTGGTACTCAAGAAAGGCTCGACATGTCTTTACCTATCATCCCCTGGATCGGCGGCAAACGCCGTCTGGCTAAACACATCCTGCCGCTTTTTCCGGCGCATGGCTGTTATGTCGAACCGTTCTGCGGTGCTGCCGCGCTCTATTTCCTGAAAGCGCCGGTCGAGGCGGAAGTGCTCAACGATATCAACGGTGAATTGGTCAATTTGTACCGCGTCGTGAAATTCCATTTGGAGGAATTCGTCCGTCAGTTTCGCTGGGCGCTGACCAGTCGCCAGATCTTCGAATGGACACGGGAGTCGCCCACCGAGCCGATGACCGATATTCAGCGGGCGGCGCGTTTTTACTACCTGCAGAAGCTGTCCTTTGGTGGCAAGGTCGAGCATCAGACCTTCGGCACGGCTACGACAAGCCCGCCGCGTCTCAATTTCCTGCGCATCGAGGAGGAATTATCGGCGGCGCATTTGCGCTTGTGCCGGACGTTCATCGAGCATTTGCCCTGGCAGGAATGCTTTCGTCGCTATGATCGACCGCACACACTGTTTTACCTCGATCCGCCGTATTGGGGTACCGAAGGTTACGGCGTGGAATTTGGCCTCGACCAGTACGACCGCATGGCCGAACTGGCCAAGACGATCAAGGGCAGAATGGTGGTTTCAGTCAACGACATCCCGGAAATGCGCCGGGCTTTTGCCGGGCTGGAAATGGAGCGGCTTGAAATCAGGTACTCAGTTGGCGGAGGAGGGAAGAGCAAGACGACTGGCGAGTTGTTGATCAGGAATTTTTAACGGTGGTGTGCCAACGCCGCGCAAATCTTCGCATTGCCATTTTTGAGTTGCTGCACTATTTCGGATTGGCAGTCGTTGATGGCTAGTGTTTGACCTCCGGCAACAAAAAAACCGAACAACCAGTAGATGGCGAAAAGCGCCCCAACAAAAAGAGTTGCGCCAAACGTAAGTTCCTTAGTTAGTAGATTCCACATGTGGAAACCTTTCAGGTAAGAGAAAGTTCGAAACGCTTTCCAAGGGCAAGCATAGCACGCTCCAGGGTATCGATTTTCGTGGCGTGACCCAAGTCGGTGATACGCTGAACATCCTGTGGGCGTGTGCCAAGACGGCGGGCAAGCTCTGATGGTGACACCTTCTGCAAAAGCATCTCGTTCAGCAGCAACACCTTTGCAGGCAATCCGACGAGCCTTTCTCCATCCAATGCGGAGGAGGGCATTGGAACCGGGCGCCTATCCTCGAAATAGAAGTCCATTGAAGACCGCAAAACGTCCTCGGCCATTTCCAATGCCTCGGCCTCGGTATCACCCTGCGTAATAGCCTCGGGAATATCGCGGAACGTAACAACAAACCCACCTTCGGGCGCAGTCTCTAAATGAGCTGGATAACGCATTTTCACTCCTTTTAAGGTCCGGCGTAGGTTGCCAGCCCCGTAAGGGGCTGACTTCCTATTTCAAATTGAGTTGTTTTTTAACCCCTTCTACAAGACCCGTTTTCAGTTCTGAGGAAGGGTGCCTTGGCAGATGACTTTGTTTCCCGTTGAGATATACCTTCAAGTGTTTTGCTCCATCCTTGAAGGTAGCCCCTTGTTGGGAAAGCCACCTTACAAACTCGCTTTGTTTCACCGCACCCCTTTTATCTGTTGAACATGAACACATATTAAACAAAAATGTTTAATATGTCAACAAGAAAATAAACTTTTTTGCTTATTTTTTAATGGGGGATTTCATCGAGGTGTGTCTGTAAAGACGAAGTGAGAAAGGCTGCGCCAGCCAACAAAACTAACGCCGCCTTGCCGAAACCACCTCCAGCATGCGCTGCGACTGCTCATCGCCAGCCTCGGCGCACTCGGTCAGCAACATGACCCCCCGTTTGAGGTCCCGTGGAGCTCCGCCCTTCCCGGTGACCAGCGCCATCGCCAGCGTCGATTTCGCGCCCTCGTGCCCTGCTTCGGTAGCATGCTCAAGCCATTTCACTGCCTCACGGCCGTCTTCCGCGACCCCTTGACCAAGCAGCAGCATTGACCCATAGATCGCAGCGGCGTTGATGTAGCCACTCTCCGCTGCCTCTTGCATCAGTGGCGCGGCCTCCTTGAATTTACCCGCTCTATGAAATGCCATGGCTTCGTCGAACAGCCGGACAGCGTTTCCTGCGGCCACGTATTTCCCCACTAAAACAAAGAGACCGGAGAGCGGGTTCATAGGCAAGAGCTAGCCGCGTCGCAGAAGCGAATGCCGCTGATATAGAAGGCTGATGAGGGGTTCGGCTTGACAACCACTTCATCGAAAGCCTGCGGCGCAGTCGTCGGCATAAGGCCGATGGTCGCGCTGGGGAATGTGGTCACGACGGATAGGCCGACCGGAACGTTGTTGCGCTTGAACTCGATGGTCGCGCTTTCGCCGCCGCCGTAGTTCAAGAAGTCCAGAGACACCTTCTGCGCAGTATAGGAAACCAGCTTGAACGAAAGGTATTCCCCGTTCTCGAGCTGCGAATTACTGGCGTTGCAGGGTGGGGACATGGAGCAAACACCAATGGCAGTGCTGCCGCTTGCGTTGTTGGTAGTAATTTGGTAGCCCGGCGCGGTCGAAATAATCATGGAAACGGACACGCCAGGGCCTACGGGCAGCGTGACGGTCTGCAGCCCAGATCGGAATCCGGTAAATACAGCGCCGCCCGTGGCCAGGGTCGTAACATCAAGATTCACTGTCGGGGGTTCCCCGACAATCGGAGCCGGGCCTGCGTTCCAGTTACGCCCCCCGCGACGCGCTTTATGAATGAGGTCGTTGATCGTCAAAAACAGAACCTCGTCGTCGAAGTGGTTATTTGCTGTCGGCGGAACCGAATTATCGGAGTGCTGGGCACGATAGTAGGTATTTCCTGCCCCTGCGTTCGCTGCCTCAAAGGTATTGCCTGCCGCCGGCAGCGGCATCCGTTGGTTAGATTCCAGCCAGGCGCCATAGCCGCTACTTCCGTGGCTGATAAGAACGAACCCCACTTGTGGGGAGTTTGTTCCCATGTCGTTTACTGTCAAACCTGTGCGCGCGGCAAGAAATCCAGCCTCGCTTTCCGTATGCGTTGCAGTGCAGAGAAAATTCGGCCCGACAGGTGGGATCTCAGTGCCCAATGGCGGGTGCTGGCATTGTGTCATATCCGCCGCGCCAGTGAAGGTCATGCCGGTCGGCCCTTGGGCAACGCGATACGAGATACGGCGCCCCCAACCATCCAGAGCCTGCGTGGCCGAAAGTCCGAGGGTGCTCCACGGCACTGTGCCATTTGGCGTGGTGCAGTTCTCTATGGGAGTGACTGGATTTGCCGTCCCTTGGCTGGCGGCACCGTTGGCCGGGCACGGAAGGCGCCCGTTGACCACAACGAACTGCACCAAGCTATTCCTTATCTCTTCCAAACGTTGCTTGGTGACGGCAGTCCTCCTGGCTGTATTCTGTATCGCCTTGGTCTGATTGATGACGAGCGCCGTCACAGCGGCCAGCAGAACACCAGCAACGAGCATCAGTAGCACTGCGCCGCGTTGCTTCCGCGAGAGGTAGGTATTGGTCATCACTGTGCGGCGCGAGGACCGAGCTGCGCCTTGCTGATCACCGACATGAACGAGGGCCGGGAAACGATGTCGTCAAAATGCGTCACCCCTGTCGCATCGAGCATCGGCGCGTCGAAGTAGGTGGTTTGGATGGCCCTGCCGTTCTGGTTTTGAGTCTCCGCAGTACCGGGAGGGACAGTGCCCGGCAACAGGGCACCGCTGGAGGTGTACGCGCCTGCACCCGTGGCACCGTGGCTGATGAGGATGTACGCAGCGCCAGTCCCTTGTGTCGGGTCCATTAAAATAACCCCAGCTCCATCCTCAATGCGAAGGCCACGGCTAGCTAGATAATTAGCGGGAGAGGTGCAGCTAGCCAGGGTGGCAAGCGTGCAAGCTGTGCAGCTTATCGGTGGCCCTGGTGTAACAGCTGCGGTTCCTGCAGGGTCGCAGCCGGCCATATCGACTGACAGGTCCTGTGTGAAGCCAGGATTCCCTGAAGGAACGCGGTAGGTGATCCGGTTGTACCAAGCGTCTGAAGCGTCCGCTTCGGTCAGGCCGAGAGTAATCCAGGGCACGACACCGTTGGTTACCACGCCGGGGAGGCAATTCCCCGCCCCGTCGCGCTGCTCTCTTCCGGCATTGGCTGCCGCGCTTGCCAGGGTGCCATCTGCCGGGCAAGGTAGTCGGCGGTTTCGCGTTACGAAATCGACCAAGGCGGCGTCAACGCCTGTTAGTTTTGCGACTGTGGTGCGTTGTTGTTCGATTTGGCGGTAAGCCATTGTGGACGTGATTCCGAACCCCAAGACCAACCCGAGTATACAAACGACTACGGCAACTTCGACCAATGTAAAGCCGCTTGAATGCTTGGTCAGTGCGATCTGCGTAAGTTTGAGCATGTGGTTCCGATCTCCACTTTGCATACTAGAGGAATTTCGTTGCCAAGCCAATGTTGGCCTACGGAATCGTTCCCAGGGTGAACGTTCTGCCAATGCTACCTTATCTTCCTTTTGTCGCGAGTACGTTCCTCTGATCGAATGAATTTCGCAAGGTGAGATGCGGCCAAGCAAACGCTTTCAGGTTCAATTTTTGTCTTTTCATTTTCAAGGTAATGCGGCAAAGCCTTTGGTGCCAGGACCCATAGATCACGCTTGTTTTCGCGTGAGTCATCAATGTACCAGCCTGGAAAAAGAATAACGGGGCGGACAGCAAACTTTTCCCCGGTGCTTTCGTTCAGTATTTCCCGAAGCCAGCTTGCCTGTGCCTTGGCCTGAATTACCGGATCACGGTCAGGGTTCAATCCATTGATGGAGAGATTTTCGCCATCGAAACGAATATGGGCGTTGGAATGTGGCTTGTTCCAGGTTTTAGTTTCAACTGTGAATATGCCGGCGGGCCCAATGATCACATGATCAATATTAAAGCCTTGTCCGACAACATCATGGAATATCCGGTAACCTGATTCTCGCAGCGCTTCAAGGTATTGACCGACTACTTTTTCTCCGTCTTCAGCAAGTTTTAGAGCCCTCATCTTTGGGGTGAGTTTGAAGATTTTCCATGCTGCATAGCTAGTGACCGTAACAAAGACAATTGAGGCCGTCCATGGATGGGGAGGAGATGAAAAAAAATAGCGCCCCCATTCGATAAACATAAAAAGCCACGCCAAAACAACAGCAGTCACCAGGGGAATGAATTTGTCGAACAGAATATCTGTCCGTTCGTCTTGAATGGATTGCCCTGGGTTGCGAAGCGGCCTGTCCTTTAGCGGCGTTTTGTCGTTCTTCATTGATCGCGGAAGTGAATGCGCAATAGAAAACGATATTGCATATTGGCTTGACGCACAAGCTATCCGATGCCGCCGTCCGGGTACCTTTTTATGACTTTCCTCTTTGTTTCGTAAGAGTCAATTGACGGTCGAGATTGGTAAGTACAGTGCACTATAGTGCACGTAGCATCCCAAAAAACATTGATTTCACTGATATGGTCGTCCATTGAACTACGAGGAGCGGGGAGCGTATTGTAGCGTCTGCCACGTGCTGCCGCCAGTTCGCGCCCGTCTTTGCAGCAACGTACGGCTTCGGTGAGAGGCGAATTTCTGCCATTCGCCGGGCGGTGCGCACCATTGGTCGTTTGCTGTCGGAGCCTGCTTCGCTTATCCTCTAAGCTTACCCGACCAGCCTAATTGCCTTGCCGATGTCGCGCCAACCCTCCGAACCAGCGGATCTTGTGACCAGACCCATTTTGGAATGGCTGGCGTCGGCGCGCGAGAACACCAAACCCGAGGATATTCCTGAGCTGCACAAATACCTGGAAACGCTGCGCCGGGCGGAGTTGCCGGCAGCGCAGCGGGTTCAGATGCTCGATTTTCTCTATGAGCACGCAATCAAGGTGGTGGCGTCCGTTTTGCCAAACCTGCGCGACATCCCCTTGCCGGTTCCGCGCAAGTCGCGCCGGGACATCCGCAGCGCCCAGGATGTGCTGGAGGGCTTGAGCCACGATTACCTCAGTCTGTTGGCCTCCGGTCTTGAACCGGGTCAGCAGGACAAACTGCGCGCTCCGGAAATCGCCATTTGGCGTGCGGTCAATTGTCTTGCGCTGCACCTGATGATGAGCTATCTCGCTTCGGCGCCGGCGGAAGTCGGCATCTGGCGCATGTTGCATGATGCCCACCAGACGGCGCGCCGCCACGGCTTGGCCGATTTGCGTGTGCCGCGCCAGGAAAGGACCCTGGAGCAGCTCTATCTGTCTTGCATTCTGCTTGCCTGTTGTCAGCCCGCCTCTTTTTCGGCGGTTGAGCTGGAGTTCATCGCCGAGTACATCAAAATTTGCATCGATGCGGTCGTTTTGAGCGACGAGGCGCCGGTGGGTCGAGGCGGGCTGTTCTGGATCGATCCGCAGCGTGACGCGCCAGCGCAGGCCCTGGCACGGCGGCTGCCGCCGCCGGACGCGGTCGTGTTTTTTGTTGCCTGCGATGGTGCGGCGCGTTCGGTCAAGGATCATCTTGAGGCCCTGGAAAAGGGGTACTCGGCTACTCAGCTCGATCTTCCGGAATTTGCGGAAACGCCCGCCGGCCATGGTGTCCTGCGCCGCTTGGCGATGCGCTGGGGTGACCCCGCCAAGCGCAAGTTCCCGCGCCGCCGCCATTCGCATCGTGCCTCGCTCTGTGCCGGTTTGGGCGAGCTCTGGCGCTTGCTGGAAATGCCACCCGGAAAATCGCCGCCGGTGTTGAGCGAGTGGATGATGCTGAACGAAAGCCCGGAGGGCTGTGCCATGATGCACCTGTCCGGCAAGACCAATCACCTGCATGTGGGCGATATCGTGGCCATTCGCCCGGAAGCCGAGGATGACGCGCCGTCGCCGGCCTGGAACATCGGCATCGTGCGCTGGGCCTTGTCGGAGAATCCCGAGCATATCGAACTTGGCTTGCAGTTTCTTGCGCCGACGGCGTTGCCGGCCGTCTTTTCGGTGGCGCACAACGGTTCCGGCCTGGAGCAGGGCGAGGCCTTGCTTCTGCCGCGTATTCCGCCCTTGCGCCCGACCGAGGCGCTGGTGGTTCCGACGGGGCTTCTTGCCGGACAGCCGCAGAAGTTTACGATTGTCATGGGACGTGACAACGTTGTGGTCCGTGAACTGCGAACCCGCGGCATTTGTGAGCAGACTGCCCGCGTCGAGGTGTTTAGCGTCGAGGCGGAGAAAAGACCGTAGCCGCGATCAGGCCGCCGAGCAAGACCAGCGCCCAGGACAGGTAAAGCCAGATCAGAAAAATGGGCACGGCCGAGAAGGCGCCATAGATACTCTTGTATGAGCCGACGTTGGCCAGATAGAGTTCAAATCCTTTTTGCATCAAGGTGAACATGGCCGAGGCGAAAAGCCCACCGGCTAGAGCGGCGGCCTTACTGACCCTGGCGTTGGGAACGGCGTAATACAGGAAGGAAAAAAACAGGCTGAGGAGCAGGATGGACAGCCCCTTGTAGGCTGGGCCGCGCATGCCGAAGCTCTCGTCGATAAAGCCGAGCGAGACGGTGATGGCGTGGGTGCTGACAAAGGCGATGATGCCCAGCAGTGGCGGGAAAACGATCACGACAAAAGCGTACAGGCGCAAACGCTGCCAGTAGGGACGGGGCTTGACCTGCCAGAGACGGTTGAAGGTGTCCTCGATGGTGTGTAGCAACAGGATGGCGGTGACCGCTAGCACGGCAATGCCGGGTGCGGCAAGCGCGCTGGCACTGTCGCAAAACCGCCGGACATGAGCGGCGATGACCCCGGCCGAACTGGCCGGCAGCAGGTTTTCCACCATCAGGCTGTCAAGGCGCTTGATGAGGATGTCGAAGAGAGGCAATGCAGAAGCGAGGGAAAGGACAAGCGTGATTACCGGCACCAGCGCCAACAGGGTGGTAAAGGCCAGCGCGGCACTGGTCTGCAGCATGTTTTCGGAAAAAAAACGTTGGACGATGGTGGAGAGTGCGCGAAAAGGGTTCATTCTGGGGAACTTGTCCGTTTGGAGCAAAATCAGGGGCCGCTGGGTGCCAATGATACCCGAGTAAGGCGGGGCTGGACGGAATCGGCCGCTATAATGGTGGCGATAGGGTGCCGGGAGCGTGTGCGTGCAGAGGTTGTCAGTCAAAAAATTCAGCCTGGCGACGGCGGCGTTTCTTGCCGCCTGCGGCGGGGTATGGAACGATCCTTACCCGAGCGCCGAGGCCGGGCGCAATATCCTATACACCGCCTTTGTCGAGCGTCCCAAGCATCTTGATCCGGTACAGTCCTATACCGAGGACGAGATCACTTTTACGGCGCAAATCTACGAGCCGCCGCTGCAATACCACTATCTCAAGCGCCCTTACGTTCTTGAAGCGGCGACGGTCGAACGGGTGCCGGCGCCGCGCTATTACGATGCGTCCGGGCGGCGGCTGCCGGAGGATGCCGAGGCCGAACGGGTTGCCGAGAGCGTCTATGAGCTTCGCATCAAGCCGGGTATTCGCTATCAGCCGCATCCCGCTTTTGCCCTCGATGCGGCCGGTCAGCCGCTTTATCTGGGCGAGAGCATTGCCGAAGGTTGCCAGGGGATTGCCGATTTTCCGGTCAGTAGCAGCCGTGAACTGGTGGCCGACGACTACATTTACCAAATCAAACGGCTGGCCCATCCTCGCCTGCACTCCCCCATTTTCGGCCTGATGTCGGACAAGATCATTGGACTCAAGGAACTGGGGGCGACGCTGCAAAAGGCCGCCAAGGATATTCCGTCCGGCGCCTGGGTTGACCTGGAGCCTTACCCACTGCAAGGCGTTGAGAAGATCGACCGGTACACGTTTCGCATCCGCCTCAAGGGCAAATACCCGCAATTTCTGTATTGGCTGGCCATGCCGTTTTTCGCGCCAGTGCCGCGCGAGGCTGACCGCTTTTATTCCCAGCCGGGAATGCAGGAAAAAAATCTGACCCTGGACTGGTGGCCTGTCGGTACTGGCCCCTATATGATGACGGGCAACGATCCCAACCGGCGCATGGTGTTGAAGAAGAATCCCAATTACCGCGTCGAAACTTATCCTTGTGCAGGCGAGACCGGTGATCGAGAGGCCGGGTTGCTGGCCGATTGCGGCAAGGCGCTTCCGTTCATCGATGAAATTGTCTTTACCCGCGAAAAGGAGGCGATCCCCTACTGGAACAAATTCCTGCAGGGCTACTACGACGCCTCGGGTATTTCGTCCGACAGTTTCGATCAGGCAGTGCGGGTCAATGTCGGCGGCGAAGCGTCGCTGACCGACGAGATGGAGAAGAAGGGCATTCGACTACTTACCTCGGTTCGAGCCTCGGTCTTCTACATGGGATTCAATCTCAACGACTCGGTGGTCGGCGGCATGAGCGAACAGTCGGCCAAGCTGCGCCGTGCCATCTCAATCGCCATCGATCAGGAAGAATACATTTCCATTTTTCAGAACGGGCGCGGGCTGGCGGCGCAAAGTCCTCTGCCGCCAGGCATTTTCGGCTACGAGGAGGGTGAGTCCGGAATCAACCCCTACGTCTATGATTGGGTCGAGGGCAAGGCGCGGCGAAAGCCGATCGAAGAAGCCAGGAAACTGTTGGCCGAGGCCGGCTATCCGAACGGGCGCGATGCCAAAGGGGTGCCGCTGGTGCTCAATCTCGACACCACGTCCGGCGGCATGGGGGAAAAATCCCGTCTGGACTGGCTGACCCGTCAGTTTCGTAAAATCGACATTCAGTTGGTGGTCCGGTCGACGGACTTCAACCGCTTTCAGGAAAAGATACGCAAAGGGAATGTGCAGCTCTATTACCTGGGGTGGAATGCTGATTATCCCGATCCCGAGAACTTCCTCTTCCTGCTGGAAGGCAAGGAAAGCAAAGCTGGCTTTGGCGGCGAGAATGGCTCGAATTACCTCAACCCGGAATACGACCGCTTGCTGGCGCGCATGAAAAGCATGGACAATGGACCGCAGCGTCTGGAGATCGTCCGGCGGATGCTGCGCATCCTGCAGCACGATGCGCCTTGGGTGTTTGGCTTTTTTCCCAAGAGTTACACCCTGGATCACGCCTGGTTGAAGAACCGCAAGCCCAATAATGTCGGACACAATACGCTGAAATACCAGCGCATCGATGTGGCGGAACGGGCAAGATTGCGAGCAGCGTGGAACCGGCCGCTGTGGTGGCCGTTGCTCTTGGGAGGCTTGGTATTGCTGCTGGCTCTGTGGCCGGCGGTGTTGGGATACCTGAGGCGCGAGCGCCAAGCGGCGCTGCCCTGAGGGCAATCGGATTGATGTTCAACGGTTTGGAAAGCAGGGGAAGAAAATGACCTCCATTGAAATCTCGAAAAATGTGCGCCGTCCCTTGAGCCTCAAAATCTTCGGCATTGCGGTCATCCTGCTGGTCTTAATGATTTGTGTCACAGTCATCTCCTCCTTCAGCTTGCGGCAGGTCGAGGGGCTAGTCTCGAACCTGTCGCGCTACTACATCGAAATCGAGCAGAAAACGAGCGAGGTCCACGTCCATGGCCTCAATGAGCGCATCCTGCTGGAGCGGATGGTGCTGGATCATCCACAGATCAGTTTTGCCGAGGCCCAGCAGGCGGTTGCCGAACAACGCCGCAAGATCGCGGATTGCAGCCAGCCGGAGATGCGCAAGGCGAGCGCCGAGATCAGGAAAATCTTCACGGTCCGGGAAGATCGCAATCTTCTCCGTTATGAACTGACCCGGCTCTGTGCTGGCGAGAAACTGCAGCGGGTGGAGCAACTGGTTGGCGAGGCGCTGGCGCTTGAGGAATACAACAGTGATGTGGGCAAGGTCAAGCTGCTCGCCGGGTTGTTGCAGGAAATCAACTACATCAAGGCGGCACGGCTCAAGCAACATAGCGCTTTCGAACAATACCTCAAGGAGCTCAAGTCCGACAAACCGGTCTCGCTTGATGCAGTGCGCGAGAAGTTCGAGGAAAACCGCCTCGACGTGAGCCGCAAGGTTGCCGGCATTACCCGGCTTATCAATGAGGGAACCCGTACTTCGATTCAGAATGCCTTTGTGCTGGTGCAGCGGGCGCAGTGGTTCGGTTGGGGCATCACCCTGACGGCTTGTGTCATCGGGCTGTTGCTGGCGGCCTATATCTCCAGGAATCTGGTACGGCCGGTGCGCGACCTGTTGACGGGTACGGAACAGGTGGAACAGGGCAATCTGGATGTGCGCATCAATGTCACAACCTCGGATGAGATTGAGCAACTAGGTGAACATTTCAACCACATGGTGGGTGAATTGCGCCAGAAGGCGGTCATCAAGGAAATGTTCGGCAAATACGTCGACCCGCAGGTGGTCGAGGGCTTGCTGGCACGCAATAGCGTTTCGGACAGTGGCGAACGGCGGGTGATGACCGTTTTCTTCTCGGACATTGAAGGCTTTACCTCTTTTGGCGAAAGCATGACGCCGGGTGCCTTGGTTCGTCTGCTCAATCATTACCTGACTTCCGTGACCGAACCCATTCGGGCCAGCCAGGGCATCATTGACAAATACGTGGGCGATGCGGTTATGGCGTTTTGGGGCCCTCCATTTGTGCAGGGGGGCAATCCGGCCGTGCTGGCCTGCCACGCTGCGCTGATGCAGCAGGACAGAGTGGCGGCGCTGCAGAAGGATTTGCCGGACATCATGGGAATCAAGATCGGGCTTCCCATCCTCCGCGTGCGCATGGGGCTGACGACGGGCGATGTCACGGTCGGCAGCATCGGGCCGGAGGATGCGCGCAGTTATACCGTGATTGGTGACACCGTCAATCTAGCCTCGCGGCTGGAGGGCGCCAATAAGTTCTACAAAACGCGCATCATCATTGACGATCAAACGCAGGGCATGGCCAAGGACGAAATTGAGACGCGCGAACTCGATTTCCTGCGCGTGGTGGGCAAGCAGCAAGCCGTGCGGGTTTATGAGTTGTTGGGCCGCAAGGGTCAAATCCATGAGACGCTTGTCCAGTTGCGCGATCAGTTTGAAATGGCGCTGGCCCTCTATCGCCAGAAGAAATGGGATGAAGCGTTCGCAGGATTCAAGTATTGCCTGGAGATCGATCCGAATGACGGACCCTCAAAAGTGTTCATTGAGCGTATTGACGATTTCCGGAGCCGTCCGCCCGGAGACGATTGGGATGGCACCTGGTCTTCTTTGACGAAGTAGCGGGAAGGTTGTGCCGTGAAGATGGGGCCCGGCGTTGAGCCGGACCCGCAGGGATGGTGGTTACTTCTTTTTGGCGCCGGTTTTGGTATTGACGGCGGCCTTGAGTTTGCTGCCAGCGGAGAATTTCGGGGTTTTGGAGGCGGCGATCTTGATCGCTTCGCCGGTCTTGGGGTTGCGTCCGGCGCGGGCGGCGCGTTGGCTGACGGCAAAGGTGCCGAAACCGAGAATGCCGACGGTGTCGTTCTTGCTGAGGGCTTCGGTAATGATTTCGGTTAATCCGTCCACGGCGCGGCCGGCGGCGGCCTTGGTGAAATCGCACTTGGCGGCAAGGGCTTCGATCAGTTCGGTTTTGTTCATAAGGCTTGTCTCGTGTGTGGTTGTAAAAGCCGCCGATTATCCAAGGAGTTTGGCTTGGCTGCAATCCCGCCGCCGCAAAATTTTGGGCAGCATGCAGATTGTTTTTGAACTGGCGAAATATGAAGTAAAATCCGCAAAGTCCTGATCCAGATTTTTCCCTACCATAGGCGTATTTTATTATGGCAACTACCCCTGAAACACCCCATGTCAACCGGTGGCTCGTCGCCATCATGGGCACGGTGCTGCAAATCGTTCTCGGCACTATCTATGCTTGGAGCTATTTTCAGAAACCACTGATGAAATTTGGCAACTGGGACAACCAGCAAGCATCACTGACTTTTTCGCTGGCGATTTGTTTCCTTGGTCTTGCGGCCGCAGTCGGCGGCATATTGCTGCCGAAATTCGGACCACGCAAGCTGGCTCTGGCAGGCGCGTTACTTTACGCCTTGGGCTGGGCGATTGGTGGTCTGGCTCTGTCTAGCCAGAGCTTACCATTGCTCTACATTGGGGTCGGTGTGATTGGCGGTTGCGGACTAGGTTTGGGTTATGTGACCCCGGTGGCGACGGCGGCCAAGTGGTTCCCGGACAAAAAAGGCTTTATTACTGGCATGGTGGTCATGGGTTTTGGTCTTGGCGCCCTTTTTATGAGCAAGGTCTTCGCTCCGGCCATAGTCGATCTTTGTAGAACCGGCGACGTGGTGGCTTGGCCAACAGTATTTTATTACATTGCCATTGTTCTGGGCATTCCTGGCTTGATTGCTGCGTCTATTATGCAAAACCCGCCGGCGGGCTATGCGCCGCCGGGGTGGCATGGCTCTGCGGCTGCCGCTGCCGATTCGCACGACACTAGCCTGACTGCCGGTGACTGTATCAAGTCTGGTAACTTTGCGCTGATGTGGTTTATCTTCTTCTGCAACATCACGGCCGGCATCATGTTTATTGGCTTCCAGTCGCCGATGATCCAGGATCTCTTCAAGGCAACCGATCCGACTATGACGGCCGCTGCGTTAGTAGCTGCAGGCGGCACTTTGATTGGGATTAGTTCACTCTTTAACGGTGTTGGCCGTTTCTTCTGGGGTGGCCTGTCTGACAAGATCGGCCGCGTTCAGGCCTTCCGCTTGATCTTGGGCACCCAGGTCGTCGTTTTCCTGCTGATGACCCAGGTCACCAATCCCTACATTTTCGGTGTGTTGGTCTGCTATGTGCTGCTCTGCTACGGCGGTGGTTTTGGAACGGCGCCTTCCTTTGTATTGACTGTTTTCGGCAGCAAGGTCATGGGCGTAGTCTATGGTTGCTTGTTGACTGCTTGGTCGATGGGTGGCCTGGTCGGGCCGAAATTGGCGGCATGGGTCAAGGATACGGTTCCAGATCCCTCACAGGCCGCGACCCGTACCTTCCTGATCGGCGCCGGCTTCCTGGCGGCGGGATTGATTATTTCTTTCCTGCTCAGCAACAAGCAGTTCGCCAAGAAGGCCTGATTGAAACTGCGGGTGTCGACTTCGTCGATTCCCGCATTTGGCCTCTGTTCTAGATCAAAGGAGTCGAATAATGGATCAAGAAGAAATCATGCGGCTGTTTAACCTGGCCATCAAGCGCGAAGTCGAGGCGAATGCTTTCTATACGGCTGCTGCAGCGCGCGTCAAGGATGAAAATGTTCGCACTATCTTCAAGGAGCTGGCCGGAGAAGAACTGGACCATATGGCCTTGCTGGAGGGTTTCCGTGAAGACCCCACCTTGCAGATGAAAATGGCCAAGCCGGATGCTGACTACAAGTTGGCGGAAGAAACCGAATTGCCGGAATTGACGGTCGATATGAGACCCACTGATGCCATTGCGCTGGCGATGAAGAAAGAGCAGCAAGCGCTCGAGTTTTACAAGCGCATGGCAGCCAGTTGTTCGGATGCCGGCCTGAAGGATGTTTTCGAGAATCTGTCCAATATGGAATTGGGCCACAAGCATCGCCTTGAGGACATGTTTGTGAATATCAGTTTCCCGGAATCGTTCTAATCACAGGAACCGGAGGCGCCTTTTGGGCTTCCGGTTTTTTTATGTCAACCGTTATGTTTTGAAAAACATGTCGAACGAACTTACACCATCAAACTGGCAAGCCAGCATTTTGGCAGCTTGCACAATGAAGGAAGATCGCAACCACCTTTCCTGCAGCCGCGCCATCGAACTCGGTCAGGCACTGGGCGTGCCGCTTCCCGAAATCGGTCAGTTTTGCCAGTCGCAGGGCATCAAGATTGTCGATTGCGCTCTGGGTTGTTTCGGGTCGGGGCGCAAGGGTGGATGAACTCCATCCCAATTGCCGTCTCTGGTTGTACTGCGCGCAGCACCCAGGAGTTTTTGGCGATGGCAAGGTTCGCCTGCTGAAGGAAATCGAGCGCTGTGGCTGCTTGCGCCAGGCGGCTGAAGCCTTGCAGGTCAGCTACCGCAAGGCCTGGGGTGACCTGAAAAAGGCGGAAGAATGCCTGGGGGTGCCTTTGATCGAACGCAGTCGCGGCGGCAAGGCGGGCGGGCAGACGGTGCTGACCGAAGAGGGACGGCGCTGGATCGCGGCTTATACCGCTTTTGAGCAGGCAGTTCGCCAGCATCTCGATGAAGATTTTGCGAAATACATGAAACCCCTGTTGAAAGGCAATGATGTTTGATTGTCCCAACATGCTGATGATCGGCTCGACCGGGCGCAATGTCGGCAAGACAGAATTCGCCTGTCGCCTGATTGCCCGCTTGGCGCCGTCGCTGCCGGTGATCGGCCTCAAGATCACGACGATCCGCGAGCGCGGCGGCGCTTGCCCGCGCGGTGGTGAGGGGTGTGGTGTTTGCGGCGCGCTGAAGGGCGATTTTTGCATCAGCGAAGAACTGGCGCGCGACACGGGCAAGGACACTTCCCGCCTGCTGAAGGCTGGCGCAACGCGGGTATTCTGGCTGCGGGCGCAAAAGGAATGCCTGGCCGAGGGTTTTGCCGCCTTGCTGCAGCATTTGCCGGCCGGCGCGCCGATTGTCTGTGAATCCAATGCGGCGCGGGAGTTTATCCGGCCGGGGGCGTTTCTGGTGGTGCGGGAGTCGCCACATAAAGCCATCAAGCCCTCCTGCCGCGAAGTGATAGAGCTTGCCGACCGTGTGTTTGATTTCCACGGTGATGGCTGGGACTTTCAGCCGGATCAATGTCACTTTACGCAGGGGCGCTGGTTCCTGCCCTTCGATGCCGCCGCCGCGATTCTGGCCGGCGGGCAAAGCCGGCGCATGGGGCAAGACAAGAGCCTGTTGCCGATTAACGATCAGCCGATGATTGCCTGCATCGCCGCGCAGTTGCGCCCGCTTTTTCCGGAACTGCTGGTCAGCAGCAATGACCCGGAACACCACGCTTTTCTCGGCCTGCCGCTGGTGGCGGATGGCGAAAGCGGGCAGGGGCCCTTGCGCGGCATATTGAGTTGCCTGGAGGCCTGTCAGCATGAGTTGTTGTTTGTGACGGCCTGCGACATGCCGCAACTGCCACTGGCCTACATCGCCGAATTGCTGGAACTGGCGCAAAGCCACGATGTCGTCATCCCTGTCGATGCCGATGGCCGCCACGAACCGCTCTTTGCCGTTTATCGCAAAACATTGGTTCCGCGAGCCAGGCAAATTCTGGCGGCGGGCGGCCGCCGCATCATTGAACTGCTGCCGGGGCATCGCGCCGCCTGCCCGTTGATGCCGGGCATCCGCAGCCTTAATACGCCGCAAGAGTACCGGCTCTTTCTGGAACAACAATGATTGCCTTTGATGAAGCCCTGAATTTGATGCTCGCCAGCGCCCGTTTTTTGGGCGAAAAGAAGGTGGCGCTGGCCGAATGCCTGGGCCGCGTGCTGGCCGAAGACATCTTTTCCGACCTCGACATGCCGCCTTTCGACAAGTCGGCGATGGATGGTTTTGCCTGTCGCCGTGCCGATTTGCCGGGGCCGTTCAAGGTGATTGAGGAGATTCCTGCCGGCAAGATGCCGGAAAAGGCCATTGCCACCGGTGAGGCGGCGCGCATTATGACCGGCGCGCCCTTGCCGCAAGGCGCCGATTGCGTCTTCATGCTGGAAGATTCAGCTGAAGAAGGGGAAGGAGTGCGCTTCATCGGCCACAACACCAGCGACAATTACTGCCGGCGCGGTGAGGATGTGCAGACCGGTGCTTGTGTGCTGGAAAAGGGAACATTGCTCGGTGCGGCGCATTTGGCTGTTTTGGCAACAGTCGGCGCCGTTGAGGTGGCGGTAGCGAAACGTCCGCGGCTGGGCATCATCGCAACCGGCAGCGAACTGGTTGAAGCGAGCGCCAAGCCGCACGGCGCGGCGATCCGCAACAGCAACAGCCCGCAATTGCTGGCGCAGGCGGCGCAATGCGGCATTCTGGCCCGTTATTACGGCATTGCGCCCGATACGCTGGAAGACACCCGTGCCATTATTGCGCGGGCGCAGGCAGAAAACGACGTGGTCGTTCTTTCCGGCGGCGCGTCCAGCGGCGATTACGATTTCGTGCCACAGGCGCTGGCCCATTGCGGCTATCGCTTTCTGTTTGACAGCGTCGCCATGCAGCCCGGCCGCCCCAGCGTCTTTGGCAGCGACGGCCGCACCTGGTGCATCGGCCTGCCCGGCAATCCGGTGGCGACTTACATCATTTTTGAAATCATGCTGAAGCCTTTCCTCTACCGCCTGATGGGGCATGAGTTTAAGCCGCGTATCATACGGGCGAAACTGGCCGGTGGCACGGCGCGCAAGAAGGCGGTGCGGCAGTCTTCCTTGCCGGTACGCTTTGTCGATCCCGGCACGGTGGAACTGATTGAATATCACGGCTCATATTGGCGCCATGAAACAGGCCGACGGGCTGATCACGATGCCGGTGGGTTGCCTTGAACTCAAGACGGGAGCAGAGGTCGATGTTCGATCGCTTTAACCGGCGCATCCACTATTTGCGCATCTCGGTCACGGACCGCTGCAATCTGCGTTGCTACTATTGCATGCCACCCGAAGGCGTGCCGCTCTTCTGCCATGAGGATTTGCTGTCGCTGGAGGAAATTCAAGAGTTTGTGGCGGTTGCT
>JAKJFA010000004.1:0-21153 GCA_022705135.1 Pseudomonadota bacterium | reverse complement strand
CAAGATGTTGGCGGAAATCCCCGGCATCCGCGATCTGGCCATGACTACCAACGGCACGCTGCTTGACCGTTACGCGGCAGATTTGCGTGCTGCCGGGCTGATGCGGGTCAATGTCAGTATGGATTCGGCTTTTCCCGAACGTTTTGCCGAAATCACCCGTGGCGGCAAGCTGGATAAGGTGCTGGAGGGCATCGCGGCAGCTCGGGCGGCGGGATTTGAGGGGATCAAGCTCAATTGTGTTATCGAGAATTCACCCGACGAGGAGGATGCCCGTTCGGTGGCGCGCTTTGGCGCGGCGGAAGGACTGGAAGTGCGTTATATCCACCGCATGCATACCGAACAGGGCATTTTCCAGCCGGTGATTGGCGGCGAAGGCGGTCATTGCGCCAGTTGCAACCGCCTGCGGCTAACGGCGAATGGCCTTGTTTATCCTTGTTTGTTTTCCAATCAATCCTGGTCGGTGCGCCAACTGGGCGCACGTGAGGCGCTGCTGGCGGCCGTTGCAGCCAAGCCGGAATCCGGCCAGACCAGTCATCATCGTTTTTCGCAAATGGGGGGCTAATGAGTTCCGAACTGTCTCATCTCGACGCACAGGACCGGCCGCGCATGGTCGATGTCACCGACAAGCCGGAGAGCCATCGCCGGGCGCTGGCCGAAGGTTTTATTCGCCTGCAGGCGGAAACCTGCCAACTGATCGCCGAGAACCGCATCCGCAAAGGCAATGTGTTGCTGATCGCCGAACTGGCCGGCGTGCAGGCGGCTAAGCAGACGGCGCAACTGATTCCGCTTTGTCATCCGCTCATTCTGGGCAAGATTGCTGTCACCGCTGAACTGGCCGAAGGCGGTGTCAAGGTGAGTGCCGAAGTCAAATGCACCGGCCAGACCGGCGTCGAGATGGAAGCGCTGACGGCCGCGAGCGTGGCGCTGCTGACCGTCTACGACATGTGCAAGGCCATCGATAAGACCATGGAAATCGGCGCCGTGCGCCTGCTCCAGAAAACGAAAACCCCTGTTTGACTTTAGATTTGAAGAGATTCCTATGCCTACTATCCATTCCATCAACGTTTCCAGCCAGACCGGCACTACCAAACAGCCGGTCGATAGCGCTGCCTTCAATCTGCGCGGCATCGAGGGCGATGCCCATTCCGGCGCCTGGCATCGCCAGATCAGTCTGCTGTCGATCGAGCATATCCGCCGCTTTGGCGAAAGTGCCAAGGTCGAGTTCAAACCCGGCGATTTTGCCGAGAACCTGACGACGGAAGGCATCGATTTCGCTGAACTGGCCGTCCTCGACCATTTGCGCATCGGCGAGGTGGAACTGGAAGTGACGCAGTTCGGCAAGAAATGCCACGGCGGCGCCTGCGCCATTTTTCGTGAAATCGGCAAATGTGTGATGCCGAAGGAAGGCATTTTCTGCCGCGTCGTGCAGCCGGGCAGCATCCGCGTTGGCGATGCGCTGGAAGTGATTCCGTCAAAGCTGCCGGTGCGGGTGATTACACTGTCGGATCGTGCCAGTCGTGGCGAATACGAAGACCTGGGTGGGCCGCAGGTGAGCAAGCGCGTACAGGAGTACTTCACCGGCAAAAAATGGCGTTTGGCCGTCGATAACAGCCTGATTCCGGACGATGCCGAACAACTGCGGGCGCTGATCCGCCAGAACGTCGAACAGGGCTGTCGCATCCTGATTACCACTGGCGGCACCGGCATCGGCCCGCGCGACATCACTCCGGATGTGGTGCGGCCGCTGCTCGACAAGGAATTGCCGGGCATCATGGAGTTCGTGCGTTGCAAATACGGTGCCGCAATTCCCGGCGCGCTGATCAGCCGCAGCATTGCCGGCGTGATTGGCAACACCCTGGTCTATACGCTGCCCGGCAGCGTCAAGGCGGTCAATGAATATCTCGACGTGATTCTGCCGACCCTAGATCACAGCCTGCGCATGCTGGCGAGCATTGATGAACATTGAGTAGCTTCACGATGCCTTCCGACCTCGGTGTCATCTGGCTGACCTTCAAGCTGGCGACGCTGACCACGCTGATCCTGCTGCTGGTGGGCACGCCGATCGCTTGGTGGCTGGCGCGTACCAAGTCGAAATGGAAAGGCCCGATCGGAGCGGTCGTGGCGCTGCCGATTGTCTTGCCGCCGACGGTATTGGGCTTTTATCTGCTGTTGCTGATGGGGCCGAATGGACCGGTGGGGCAATTGACGCAGTGGTTGGGCATTGGTCTGCTGCCCTTCACATTCGGCGGATTGGTCATCGCTTCGGTGTTCTATTCCATGCCTTTTGTCGTGCAGCCGATCCAGAATGCGTTTGAAGCCATGGGCGAGCGTCCGCTGGAAGTGGCAGCCACCTTGCGTGCCTCGCCGCTGGAGGCTTTCTTTACCGTCGCGGTGCCGCTGGCGCGGCCGGGTTTTCTGACCGCGGCCATCCTCGGTTTTGCCCATACGGTCGGCGAATTCGGCGTGGTATTGATGATCGGCGGCAATATTCCGGACAAAACGCGCGTGCTGTCGGTGCAGATCTACGACCATGTCGAGGCGCTTGAGTACGCGCAGGCACACTGGCTCTCCGCCGGCATGATCCTCTTCTCCTTCGTGGTCTTGCTGGCGCTTTATCGTCTGGGCCGGACGGAGCGGCGCCCATGAGCCTTCGTGCTTGTTTCAAGCTGGACTACCCCGGCTTTCAGCTTGATGTCGACCTCGAATTGCCGGCGCGCGGCGTCAGTGCGATTTTCGGGCCTTCCGGCTGCGGCAAGACGACCTTGCTGCGCTGCATGGCCGGACTGGAACGGGCAGCGGGGCAGCTCGAAATCGAGGGCCAGATCTGGCAGAAGGACGATTTTTTTCTGCCGACGCATTGCCGCCCCTTGGGCTATGTCTTTCAGGAAGCCAGCCTTTTTGCGCACTTGTCCGTTCGCGGCAATCTCGAATACGGCATGAAAAGGATCGCGCCGGCGCTGCGCCGGGTCGCCTTCGGCCATGCGGTTGAACTGATGGGGATCGGCCCTCTGCTGGAGCGCACACCGGACGGACTTTCGGGCGGCGAGCGCCAACGCGTGGCCATCGCCCGTGCCCTGCTGACCAGCCCGCGCTTGTTGCTGCTGGATGAACCGCTGGCGGCGCTCGACCAGGCGCGCAAGGATGAAATCCTGCCCTATCTGGAACATCTGCACGACGAACTGGAAATCCCGCTCATTTATGTCAGCCATTCTGCCGATGAGGTGGCGCGGCTGGCCGATCATCTGGTGGTGCTTGAACGCGGTAGGGCGGTCGGCGCCGGACCGCTGGCCGAAATGCTGACCCGCCTCGATTTGCCGATTCGCCTCGGCGAGGATGCTGGTGGCGTCATCGAAACCGTGGTGGCCGAACACGACCCGCGCTGGCATCTGATGCGTCTGGAATTCACTGGCGGCAGCCTCTGGGTGCGCGACAGCGAACACGCCATCGGCCAGCACGTGCGCGTGCGCATTCTGGCTCGCGATGTCAGCCTGGCGATGCATCCGGCGACGGAAAGCAGCATTCTCAATGTCTTGCCGGCGCGTGTGGTGGAAATTGCCGGTGAGGATCATCCGGCACTGGCGCTGGTGCGTCTGGATGCGGGGGGCACCCCCTTGCTGGCGCGCGTCAGCCAACGTTCGGTGGCGGCGCTGGCGATCAAGCCGGGGAGCGAAGTCTGGGCGCAAATCAAGGCGGTGGCCTTGATCGGTTAATCCTCAGTCTCGACGATGCAATCGACCGGGCAAATCTCGACGCATTGCGGTTCATCAAAAACCCCCTCGCAATGCGTGCATTTTTCCGGAATCAGCACCGGCATGTCGATGCCTTTTTCAATAGCATCATTCGGGCACAGCGCCACGCAGGCATTGCAGTTAGTGCACTCTTCGGTGATGCGGAAAGTCATATGGAACCCGATTGCCTGCGCCCGAAATGGCGCGAATCGCCCCATTCGTTCCAGCCCACTTCACGTCCTGCCGAGACAACACGTTTTTCCAGGCAACTGCGGCAATCCTCGGTATCTTCGTCGGTACAGGGCTTGTTGTCGTAAAGCTGGTAATTCTTGCGCACGGCGCGGGGCGTGATATTGGGCATGGTGACATTGGCGCCGAAGCTGATGCCGCGCTCACGCCCGTCATGCTCCAGCGCCTGCAGCGCGGTGGTCGAGGCGATGTTGACGTCACGCAGCACCAGGCGGGTAACGGCGATCATTTTCAGCGCCAGTGGCATCAATTTATGCTTTTCCAGCATGCCTTCGGTGCGCATCGCGCCACCCTGCGACATCAGGTAGGGGCCCATGCCGATCATGTCGATGTCGCGCCCTTCAAAGAAGCGGATATCGGCGGCAAGGTCTTCCAGCGTCTGGCCGGGCAGGCCGATCATGACGCCGGTGCCGACCTGGAAACCGGCGCTCTTCAAGTCATCCAGCGCCTGCAGGCGGGTTTCGATGCTCTGTTTTTCCGGGTGAATCTTGCGGAAGAGTTCGCGATTGGTGGTTTCGATCCTGAGCAGGTAGCGCGTGGCGCCAGCGGCATGCCAGCGCTGGTAGGTTTCCAGGCGTTGCTCGCCCAAGGACAAGGTGATGCCCAGGCCTTGCGGCAAAGTTTCGGAAACTGAGCGGGTCTTGATTTTGCGCACGCAGTCTTCGACAAAATCGACGAAGCGCTTGTCCCGACGCTCGCCCGATTGCAGCACGCAGGAACCATAGCCGGCTTCAGCGCACCATAGCGCGGTTTCGATGACCTCGTCCTTGGTCAGGCTGTAGCGTTCGATATCGCGGTTGCTCTTGCGGATGCCGCAGTAGTAGCAGTCGAGCACACAGATGTTGGAAAGTTCGACGATGCCGCGGTAGAACACCTTGTTGCCGACTTCGGCCGTGGTCAGGTCATAGGCCGCCTGACGCAGTGCTTCGAGCCCGCCCGGCGTATTGACCGAAAGCAAGCGGACAATGTCGTCATCGCTGAAGCGTAATTGCGCCAGAATCGGCGTGATGGCGGCCATTTCCTCCAGCGAGGCTTTGCTGGTGCGGCGGGGCATGAATTGCAATGGTGCGGACATGATGTTCCTACTGGCGACGCGCCGCCTGCCACGCCTCAAAGGCTGCCGGGAAAGGCTTCAAGGCCCGCTCGAAAATGCCCAGCGAAAAGGCAATGGTCAGGCCGTAATTTGTGATCGGCACGCCGGCGGCACGGGCAGCGAGGATGCGATTGAGCATTTCCTTGCGGTTGAAGGTGCAGCCGCCGCAGTGAATGATGAGTTTGTACGGCGACAGATCCTGCGGAAAATCCTTGCCTTGCACAGTGACAAACTCCAGCTTGCCGCCAACGTACTGGGTCAGCCAACGCGGAATCTTGACGCGGCCGATGTCTTCGCCAATGGGGTGGTGCGCGCAGGCTTCGGCAATCAGCACCTTGTCGCCAGCCTTGAGATGGTCAATAGCCATGGCGCCGAGCGTCTGGCTGATGAGGTCACCCTTGAAACGCGAGAAGAGTACCGAAAATCCGGTCATTGGCACTTCCGGCGGCGTATCGGCAGCCACTTTCAGGAAAGCCTGCGAATCGGTGACGACCAGTTTGGGCGGAGCCTTGAGCTTTTCCAGAGCCGCCGTCAGTTCGCGTTCCTTGACCACCATCGCCATCGCATCGTTATCGAGCAGATCGCGGATGACCTGCACCTGCGGCAGGATAAGCCGGCCTTTCGGCGCTTCCTTGTCGATGGGTACCACCAGTATCGCCAATTCGCCGGGTCCGACCAGATCGCCGACGATATCGGGGTTGGCGATAAACTCAGGCGGACAGTGGTCGACAATCGCCTGGCGCAAATCGAGAACGCCCTCCCCGCGCAAAGCCGAAAACGGCACGACCGGCAATTTGGCGGCAGCCAGACGCGCCAGCAGTTCGGACGACGGCGCCGCCAGATCGGTCTTGTTGAGCACGACGATGACCGGTGTCTGGCTTTCTTTCAGTGCCTTGACGATGCTGTCTTCAAAAACGCCCCAGGCGCCATCGGTGACAAGCATGCCGAGGTCGGTGCGATCAAAAGCCTTTTGCGTCTTGGCAACGCGCAGTTCGCCCAGCGCCCCTGTGTCGTCGATGCCGGCGGTATCGATGAACAACACCGGCCCGACCGGAAGCAGTTCCATCGGCTTTTCCACCGGGTCGGTGGTGGTGCCGGCAAATTCGGAAACAATCGACACCTGCTGGCGGGTGATGGCGTTGAGCAAACTCGACTTGCCGACATTGCGGCGGCCGAAAATGCCGATGTGCAGGCGCATGCCTTTGGGCGTATCGGGTGTCATTGGGGAATTTCCGGGCTGCCCAGACGGCAAACCGCTTCGGGAGAAATCAGTGAATCCAAGGTAGCGGCATCGAGCAGCCCTTGCGCCAGCACAATTTCGCGCACGGTTTGGCCGCTGGCTGCGGCTTCAGCGGCCACGCGGGTAGCGGTTTCATACCCCAGCGCCGGCAATAGCGCCGTCACCAAGGCGGTGGCGCCTTCCACCGTCTGGCGGCAGCGCTCGCTATCCGCCTCGATGCCGGCAACGCAATGGCGTGCCAGCATCTCGCAGGCGTTGGCCAACAGGTCGATGCTATGCAACAGGCTGTCGGCGATCAAGGGCAGGAAGGCATTCAGTTCCAGAGAACCCAGGCTGGCGGCACCGGTAATGGCCTGATCGTGGGCGCAAACCAGCAGGGCAGCCTGTGTTGCGGCTTCCGGAATCACCGGGTTGATCTTTCCAGGCATGATGCTGGAACCGGCCTGGCGCGGCGGCAGGCGGATTTCACCCAGGCCGGCATCCGGGCCGGAAGACAGCAGGCGCAGATCGCCGCTGATTTTGATCAGATTGACAGCCGAAGCTTTCAGAATGCCGGAAACCTCGACAAACACGTCGCAATTCTGCGTCGCCTCGACCAGATTTTCGGCACGCGCCAGACCTAAGCCGGTGATCTCGCGCAAACGGTCGACGACCTGAAAAATGTATTGGCGCGGCGCCGCCAGCCCGGTTCCGATGGCGGTGCCGCCAAGATTGACGACGCGCAGGCGTTCGACACATTTGTACACCCGCCAGCGGTCGCGGTTGATGGCTTCGGCGTAAGCGCTCATTTCACGGCCCAGCGTGGTCAGCACAGCGTCCTGATATTGCGTGCGCCCGACTTTGACGACACCCTCAAATTTCTTTTCCAGTGCCTGAAAGTTTTCCTGCAGCAGCACCAGCCGCTCTTCCAGACGCTGCACGCCGCGAATGGCGGCCACGCGCACGGCGGTCGGATAGGTGTCGTTGGTTGATTGGTAGCGATTGATGTCGTCAAGCGGCGAGATCAGGTCGTAGCGGCCGGGGGCTTGACCGATCAGTTGCAGCGCCCGGTTGGCGATCACCTCATTGACGTTCATGTTGAGGCTGGTGCCAGCGCCGCCCTGCAGGGCATCGACGAGGATATGGGCGTCGAGCAGGCCATCGGAAAGTTCGGAAGCCGCCCGCTCCATGGCGGCAAAACGATCGGGAGTCTCCTGCCAGCCCCCCACCCCCAGAGCGTGGATGGTCGTCAGCGCCGCCAGTTTGACCTGGCCGTAGGCGTGGATCAGGCCAGAATGAACAGCGCGGCCGGAAAGCGAGAAGTTCTCCAGCGCCCGCGCCGTGTGAATACCATAAAGTGCATCGGCAGGCAGGGCGCGTTGGCCAAGCAAATCAGTTTCAGTACGCAACCCTGCCATCCAGAACTCCTGCCTAATGCGCGAAATGCATCATCTGTACTTCGACACCGGGAATGGCCGCCAGTTTCGCCTTCATTTTTTCGGCGATTTCAATGCCGCCGTAAATTTCGAGCAAGACAATACCGGAGGGCGAACAGGCATTGGCATCGACATCATGCAGGCCAAGGCGGGTTTTGATATGGCAGCCGAATTCGCTGAAGATGGCCTGGATTTGCACCGCGTCTTTCATACGGTTGATGATGTGAATTCCCAGAATGATATGGTCTTGCATGGTTTGCCTCCCTTGTGGTTAACAATCAGCAGTAAACGTCGCGCTTGCCTTTCTTGACCTTGTCCACCATGACCCGTGAACGTTTGCCAGCCAGTTCATCCATGTTGACGATAAATTCTTGAATTGTCTTTTCGCCGATGGCACGCGAAGCTTCGGTGCCATAGTCTTCCAGATATTCCTGGAAGGTGGAAGCCGCATTGGGGTCGCAATGGTGCTTGATTTCGCCCGGCTTGGCCAGATCCATGAAATCGCCGCCAGTGCGGCCCAAGCGATAACAGCCGGTACAGAAGGAAGGCACATAACCGAGCGAGGCAACATCACAAATGACCTCGTCGAGCGAGCGGTGATCGCCCAGCGAAAACTGGCTCATGTCCTCCTTGATATTGTCGCCATAACCACCTGGATTGGTACGGCTGCCGGCCGAAATCTGCGAAACGCCCAGGGCAAAGGTTTCGCGCCGCAGATTGGGCGTCTCGCGCGTCGACATGATAATGCCGGTGTAAGGTACGGCAATGCGCAGAATGGCGACGATCTTGCGGAAATCGATGTCGCTGACCGCATGCGGCGGCTGCTCGGCAATCTTCGAGCCGGTGGCCGGCTCCAGGCGCGGCACGCTGATGGTATGCGGGCCAACCCCGAAGGCGGATTCCAGATGCCGGATGTGCTGCATCAGCGCCAGCATTTCGAAGCGCCAGTCAAACAGGCCAAAGAGAATGCCGACGCCGCAATCGTCGATGCCGGCCGCCATGGCGCGGTCGATGGCGTGAAGGCGCCAGTCGTAATCGGCTTTCTTGCCAGAGAGGTGGACCTGGCCATAGGTTTCACGGTGGTAGGTTTCCTGGAAGAGCTGGTAGGTGCCAATCTTGGCTTCGTGCAACAACTTGAATTCTTCAACCTTCAAGGGCGCGATATTGACATTGACGCGGCGGATTTCGCCATGGTCGTGCTTGACCGAATAGACCGTATCAATCGCATCGAGTACATATTCGAAGCCTCGTTTCGGGTAAGACTCGCCCGCCACCAGCAAGACACGCTTGTGGCCCTGATCAATGATGATACGGGTTTCCTGGGCAATTTCCTCCTGCGACAGGGCACGGCGCTGCACCTCCTTGTTGCGGGCGCGGAAGGCGCAATAGGTACATTCGTTGGCGCACAGGTTGGAAATATAGAGCGGCGCGAAAATGACCAGGCGCTTGCCGTAAATGGTGTCCTTGACGTAGCGTGCCGTCTCGAACAGTTCGCTCAGCAGTTCCGGGTCGCTGACGTGGGTCAGGGCGGCGATTTCGTCGACATCGATGCCCTTCAGTTCGCGTGCATTGGCGAGAATGGCGCGGATATGCCCGGCATCCTGGTCGCTTTTGGCTTTGAGGGTTTCCCAGATCGACGGCTCGTCGATATTGAAGGTATTGTGCGTACTCATCATGGTTCCTGATCGAAAATGACGTGGTCGGTGGAGCGGGAAAAGCGGAGCCGGTTTCTCCGTATTATCCGAATCCGGGCGGAAAATTTGGGATGCGGAAGACAAAACGGGCCCATTGGCCATGCTTCGACTCGGCGCGAATGCTTCCGGCGTGCAGTTGCGCCACTTTCCAGCAGGTGTAGAGACCGATGCCGGTCCCCTTTCTGGACATCAGTTCCGGCGTATTGAGTCGCGAAAAGCGGCGGAACAACTGGCTTTGCTTCTCGGGAGGAAAGCCCGGTCCTTCGTTCCAGACCGAAAATTCGGTGTGTTTTTCTTCCTGCGTCAGGCAGATGCGCAGCAGGCCGCCTTCATTGCCATATTTAATGCCATTGCTGACCAGATTGCTGACGACAATGCGCAGTAGCGCCATGTCCCCGTAAATGCTGCGGCATTTCTCCGGGTAAGCGGTTTCGATACGAATACGTCTTTCCGCCACCTGTTCGGCGAGCAATTCCAGAGCCGGCGCAATAAGCTGCCCGGCAAAATCCTCGATCAGGGAAAAGTTGTCGGTATTGTCAGCGCTCTCGATACGCGCCAGACTGAGATAATCACCAATCAGATCAAGAAGATGCTCGCCTTGCCGGACAATGCGTTCAAGCTTTTCGCGCTGTTCAGCCACGACTTCGCCAAGATAGCCGTCGGCCAGGAGTTGGGCATTGGTCATCATCGACGACACTGGGTTTTTCAGCTCATGGGCGACAAAGCCGAGCATTTCCATGTAGGCCCGGTTGGCATTTTCCAGTTGTTCGATGCGATAAGCTTTTTCTGCCGCTTGCGACAGGCGTTCGGCAATCGCCAGCGTCAGCCGGACATGCCGCGCTTCGTAGGCGTTCTTCTGGCGCGAACTGAAGAAAATGGCGCCGATGGGCCGGCCCTCCACCAGCAATGGGCAGGTCAGCGATGAATGGACGCCTTCGCGCACAATCAGCTTGGTGGATACGCTGTCCGGATGCTCGGCCAGGTAGGCTTCCAGATCATTGAGAATGCGTGGCTGCTGTTTCCGGATCACGGTTTCCAGCGAACTGCCGCGCAAATCCTGGGCAAAATCCTTGATCAGGAAAAGGGGCGCAAAACTGGCGACGTGATAGTGCGACACCAAGCGCCAACCCTGTTCCTCGACAAAGGCGATGCCGATGCGTTCGCAAGGCATGCAAGCCGGCAGGCGCGAAAAAACGAAATCGACCAGTTCGACAATGTTGTTTGCTGCCGCTACGCGCCGATTGATTTCGTTGATGATGCCCAGTTCGTCTTCGGCAAAGTCCTCGGCAATAATCGGATCGGGATGGCCGGATACGGATTCTTCCTGATGTTCCATTGAACAGCCTTCAAAAAGCACCGGTGGATCGATGCGATCCACCGGTGCTTGTGACCGCTATTTCAACCGCAGGTTCAACTGATGAACTTGCCGCGCGGCGTGTAGTGCGTATGCAGCAGGTGGTGCGCCTCGTGGCCGCATGGGCCGTCCTTGAGGAATTCACGATACACCTGCAGCACGGCCGGATTTTCGTGCGACTTGCGCACACTGTAGGCCGCATCTTCGGAGTAAATGGCCTTGGCGCGCTTGGCACGGATTTCCGGGTTGGTCGGAATCGGCTGGCCGCCACCGCCGAGACAGCCGCCCGGGCAGGCCATGAACTCGATGAAGTGGCACTGCGACAGCGGACCACCCGCCTTGATGTCTTCCAGCACCTTCTTGGCATTGGCCGTGCCGTGCGCCACCGCCACCTTGACGGTTACGCCCTTCAGCCAATCCCAGTTCGGCACCAGATGCTTGATGATGTCCGGCACCGGGCCGACTTCGGTGATGGGAATCTCGACAATACGGATGCCTTCAAAACCGCGCACCGGCGTGATATTGGCGTGGTCATAGAAATTCTCGACCTTTTTGCCGGTGACCAGTTCGATGACGGTACGCAAGGCAGCTTCCATGACGCCGCCGGTGGCGCCAAAGATGACGCCGGAACCCGTTGCCGTGCCGAAGGGATCATCAAAATCGGACTTCGGCAGGTTGGGCAGATCAATGCCGGCTTCGTGCACCATCTTGCCCAGTTCGCGGGTGGTAATGCCGAAATCGACATCCTTGAAACCGCTGTCCTTCATTTCCGGCCGGTTGCACTCGAACTTCTTGGCCGAACAGGGCATCAGGGCGACCACGACGATATCCTTGGGATCAATGCCCTTTTTCTGGGCATAGTAGGTCTTGATCAGGGCGCCGAACATCTGCTGCGGGCTCTTGGCGGAAGACATGTGATCGAGCATGTCCGGATAGAAGTGCTCGATGTACTTGACCCAGCCCGGCGAGCAGCTGGTGAATTGCGGCAGGCTCACCGCTTCCTTCTGCACCAGCGCCTTGTACAGGCGCAGGATCAGTTCGGTGCCTTCCTCGATAATGGTCAGATCGGCCGTGTAGTTGGTATCGAACACGGCATCAAACCCCATGCGGCGGAAGGCGGTATTCATTTCGAAAGTCACCGGTGTGCCGGGTTCAAGGTTGAAACATTCACCCAAGGCGGCGCGCGGCGCCGGTGCCGTCTGCATGACTACGTGCTTGCTCTTGTCGTCGAGCATGGCCCAGACGTCATTGGTTTGATCCTGCTCGGTCAGGGCGCCGGTCGGACAGCGGTTGATGCACTGGCCACAGTTGATGCAGATCACATTGGCCAGCGGTTTGCCGGCAAAGGTCATCACTTGGGAATGGGCGCTGCGGTTCTCGATGGCCAGGCAACCGACTTCCTGGATGTCGTTGCAGGTGCGCACGCAACGGCGGCACAGCACGCACTTGTCCATGTCGCGCACGATCGAGGTCGAGGAAATATCGGTCTTGAAGCGCTTCTCCTGCGGATGGCCGAAGCGGAAATGGCCAACACCGTACTCCTTGGCCAATGCCTGCAGTTCGCAATTGTTGCTGCGGCGGCAGGTGTAGCACTCGCCATAATGGTTGGCCAGGTGCAGGTCGATGATGTGGCGGCGCGCTTTGCGGATGGCCTGCGTATTGGTCTTGACCGAGATTGGCTCGGTGATCGGGTAGGCGCAGGAAGCCTGCAGGTTGCGCCAGCCGTTCACTTCCACCACGCAGATGCGGCAAACGCCGGCAATGCACAAGTCGTCGTGGTTGCACAAGGTCGGGATCTTGACGCCGATCTTGCGGGCGGCCTGCAGAATGGTCGTTCCCATTGGCACCTTGACTTCGATGCCATCGATAGTCACCGTGACAGTTGCGCCGATGGCGTCATCACCAGCAGCAACATCGATACGGTGCAGTTTTTCACTGGACGGGGCACGGCTTGTATCCGCGCTGAAAGGTTTGGTACTCATTGCATTGATCTCCGTATTCGTTCGTCAGGCGTTGGCTTCGCGACCCAGGATTTCGTCGCGGAAGTGCTTGTTCAGCGCGACCAGCACATTCGGGCTGGCCTGGCCGAGACCGCATTTGGAAGCGATCTGCATGGTGTCGCACAGGCTGACGATTTCATTGAGGTAATGGGTCGAACAGGTGCCGTTCTTCAGGCGGCGCACACCGTCAAGCAGCACGACATTGCCGTCACGGCAGGGGGTGCATTGCCCGCAGGATTCCTCGACGAAGAATTCGAGATAGTTCTCGGCCACTTCCAGCATGTCGCGTTCCGGCCCATAGATGATGACCGAACCACCGGTGGCAACATCCTCGTAGGCCAGCTTGCGGCCGAATTCACTGGACGGAATTAACTGGCCGGAATAGCCGCCGACTTGCACCGCCTTGGCGCCGCTGCCGCCAACCATGTCGAGCATTTCGGCAATGGTCTTGCCCCAAGGCATTTCATAAACACCGGGTTTGGCGCAATCGCCGGAGATGCTGAAGAGCTTGAAACCCTTGGATTTCTCGCTGCCCATGCCGGCAAACCAGGCGCCGCCCTTGTCGATGATGCAGCAGACGGAGGCCAGGGTTTCGACGTTGTTGACAATGGTCGGCGCGTCATTGAGGCCGGTATTGACCGGATAGGGCGGGCGGTTGCGCGGTTCGCCGCGCTGGCCTTCCAGCGATTCGATCAGCGCCGTTTCTTCGCCGCAGACATAGGCGCCTCCCCCCATCTGGATGCGGATGTCGAAATTGAAACCGTCCTTGCCGAGGATGTTCTGGCCAAGCAGATTGGCGGCACGGCGCGCTTCCAGCACCTTTTCCAGCGCGTCGCGCATGTAGGTGTATTCGTAGCGCAAATAGAGCACGCCTTGGCTGGCGCCGGCCGCATAAGCGGCAATGGTCATGCCTTCGAAGACCATGTCGGCGAACTTGGCAAGGATGACGCGATCTTTGAAGGTCCCCGGTTCGCCTTCATCAGCGTTGCAGACGACGTATTTCAGGTCGCCCTTGGCGGTGGCGGCGAAATTCCACTTCATGCCAGTCGGGAAGCCGGCGCCGCCACGGCCGCGAATTCCGGAAGCGGTTACTTCCGCAATCACGTCGGGTCGAGCCATGCCCAGCGCCTTCTTCAACGCGGTATTGGCGCTGTAGGAAGCATAGGTCAACGTATTGGTCGCCGTTTCGCCGACGCGGCCAATCGGCTGGCGATGCGAACGGAACTCTTCCTTGCAGTCGCGCACAATCTGATTGGCCCGCTGCGGGGTCAGATTGGTGAAGACCTCATCATTGACCATCATCGCCGGCGCCAGATCATTCATGCCGATACAGCTGGTCCATTCCAGCGTGAACATGCCGTCCGGAGTCGTTTCGCCAACCTTGATGCCCAAATCGTTCTCAAGCTGACGAACAATCGTTTTGGCCCCTTTCATCATCGAAGACATGTCGCTGGAAACGCGAATGATGAATTTGCCTTTTGGCCGGGTGTTGATGAAATGGTAGAAGGTTGCCACGCTGTAGACTTCAGTGGCGTGGATATCGAGTTGGTCGGCGATCACCTGCATGGCGAATTGCGAAACGTAACCGGAATGCGCCTGCACCGCCTGGAGAATCGGAATCAGCGCCGAGCGCTGACGGTTGTTCTTTTCCACCAGTTCCGTAATCAGCTTGGTCATCTTGTCCTGTTCAGTCAGCAGCATGAGCAACCTCCTTTGGAGCACTTGAGCAATTCATTGACCTTCTCGATCAGCGCTGCCGGCTTGACCGGCTTGTCGATAAAGGCCTCGGCCGGCAGCATTTCCTTGTCGGTGCCGTAATTCATCCCAGTCACGCTGCCGATGGCGGACAACATGATGATCGGGAAGGTGCAGCCCGCTTTCTTTAGTTGGCGCGCCATGTTGATGCCATCGTCCGGATTCTGCATCATGATGTCCAGAATCAGCAGGTCCGGGGCGGATTGTTTGATCGCTGCCATGCCCGCTTCGGCATTGTTGCAGGTGGTCACCTGATGCCCTTCCTTTTGCAACACCAGTTTGCCGGCCTCGGTAACATCCGGATCGTCGTCGATTAATAGTATGTTAGCCACGCGTTATCCTTTCTGAATGATATGAAAAACTTGATGAGGGGCTCGTTGGAAGAGGTGCCTGTGGTGTGAATGAGGGTGATTCGAGCAAGCCCTGTTGCGAATAATCTGATACGCTAAAAATGACAAATTCTAACGGGTGGGGATGAGAACAAAAATATGAAGGGATATGCATTACTTCCGGATATCGTCTGGAACTGGACCTTGAATGACAGTCCTCGTCTCAATGAGGAGGGGTTGTTGATCGCCGTCCTGGCCGGCATTGCCCAAGGCGGTTCGGTGGCGAAGGTGGCTCGGGATTTTGGCTATTCCTATCGCCACATCTGGGGCCTGATCCGTACCTGGGAAGAGCGTTTCCGCCAACCGCTGGTCGATATGAGCCGCGGCCGGGGTTCCAGTCTGGCGCCGCTCGGCTTGCAACTGGTTCGCCTCAACACTCGCATGAAAAGCCGTTTTGCTGCACAACTGGCTGAAGCCGCCGAGGAATCTCGGCGGGAACTGGCGCTTTTCCTTGATATCGGTTCGGCCAGGCTAGCGGTGCATTCCAGCCACGATCTCCTGCTTTGCGAATTACCGGCGAGACTGCGTGACCAGGGGATCGATCTGCAAGTGCACGTCATGGGCAGCAGCCAGGGCTTGCGCTCCCTGGCCGAGGGACACTGCGAGATGGCCGGCTTCCACTGTCCGGACGGGCCGCAGGGAAAGCTCTTCTGGGACATTTATCGGGCGCATCTTGACCCGGAGATTCACGCCGTTTTTCGTTTTGTCCGCCGGATGCAGGGGTTGATGGTGCTGCCAGAAAATCCTGCGGAGATTCATGGCATTGCCGACCTGTCCAGATCCGGAATTCGTTTTGTCAATCGCCAGATGGGTTCCGGTACGCGTATCCTGTTCGATCAATTGCTGGTTGAAAACAGCCTGTCGCCCAGGCAGATTTCCGGCTATGAAATCGAGGAATTCACGCATGCCGCCGTTGCCGCTACGATTGCCAGCAAGGCCGCTGACACCGGTCTTGGTGTCAAGGCGGCAGCGCATCGTTTTGGCCTCGATTTCATTCCCTTGGCGCAAGAAACCTTTTATCTGGCCATTCGCCAGGATTGCTTGCAACGGCAAGCTGTTCAGTCCCTGCTGGCCTTTTTGTCCAGTCCGGCGTGGACAGAAATTGTTGCCGCCGAAACAGGTTATGAGATCGTTGATAGCAGCAAGGAAGTCGAGTGGTCAGACGTGCTTGGCACCGACAAGATCATTCGAAAATCCCGCCTCATGCCAAAAGGGTGATTTTCATTCTTCAGCCAACCGGTATCCTGCTCCGCGTACGGTCTCGATCTGCCCGCTGTGGCCGTAGGGCGCCAGTGCGCTGCGCAACCTGCGAATCTGCACATCGACAGCGCGCTCGTCAATGATGGTCTGGTTTCCCCAGACGGCATCAAGTAATTGCGCCCGGTTGAAAACCCGTTCCGGATGCGCCATGAAAAAGGCCAGCAGGCGGAATTCGGCGGGTTTTAAATGGATTTCCGTTTGTCCGCTGCTGACACGGTGCGTCAGGCGATTCAGCGACAGCCTGCCGGTGCCGAGCAATGCATTTGCGGGCTCGAGCGGTGGGTGTTGCTGAAGGATGCCGCGAACCCTCGCCACCAGTTCGCTTGCTGAAAAGGGCTTGTTCAGGAAGTGCGTCTGATTATCTGCTGAACGGGTGGCTTTTCCTTCCTCGTTCAGGATGAGCAAGGGGAAACTGGCCTTTTTGCCTCTGCGCAATTCTTCGATGAGCCAGGGGCGTTCTCTCAGGTCGGCATCCTGGCAATCCAGAAGGATCAAGTCCGGGTGGAGGGTGCGAACGAGCACCTTGCCTTCTGCCGCGTTGTGAGTGCCTACGGCGACGAATCCGGCTTTTCTCAGGTTGCAGACCAGCAGCTCGGCAATGGCTGGTCGGTCTTCGATGACGACGATGTTCGGACTGTCCATGGTGTCAATGACGGCTACAGTTCATAGCCAAACGACTTGATGACGGTTTTGGCCTTGTCGCTTTTGAGGTAGCTCATCCACGCCTCGGCGGCGGCCTTGCCCTTGCCCTTATTCAGGAGCACGGCATCCTGCCGGATGGGCTGGTGCAGGTGGTCGGGGACGATCCAGGCCGAGCCTTCGGTAATTTTTCCCTCTTTCGTGATCTGTGACAGGGCGACAAAACCCAGTTCGGCGTTGCCGGAGGCAATGAACTGGTAGGCCTGCGTAATGTTCTCGCCCGAAACGAATTTGGGTTGGATGACAGGGAGTAGTTTCAGCGATTCGAGCGTCTCAATGGCCGCTGCCCCATATTTGGCCATTTTCGGATTGGCAATCGCTAAGTGCTTGAATTTGTTTTTCTTCAGCACTTCGCCTTTTCCATCGACAGTGCCGGGCTTGGCTGACCAGAGCACCAGTTTGCCGGTGGCGTAGGTGAAACGGCTGCCGGCAACGGCGTTGCCTTCAGCTTCCAGTTTGGCCGGAATGCTGTCGTCCGCCGACAAAAAAACGTCGAACGGCGCGCCGTTCCTGATCTGGGCATAGAACTTGCCCATGGAACCGAAGGCAAGCACAGCCTTGTGGCCGGTTTCCTTTTCGAAATTGGCGGCGATCATTTTGGCCGGCGCAGTGAAATTGGCGGCGACGGCAATCTGGACTTCGTCGGCAAAGCTAGTGCAGTTGCATAGCAAGAGGGCAAGGGGGAACAGAAATTTCATAAGGCGGGTTCCTTCAGGGATTGACAGCGAGAATGATGTGAGAAGCCTTGATCAGCGCGCAGGCGCGGCTGCCTTCACGTAGCCCCAAGTTGCTGAAGCTGTCGCGGGTGATGATGGCGACGACCAGCTTGCCGCCGGGCAGTTCGATGACCACTTCCGTATTGACGGCGCCTTCCTGGCAGCGCACCACGGTGCCGCACAGATGGTTGCGGGCACTGGTTTTGAGCTGCTCATCGGTGGTGACGATCACCCAGGGGGCTTTGACCAGCGCGGTGGCCTCCATGCCAGGCGCCAAGGCGAGATGTTCGGCGCTGTCATTGGTGATGACAGCAACGAGCTGGTCGTCGCCGCCAATATCCAGAATGACCTCGGTGTTGATGGCGCCCTTTTTGAGTGCGCTGATTTTGCCGAGAAACTGGTTGCGGGCACTGGTTTTCATGTCGAATTTCCGGATGAGCTGGTAGTACTGGTCGAAGTCCTCCAGGGACCGGCCCAGCACGGCGAAGAGTTTTTCGCGTTCCGCCTCCATCTTGCGATGGGCAGCCACGACGCGTCGGCCATAAGCCGTCAGAGCCGTGCCGCCGCCGTGACGGCCGCCGGCATGGCGCTCCAGCAAGGCGTGTTCGGCGAGATTGTTCATGGCTTCCACGGCCTGCCAGGCGGCCTTGTAGCTCATGCCCATGGCGGCGGCAGCAGCGCTGATCGAACCTGAGTTGTCAATGCGCTCCAGGAGTTCCAAGTGGCTCCAGCGACGTCCGCGATCCAGGCCGGCTAAAGAGGGAAAATGGGGGGGTAAAGGTGTGGATGTTTTTGTCACGCGTTTTTCTGATGAAAATCATTGCCCGGAGGCAGATATTTTCGATATTACTTTATACGACATAACGGCGACAAGAACTTTTCCTGGCTTGCCGGCTCGAAGCCAATGATCGTGCCATGTTGTAAGCGAATATGAACCGTAGCGTCATAGGTGACATGGCTTGGGCAATTTATTTCAATGGCGCGGTGCTTGACTTCGGACGGCTGGCGCGGAGACACTATCCGACAATAGGGCTGAATGTCGCGTCTCTGAGGGGGTGTGGCCAGGGTTTTTGAATGAATTTGGCATAAGCTGAAGGGTGGCGGGCATGAATCGTAGAAACTGGTTGAAGCTGACTGCAGGCGGGGGCGTGGGGCTGGCGCTTGGTCAATTTGTCAACATGGGCGAGGTGCAAGCGGCGACGGCAAAGATGAAGCTTGTAGGTACCCAGGAATTTACCACCGCGTGCAATTTGTGTTCCTGCGGCTGTGGCATGGTGTGCAGCGTCAGAGAGGGCAAGCTGATCAATCTGGAAGGCGATCCAGACCATGTCATTAATCAGGGCGCGCTGTGTAGCAAGGGCGCTTCCTTGATGGAGACGAATATCTCGAGCCAGCGCCTGACGGCGCCGCGTTATCGTGCTCCGGGCAGCAACACCTGGAAGGAGATCTCTTGGGATGAGGCTTTTGAGCGTATCGCCAATAAGATCAAAATGGTGCGTGACAGTACCTGGGTTGCGACCGAAAAGGAGGGGGAGGATACCTATCCTGTCAGTCGAACAGACGCGATTGCCCTGCTTGGCGGGGCGCAAAACACAAACGAAGAGGCCTACCTTTTCAATAAAATGGGCAGGCTGTTAGGCACTTCTTACGTAGAGCATCAGGCCAGACTTTGACACAGCCCCACGGTCCCCAGTTTGGGGGCCACCTTTGGCCGCGGCGCGATGACGAATCACTGGGCGGACATGCAAAACGCCAAGGTATTCCTCATTGAAGGCAGCAATGTTGCCGAAAATCATGTGCTGGCGATGAAGTGGATCCGTAAGGCGCAGGAGCGCGGCGCGATCATCATCCACGTCGACCCGCGCTTTAACCGGACGTCGTTGATTGCGGATATCTACGCGTGTATCCGGCCAGGTGCGGACATCGCTTTTTTGAACGCCATTATCAATTACATCCTTGAAAACAAGCTGTATGACGAAGAATATGTGAAGCTGCATACCAACGCGCTCTTCCTGTCACGCGACGATTTTGGCTTTCAGGAGGGCCTGTTTACAGGTTATCAGGCCGACAAACAAAGCTACGATACCGCTACATGGGCGTATCAGCTTGACAAAAAGACGGGTAAGCCCTTGGTGGCCAATAGTCTTGATGATCCGCGTACTGTTTTCTCGAAGATGAGAGCCTTCTTCAAGCGCTATACCTTGCAGGTGGGTTCGGAGATCTCCGGTGTTTCGGTCGAGCAAATCCGGAATATCGCCGAAACCTACGCCAAGCATCGTCCGGGCACGATTCTCTACGCGCTCGGTATGACGCAGCACACCGTTGGCGTTCAAAACATCCGCTGCTACGGCATTTTGCAACTCCTGCTCGGGAATATCGGCAAAGCGGGTGGCGGTGTGAATGCCCTGCGCGGTCAGCCGAGTGTCCAGGGGGCTTGCGACATGTCGGTACTCAACGGGTTTATGTTTGGCTATCTCAATTACCCTGGCCGAAACGAACCGACGCTCAAGGAGTGGGCCAGGAAAAACGGTACATTCCGGGCCAAATTTGCAGTGAATGGACTTAAGGCCTGGTTTGGCGAAAACGCACAGCCAGGCAATGACTTCGGCTTCGGCTGGTTGCCGAAAAAAAGCCCCGCCAAGGATTACAGCCTCTTCGGTATTTTCGATTCGGCCCTGGCTGGGCAGATCAAGCTGCTTTGGGCCATGGGTCAGAATCCGATGGTCACGAACCCCAACCTGAACTTGGTTCACGAGGCGCTTTCAAAGCTCGATATGCTGGTGGTGCAGGAACTTTGGGAGACCGAAACGGCAGCGTTCTGGCAGCGTCCAGGTACCGATCCGAAGTCCATTCAGACCGAGGTGATTCTTTTGCCGGTGGCAAATTTCATGGAAAAAGAAGGGACGATTACCGGTTCAGGTCGTCTCGTGCAGTGGCGGAATGTTGCGGTAAAGCCGCCTGGTCAGGCCAAGACCGATCTTGAAATCATCGATAGCCTGTTTCGCAGGGTGCGCGACCTTTACAGGGAATCAAACGATCCCAAGGATGAAGTGCTGAAGAAAGCGGTTTGGAATTATCCAGCAGGCGATATGGCTGAAGCGGTTCTGAAGGAAATTAACGGATACGATCTCAAGACCGGCGAACTCGTTAAGGGGATCGGAGCGTTGCAAGAGGACGGCTCGACTTCGTCCGGGGTGTGGATTTATGCGGGCATATTCGGGGGGGGCAAGAATCATTCGAAGCGCCGGGACAGTACAAGTGATCCAGGTGGTCTCGGGATGTATCCCGGCTTTGCCTGGACCTGGCCGGGAAATATCAAAATTCTGTATAACCGCGCCTCGTGCGACGCCCAGGGCCGGCCGTTTGCTAATGCCAAACCGATCATCTGGTGGGACGAGGCGCTGCAGAAGTGGACGGGTTACGATATTGCGGATGTGCCGGTACCAACTGATGGCCCCGGAACACCAAACGGACAGCGGCCTTTCCGCATGAACGGGGAAGGTGTTGGCAGGCTGATGAGCGGCCCCTACAAAGATCCTGATGCCAAGGACAGCAGCTTCC
>JAKJFA010000049.1 GCA_022705135.1 Pseudomonadota bacterium | reverse complement strand
TGGCTTCGCTTCCTTTCGCGCATCCCATCCCGGAAAGCCTGCGCCGCAACCCCGTGGAGTTCTTCAACAGCCTGTTAGGGCGCGAAAGTCCTCTAGGAGCGATGGGGCGGTGGCGAGATATTGCTTGGATTTTCAGGAGATTTTCGCGTACAATGCGCGCTTTTCTCCGCCCTTGGCGGGAAGAGATGATTCAACGCGGGCAGCATCTACTTGACGCTGCGGCCCGTTCCGGAAGGGGGTGATTTGTATGCCAAGCATTCGTGTCAAGGAAAATGAGCCGTTCGAGGTGGCGATTCGCCGCTTTAAGCGCACGGTCGAAAAGACGGGACTCCTGACCGAATTGCGTGCCCGTGAGTTCTACGAGAAGCCCACGGCCGAGCGCAAGCGCAAAATGGCCGCCGCCGTTAAGCGTCACCACAAGCGTATCCGCAGTATGACCCTGCCGCCGATGCTGTTCTGATCGAGCGTTACCGCAGGAAAAGCCGCCCGCTTCATCGCCGGCGGCTTTTTGCCTTTGAGGAGAAAATGGTGAGAGGTGAGGAGACTGGAGTGAGGAGCAAAATCAATTTGATGAACGCAGAACCCCAAGTATGGTTTTACCCCTCACCCCTCACTCTTTACTCCTCACGTTTCAAATGATTCCCGAATCCTTCATCCAGGATCTGTTGGCGCGGGTTGACCTTGTTGACCTGATCGACGGCTATGTGCCGCTGAAAAAGGCCGGGGCGAATTACGCAGCGTGTTGCCCCTTCCACAACGAAAAGTCGCCGTCCTTTACGGTGAGCCCGAGCAAGCAGTTCTATCATTGCTTTGGTTGTGGCGCGCATGGCACCGCCATCGGCTTTTTGATGGAGTACCAAGGCATTGGTTTTGTTGACGCCATCAAGGAGCTGGCGAGCCGTGCCGGAATGCAGGTGCCGCAGGACGAGTTTAAGACTGGCGGCCATGCTCCGGATCAGGGCACGGTGCGTGGTTTGGTCGAGGTGATGACGCGGGCGGCGCAGTTTTACAAGGAAGAGTTGAAAAAGTCGCCCAAGGCGATCGACTATCTGAAGCAGCGCGGACTGACCGGCGAGATTGCCGCCAAATTCGGAATTGGTTACGCGCCACCGACCGGTCTGAAAACGGCGTTTGCAGATTACGATGATTCACGTCTGGTGGCGGCCGGGTTGGTCAAGGTCGGCGACGATGGCCGCCGCTATGACTATTTCCGCGATCGCGTCATGTTCCCGATCTTCAACCAGAAGGGCGAAGTGATTGCGTTTGGCGGCCGGGTGATGGGGGTGGGCGAGCCGAAATACCTCAACTCGCCGGAAACGCCGCTCTTTGAAAAGGGGCGCGAGTTGTTTGGTTTGCCGCAGGCACGTGCCGCGCTGCGTGAGACCGATACGGCCATTGTTGTCGAGGGCTATATGGATGTCGTGGCGCTGGCGCAGCATGGCGTCGGCAACGCGCTGGCGACATTGGGGACGGCGACGACGACGATGCATGTGCAGAAATTGTTGCGTCAGGTGGACCGCATCGTCTTTTGTTTTGATGGCGATGCGGCGGGGCGCAAGGCGGCCTGGCGGGCGCTGGAAAACGCCCTGGAAGCACTGTCCGACAACAAGAGCATTGGTTTTGTCTTTCTACCCGACCCGGAAGATCCGGATAGTTTCGTGCGGGCC
Source organism: Pseudomonadota bacterium (assembly GCA_022705135.1). GTDB lineage: Bacteria > Pseudomonadota > Gammaproteobacteria > Burkholderiales > Rhodocyclaceae > UBA1934. Next base: position 16,646 of record JAKJFA010000049.1, on the reverse strand, counting down.
AATGGCCGCGAAGCCTTTGAGCGGATGATCCGGGAAGCGACGCCGCTTTCTGAGTTCCTGCTGCGTGAACTGGCTTCGCGCAGCGATCTATCGACTTCCGAGGGCAAAGCCAAACTGATCTACGAAGCCAAACCGCTGCTGCAAAAATTGCCGACGCCGCTGTTGCGCCTGCAACTGGTCAAACGCGCGGCAGAAGTGAGCGGTTTTACCCAGGCCGAGGTCGAGCGCTTGTGCGATCTCAAATCCTTTGGGCCGGCGGGTTTGCCGAAGTCGCCGCGGCGCGCACCTTCCTTGAACAAGACCCTGTTGCGGCTGGTGTTGCACCAACCGGAATTGGCGGCGCGGCTTCCGGTTGGCGATCTGCCTGATTCGCCGGAGCGAAGCGTGCTCGTCTGTCTGTACGATTGGGCAGCGAAAGGTGAAATGATGACCTATGCTGTTTTGCGTGAGCGCCTGCGCGGGACGCAGCAGGAAGCGGTGGTCGAGGCTGCGGCGGCGGAATTTCTCCATTCGTCGTTGCAGCCGGACGAAATCGAATCTGAGTTTTCCGGGGCGCTCGCCCGGCTGCGTGAAGGCGGGCACAAGCGCGACTTCGACGAATTGCAGGCGCGGGTGCGCCGGCTCGGTGTTGCCGGATTAACGCCGGAGGAGAAGCAAGCGTATGCGCGTCTCGTGGCGATGCGAGGGAAGAAGGATTGATTGATGTTAAAATTCAAAGTTTTCTCAATTTATTCGAAGGTCTACATTCATGGCTAAGGCAAAGGATACCGCAAAGGTGGCCCCTAAGGCGCGCAGCACCAAAGCCAAGGAAAAAGCGGCAGAAAAGGCATTGCTTGAGAGTTCGACAGGGGACGCCCCTGCCCCGGTGGATGCCGAAGCGCGCAAGACGCGACTGAAGAGCCTGATTAAACTCGGCAAGGAGCGGGGCTACCTGACCTATGCCGAAATCAACGACCACCTGCCGGACGAAGTGGTTGACGCCGAGCAGATCGATACCATCATCTCCACCTTTAACGACATGGGGATCAAGGTTTTTGACGAGGCGCCCGCTGCCGAGGAATTGCTGATGTCCGATGCGGCGCCGGCTGTGGCCGATGACGAGGAGGTCGAAGAGGAGGCGGAGCAGGCCCTTTCTACCGTCGATTCCGAATTTGGCCGCACGACCGACCCGGTGCGGATGTACATGCGCGAAATGGGTTCAGTCGAATTGCTGACGCGGGAAGGCGAAATCGAAATTGCCAAGCGCATCGAAGATGGCTTGAAACACATGATTCAAGCCATTTCAGCCTGCCCGACGACGATCGCCGAGATTCTCGATCTGGCGCACAAGGTCGAAACCGATGAACTGCGCGTCGATGAGGTGGTCGATGGCCTGATCGACGAAGATGAAGCGGAAGTTCTGCCCGCAGCAAGCGCGGTGGACGATTCCACTTCGGATGAGGATGAGGACGACGATAGTGATGACGGCGCCGCCGCGATGACGGCTTCGCTCCTGCAGTTGAAGGCCGATGTCCTCGAACGCTTCATCAAAATCAAGGCCCTGCACGCCAAGATGCACCGGGCGCTGGTGTCCAAGGGGTCGCAGGACAAGAACTACCTCAAGTTACAACAGCAAATCACCGAAGAATTGATGGGCATCCGCTTTACCTCGCGCACCATCGAGAAGCTGTGCGATTCGGTGCGCGGCATGATCGATCAGGTGCGCGCCTCCGAGCGCAAGATTCAGCACATCTGCGTCAATAAGGTCAAAATGCCGCGCCAACAGTTCATCAAATCTTTCCCGGGCAATGAAGTCAATGTCGATTGGGTGGACGGTGAGATCGAAATCGCCGCCAAGACCTACAGCGCCGTTCTGACCCGCAACGCTCCGGCGGTGAAGGAAGAACAGAAAAAGCTGTTGACCTTGCAGGATCGTATTGGCATTCCCCTGAAAGACCTCAAGGAGATCAACAAGCAGATGTCTACCGGCGAGGCCAAGGCCCGCCGGGCCAAGCGCGAAATGACCGAGGCCAATCTGCGGTTGGTGATTTCGATTGCCAAGAAATATACCAATCGTGGCTTGCAGTTCCTCGATCTCATTCAAGAGGGCAATATCGGCCTGATGAAGGCGGTGGACAAATTCGAGTACCGGCGCGGCTACAAGTTTTCGACCTACGCGACCTGGTGGATCCGTCAGGCCATTACCCGCTCGATTGCAGACCTGGCGCGCACCATCCGCATCCCGGTGCATATGATCGAGACCATCAACAAGATGAACCGCATCAGCCGCCAGATTTTGCAGGAAACAGGATTGGAACCGGATCCGGCAACCCTCTCCAAGAAAATGGAAATGCCCGAGGAGAAGATCCGCAAGATTATGAAAATCTCCAAGGAGCCGATTTCCATGGAGACGCCGATTGGTGACGACGACGATTCGCACCTGGGGGACTTCATCGAAGATCAGGCGACCCTCCTGCCGGCGGATGCCGCCATGTTTTCCAATCTGCGCGGTGTGACCAAGGAAATTCTGGATACGCTGACGCCTAGGGAAGCCAAGGTGCTGCGCATGCGCTTTGGCATTGAAATGAATACCGACCATACTCTGGAAGAGGTTGGCAAGCAGTTTGATGTGACGCGCGAGCGCATCCGCCAGATTGAGGCCAAAGCGCTCAGGAAATTACGGCATCCGTCGCGTTCGGACAAGTTGAAAAGTTTCCTCGATACGGGAGGCAATTAGTTGGCCGGGTGGTGAAGAGAAGGCCGTCGACGGCCTCAAAACTTGTTAACATGTGCCCGTTGCATCTGAACATAAGTGCTTGAGAAGGTGCGTATGTACGATAAAAGAGTTTTTCTCAAAACGCTCAAGGGGCTCCGCGAGGTCAGCGGAAGCACCAATGATCTGCCTGAGGATCTGCGTGCGGTGCTCAAGGAGATTGATGGCAAGATCGCGCTCGGCGAAGTGATGGTCAAGCTTGGTCTGCCGGAGGCGAGTTTCCAGGCGGCCATCAAGCGCTTTGTCAGCGAAAAGTACATTACCGAGGCGGACAAGCCAAAAGCCGCTGGTTTTTTTGCACCCTCGGGCAGCAGTGGAAGTGAAGAAGGTGAGGACCTTGACTTCACCTTCCTGGCTTCTTCAACGAACGAAAAGGAAGATGCGGAAGAGAAAGCCCACAAGGAAGCCGAGGAAGCGGCGCGCAAGGAAGCGGAAGCCAAGGCGAAGAAGGAAGCCGAGGAGAAAGCCCGCAAGGCAGCAGAGGCGAGGAAGGAAGTCGAAGAACGAGAGCGTCTTGAGGCCGAGGAGCGCGCGAGGGAGGAAGCGGCGCGTGCGGCAGAGGAGGCGGCGCTGCGCGAAATTGAGGAGGAAGAGGAGGAGCGCCAGCCTGCGCCGCCCCATACGCAGCCTGCACAAGTAGTGTCCGATGCTGAGAAACTGCCGCGTAAACCTCTGAAATTAGGCAAGTACATCGCCATCGCCGTGGTCCTTCTGATCGTAGCGGGGCTGGCGCTGATCCATTTGATGCCCTTCAATGGCAGGATTCCGCAATTCGAGAAATCCGCCTCCGCCGCGTTGCAGCAGCCGGTCAAGATCCGTAGCCTGAACTTTGCCTTGTTCCCGCAACCGCATTGGCGCTTGCAGTCCGTTTCCATCGGTGGCGAAGCGCAGGTCAAGATTGGTTCAGCCAGAGCTTTTACCGATTTTTCAGGCCTGTTTTCGGAAGGCGCTGTTCTGAAATCGTTGGTGCTTGATTCGGTGTCGCTGAACGCAGAGGGTCTGGGGATCCTTCTGTTTGCGCGGCCAGAGATAAAGAGTGCCAGCCTGCGGCGGCTGGAGATCAATAAGGCGAAGCTCGAAACCGCGCTGGCAGCCCTCCCTGAATTCAACGGTAGCGCTGAAATTGGCGAAGGTGGACAGTGGCAGAAAATCACGCTGCGCGGTGAAGAAGGACAAATCAAATTCGATCTGCAGGCAAAAGGGGACAAAATCGGCATAGAACTTTCCGCCGATGCCTTGGCGCTCCCGCGTGAAGCGGTGTTGAAATTGAAGGAGATCGAGGCCAGCGGCGAAGCTGACCGCGACGGACTGACCCTGAGCGAGTTCAGGGGACGGCTTTACGACGGTGTGCTGAAGGGAAGTGTTCGTCTCAAATGGAAACCGGAGTGGATGGCCGAGGGTGTGCTGGATGCCAAAGGACTGGAAGTGGCCGCAATGCTTGCCAAGGTTTTCGGCGGCGGAAAACTTGACGGCAAGGCCACTTACACGCTGCGCGGCGGCAATGCGGATCAGCTCTTTGCGGCACCCCGGCTGGAGGGGAACTTCATCATCCACAACGGTATTCTGCACGGCGTGGATTTGAAACAGGTCATCAAGGGCGAAATCGTTACCGGCACCAGCGTCTTCAACGAGGTGGCCGGAGAGTTCATCCACGAGGGCGGGGTGACGCAACTTCCCAGAGTGGGCCTGACCGCGGGATTGATTTCTGCTGTCGGCAAGGTGGGTGTGCAGGCGGACAAAAAAGTGCAGGGCCAATTTGAGGTCGAGCTGAAATCCTCGCTGATGAAGGCGCGTGCCAACCTTGGCGTTTCCGGAACGACGGAGGAACTGCGGTATACCCGCTGATGGTATCGCAAGCAGTGCAGCGTACCTGGTTTGGCAGCAGAGCATGGGCTCGGCGCTGTTGTTTCAGAGCGTTTGATTTTGCCCTGGTGCGCCGACAGGGTAGAATCCCTCCCCGCGTGGGCCTGTAGCTCAGTTGGTCAGAGCAGAGGACTCATAATCCTTTGGTCCAGGGTTCAAATCCCTGCGGGCCCACCAACTTTCATTACTGGCTGCGCGCACCAGTTGACGGGTCGTCTTGTTCCCCAATCCCATGCTCTACACCACTTCGATTTCGGGAGTTGGCTGGTTATCGGTTTTGGATCAAAGAACCCGGGGAATCTGGGAGGAATGGTGGTGCAGGATCGGCCGTTGCGCGCCGAGGTCGAGGAGATAGCTGAAACGCGCTTCGAAGCTGAGCAATTCGTCGTCGACGCAGAAACGCCAGCAGTAAATTCCGCACAGGGAAACAAAGTCGCCGTGAACGGGCTGGGCGATGAGCGTTTTTTCATGCAGTGCGATGCTCAGATCTTCGCGGCTTGCCAGCTTGAGGAAATAGTCTCTGATCTTTTCGGGTGCGTTGAGCAGGCGGTTGGAAAAAGTCGGGATGAGGACGGCCTGCTCCGAGTAGAGGGCGAGCACGCCCTCCAGGTCGCCGCAGTTGACGGCGTTCATCCATTGCCTGAGAACATCTTCCGCTTTTTTGGGCATGACGTGACTTCGATTCGAGAATTTCAGTACAGGATGGTGTTCCAGCGCTTTTCCGCGATCAGTTCCCGCTTTAGTGCCTGCCACTGTTTTTCGCCGCCGATACTCTTGGCCAGCGCCTTTTCGGCAAGCTCCGCAAGGATTTGAGGCCCGGAAAGGAAAACCAGGGTGTTGGTCGACAGCAGCATGGCAATGACTTCCGATGCGTGTTTCTCGATGGCCTGGTCGAGCGCGATGGGGGCTTCCATGGCCGGCCTGGGGCTGACCGCCTGGAAGGCCTTGAAAGTCTTTTGGTCGTAGTAGTTGGCGAGATCGTGATTCTCGTCGTTCATGTAGAGCATTTCGAGGCCGGTTCTGGCGCCGTGGAAGAGTCTGACCTTGCCCTGCCAGCCCCCATGTTGTTCATAGAGGGCGCGGATGAAGCCTCGGAAGGGGGCAATGCCGGTTCCCATCGAAATCATCAGCAGGTCAGCCTTCTTGTTGGAGGGCAGGGTGAAAGGGTGTCCGTACGGGCCGGTGAATTGGATGGCGTCGCCGATCTTCAGGTCGCACAGGTAATTCGACGCGATCCCCTGGCTTTCCTCGCCGTTGAATTCGTCGATATAACTGCAACGGCGGACACACAGTGTGAATTCGGTTTGCCGTTCATTTTTCAGGTTGAGGTCGGCAAGGGAATAGTAACGGATGTGGTAGGCGTTGCCATACTGGCCGGGCGCCAGGACACGGATGCACTGGCCGGGTTTCGGCGCAAACGAGAGATCCCCCGTTGTAAAGACCAGATTGCGGACTTCTTCCGGAGAGGATTCGGGGGTGATGCGTTGCGCGCTGGTGAGATGTGCGGTGAAGACTGGGCTGTTGGTGGTGTCTGACTCGGACATACTGGACCCCCTGAATTTGACCGTAGTTGAAGGAACGTGGCTGGAAGGTGCCGCGAGGCAGGCCCCCGCTTTATGTCTCTGGTGCCGGGAGGGGGAATCGAACCCCCACGGTGTTACCACCGGCAGATTTTGAGTCTGCTGCGTCTACCAATTTCGCCACCCCGGCTGAGCGAGGCGCAATTATGCTGGATTTGCTTTGCGCCGACAACCTGCTACAGGCAAAGCTGGAGAATACGGCGGCTGATGACCGGGGTGACGTCACGGTGTTCTCCCAGCCTCGTCATGCCGTTTTTGCTCAGTTGATTGACCAGATGGGTGATGCTTTCAGGGCCGATGCCGTAGTCGGAAAGGCGGGTGCGCACCTGCATTTGTTCGAAGAAATTCCGGGTTTCCATAATTGCCCGGTCGATGCGCTCTTCCTCGCTGCCTTCGCGCAGGCCCCAGACACGTTCGGCGTATTGCAGCAGTTTTTCGCGCTTTTCCTGCTTTTTGACCGTCAGTACGGCAGGCAAGACGATGGCTAGGGTTTGGGCGTGATCGAGCCCATAGGCGGCGGTGATTTCGTGGCCGATCATGTGGGTGCTCCAGTCGCCGGGAACGCCGGCGCCGATCAGGCCGTTCAGCGCCAGGGTGGAGGCCCACATCAGGTTGGCGCGCACATCGTAGTCGTCGGGTTGCGTCAGTGCTTTGGGACCTTCTTCGATCAGGGTCAGCAACAGACCTTCGGCAAAGCGGTCCTGCACCTTGCCGCCTACCGGATAGGTCAGGTACTGCTCGGTGACGTGCACAAAGCTGTCGACGACGCCGTTACTGACTTGACGGGGCGGCAGGGAAAAGGTGGTGCAGGGATCGAGCGCCGCAAATCTGGGAAAGACATGCGGACTGCTGAAGGGGCGTTTGATTTTCCATTCGCGGTGGCTGATGACGCTGCCGCTGTTCATCTCCGATCCGGTTGCCGCCAGGGTGAGGACGGCACCAAAGGGTAGGGCGCCTTTGATCGGCGCCCCCCACTGCTCGAGGATGCTCCAGGGGTCGCCGTCGAAAAGACTGGCTGCCGCGATGAATTTGGTGCCATCGATGACCGATCCGCCGCCCACTGCCAGCAAGAAATTGATGTTTCGCGCCCGTGCCAGCGCCACGCCCTGCATCAGGGTCTCAAAACTGGGATTCGGTTCAATGCCGCCGAACTGCTCCACCTTGAACCCCTGCAGCGCCGACAGGACCTGATCGAGGACGCCATTCTGTTTGATGCTGCCGCTGCCGTAGGTGATGAGAATGCGGCTTTGCGGCGGTATTTCGGCAGCGATTTTGGAAATGACTTCCTTGCCAAACAGGATTTTGGTGGGGTTGTGGAATTGAAAATTGAACATGGGTACTCCTGGTTAAGAGCCTATTTCGCTGGGGATCGTCCTTCAATTCCGACCGAAATGGGCGCTAAGCGAAGGGCTGGGTTGAGGCTGTAGAGGCCGACAATTTGGGTTTCGGCCAGAACATGCGGGTGTAGGGCCCGGATTACGGCAGCGGGTTCAGGTCTCCCTGTGACGGGCAGGTGTTCGAGATCCAGAGCGTAGAGCGTGAAGCAATAGCGGTGCGGTATATCGTCGTTCCAGGGCGGGCAGGGGCCATCGTATCCGTAGTGGTCGCCGCTCGTTCCTTCAGTGAAATCGTTGAGGCCGTACCGGGCGCCGTGCGGCGCGGGCGGGGCGGCCTGTCCGTGCGCCACGACCTGACTGGGACATTCTCCTTTCCTGATTTCGCTGAGTCCGGCCGGTAGATCAAACACCAGCCAATGAAAGAAATCGACGCGCGGCACCGCAGCCGGAAGAGGACGCCCCTCCCGGTTGGCCTCTTCGGAGCAGGAAGGAGCGTCAGGGTCGTGGCAGATCAGGGCGAAGGAGTACGTCCCCTGCGGTGCTCCACTCCAGGAAAGTTGCGGGTTCAGGTTGCTGCTCAAGCGGGTACGGCGGATTGGGTCGAAGCAGCAAAAGGCACAGTCGGCAGGAAGCTGGCCGCCATGGGTGAATAGCGTGCTCGAGAGCTTCATGGAGAGTTCTTCCAACGAGGGGCCGCAGCCCTGCCTTTCTCTATTTCTTGCTCCAGACGTACCAGTTCGGTTTGACCCACACCCAATAGCCGGCCTTGCCCTGCTGGCCGCACCAGGGGCCGCCACCCCAGTGGCCGTAGTCCCTGAAATTGCCGTATTGGGCGGCGTCCGCCGGGCAGTTCAGAATTTGAAGCAGTTCCGAATATTTTCCATTGGCCGAAGCTATCGGAGGGATCTCGCTTTTATTGGCCTGACCCTTGTTTTTCCAAACATACCAGTTGGGCGCCACCCAAACCCAGTAGCCGGCTTTGCCTTGCTGGCCGCACCATGGGCCGCCACCCCAGTGGCCGTAGTCGTTGAAATTGCCATAACGAGCGCCGTCGGCCGGGCAGTTCAGAACCTGGATGAGCTCCGAGTACTTGCCGCCGACCGAGGCAGCCTCCGGTGCCTTGTACGCTTCTGCGGTCAAGGGGAAGAGCAGTGAGAGAAGCAGGGTGAAAAGCAGGCGCATGATGTGAACCTCCTTAGGTTGAAAACACCACCGGGCTGCGCCGCTCAGGACAATCCATCAGCGGCGGAGCGCCACGCTGGACGTTTCTGCAATCGTCCTACGTTTGCCTTGCCGAATCAACCGTTTTTTGATTGGCCTGACGTTCCGGAAAATCGCTCGAACAGCTTCTGCATCAGTTTGCCGAAGGGGGGTGCGACCAGAGACATGCCATTCCAGCGCGACTGGATGAACACAGGTTTCAGCTTGCTGAAGGTGTTGAATCCCCACTCACCGTGGTAGTGGCCGGAGCCGCTCGGACCGATGCCGCCGAATGGCTGCGATTCCTGGCTCAGGTGCAGCAGACAGTCGTTGATCGTGACGCCACCGGAGTGCGTGCCTTCGAGGATGCGCTGTCGGTTGCGCGCGTCCTTGCCGAACCAGTAGAGCGCCAGCGGCCGGTCATGCCGGTTGATGTAGCCGAGTGCGGCGTCGAAGCCCTCGTAGCCAAGAATGGGCAGGATGGGGCCGAAAATCTCTTCCTGCATCAGACGCATGTCGTCCGTTACGCCGGTGACCAGGGTAGGCGCCATTTTGCGTTTCTCGGGGGCAAGCGTCTCGGTTGCCGGGTTGACTTCGATGACCCGGGCGCCTTGTTTGCGGGCGTCGTCCAGGAGCGCGTGCAGTCGCTCGAAATGGGCCGTGTTGACGATGCTGGTGTAGTCGGGGTTGTCCGCCAGCTTGGGGTAGTAGGCGGCGATGGCGTTCTGCAGCGCCTCGACCACGCGTTCCTCACATTCCTGTGGAACCAGCAGGTAATCCGGCGCGACGCAGGTTTGCCCGGCGTTGAGCAGCTTGCCCCAGACGATGCGCCGCGCTGCTTGGTCGACATCACAGTCGCGGTCGATGATCGCCGGTGATTTGCCGCCCAGTTCCAGCGTTACCGGTGTCAGGTTGCGTGCTGCCGCTTCGGCGACCAAGCGGCCGACGCGCGTCGAGCCGGTAAAGAGCAAGTGATCGAAAGGCAGGGCGGCAAAAGCGGCCGCGACGGCGGCATCGCCTTCAATGACAGTCAGCAGGCTTTCGTCAAATGTTTCGCGTACCAGTTGTGCGAGCAGAGCAGCAAAGCGCGGCGCCAGCTCCGAGGTCTTGATCATGACGCGGTTGCCGGCGGCCAGCGCTTCCATGGCCGGTTCGACACTGAGCTGGAAAGGGTAATTCCAGGCACCGATGACGCCAACGACGCCGAGCGGTTGCGGCTGCAGAACATTGCTTGCGGGAAAATAGAGCAGGCCGGTCGGGCGGCGGCGCGGACGCATCCAGCGGCCCAGGTGCCTGCGGGTGTGGCGTACGGCGCTTTCAAGTTGCATGAGTTCGCTCACCAATGTTTCGTAGGGAGAACGGTTACCAAAGTCGGCAGAGATCGCTTCAGCGATGGCGCGGGCGTTTTTGCGCGCCATTTCGAGCAGGCGTTCAATTCGGCCAATCCGGGTGTTCAGGCCGGGCAAAGGGTCGTCTGCAAAGGCTTTGCGCTGGGTTTCCAGCAGGCGCGAGAGATCCAGTTCGGTGTCCACTACGGTCTCCATTGAAGTGGTTTTATTCGGGCAGGGAAGAGATGTTCGGCCATTTTGGCGCGCAGGAAGCATGGTGATCGTTTGTTCTGGCAAAGTCCATCCCAGGCCGGTTGATCTTTGCTGGTGCTTTCGGGTAGCCTACGTTCGCGTCTGAAGGTTTTCTCACAACATCAGAAGGAGAATCGAGCATGGCAAAGATTGAAGATGTAGAAGGGATCGGGCCCGTGATTGGCGAAAAACTGCGCGCGGCAGGGGTCAAGGATACCGATGCGCTGCTGGCAAATTGCCGCACCCCCAAGCAAAGGAAGGATCTGGCGGCGAAGGTGGATGTTCCGGAGGCGAAAATCCTGAAATTTGCCAATATGGTCGATCTCTACCGGATCAAGGGCATTGGCTCCGAATACTCGGAATTGCTTGAAGCGGCCGGGGTGGATACTGTACCCGAACTGGCCCAGCGCAAGGCCGCTAATCTGGCGCAGGCGATGGCTAAGGCGAATGATGAGAAGAAACTGACGCGCAAGGTGCCGTCTGAAACCGAAGTGGCGAAATGGGTGGAGCAGGCTAAGGCGCTTCCCAGGGCTCTGGAGTATTGATCTGATCCGAGCGCGCTTGATGAACCGCAGGCCTTGCCCTGCGGTTTTTTTACGCTGTGTTGGGCCGGGTTCCCAAGCGCTACTCTTCCGGTATCCTGAAATACGCCTCGGGCCCCACGGTTTTTAGCACCGCCAGTGTCAGCAGTTCATCGTCCAGTTCGCCTTCGGCCGAGAAGAGGTGCTGGATCCGGCCATTGAGGTCTTTTTTGGCTTGGCGCAGACGCGGGGTCAGCGCCTCCCCCATGGTTGATACCATGCAGCCGGTGGGGGCGATGTTGAGCACGACGTCGGCGCCATGTTCGAGTTCGTGTAACACTTCGCCGACGTAGGGCGCCAGTTCTCCGGCGGGCCTCAGATTAGGCAGAACGGTGCGGGCCTTGTCCATCAGATCACTGATCGGGGTTGGCAATTCGAGTCCGGCGGCCCGGTAGAGCGGGGCGCCCAGGACGTTGCGCAGGACGCCGCGCATGGTCGCCATTTCCTTCAGTTTGGCCTGGTCGGCCTTTTCCTCGGTCAGCAACCCGGCGCCTTGCTGGCAGCGTTCCGCCTTGGCGCGACGGACCGCCTGGCGTTTTTCCGTGTAACTGATTTCTTCTTCGATCAGGTATTCGGCGTAGCACCACAGCGGGGTGACATGGAAATGGAAGCGCCCGAAACCGAGATTGGCCAGAAGATTGCGGAAGACCTGTTCGGCCATGGCGATGCGCATATAGACTTCACCAGTGGCGAAGACTTTGAGTTTTGCGGCGTCGCCATTACTCCGGGCAGGCCATCGGGCGGCAAAGCGGGCAATGGGTGCGGCGAGATCCTTGCCATGCATGCGGTAGGCGAGGTACTTGAGCGCCGGCCCTACGCCCTTGGCGCGGCCGTACTGTTTCAGCAGGCGGCTGGTTCCCTTGCCGGGGCCGCGGAAGGCTTCCTGAATGGTGTGCAACTCGTCTTTCAGGGCTTGATAGTCTTCTTCGAAACGCCGGTATTCGTCGGCATTCCGGCAGGCCGAAACCGCCGTGAACCGGAGATCCTGTAGCACGCCTTGCAGCATGGCGCTTTGGTAAATCCGCACTTGCGCCCACTCCGGCAGGCCGAAGTTATAGCCGTTGCTTTCGTTGGCGACGAGGAACTGCATGCTGCCACCACAGGCAGACATCGGGCTGCTGTCGTCGTCTGTTTTTGTTTTGCGCCGGATCTGGTGCGCCAGGAGCTTGTGCACCTCGACGTACTGACCCTGCCGACAGGGGCCAGTGCCCTTGTTGTTGAAATAGAGCAGCCGCGTCTTGCCGGCGACGAGCGAATCATGGAGCTGTTTGCGGCGGGCGAAATCTTCCATGGCCCACAGCAGGTCACCGTAAACGGCCGCCAGCGGTGCGCAGACGGCATCGCCGGCGTAGGCGCGGCCGCGCTTGACCAGCGCCTGTAGGTTGTAGCCGGTGTGATAGGTGTCGATACAGGTAAACCCGGCGCCGCGCAGCACCGAGGTCAGCACGCGATTGTCGGCCAGGGTCGGGATATAGATGGCGTCGGTGGCCGGATTGAGGGCATCCTTGTTTTCCAGCTCGTCGAGCACCTTGACCTCGAACGTGTCACTACCGCCGAGCGACAGCTTTTCGTGTAGGCCCAGTTCAAGCTGGCGAACGTAGGTGTTGACGCGGTTTTCGAGGTGCGCCAGTTCCTTGATGATGGCGTCGGACTGGATGAGCAGGAAAGGCCGTTTTTTCATAATTTCCGCTGCCAGATGCGAAATCACGCTGTCCGGGCCGCAGGTGAAGGTGGAAATCTGCACCACCGGCAGCAGTTTGCCCGCTGTATTGTTTTCGATTCGCTCGAACAGGGCCTTGAGGCGTGGATGCTTCAGGCGCTGATGCAGGTTTTTGTGGGCAATGGCATTCAAAATGGTCAGGATGGCGTGCGGGTTGCGCCAGTAGATGTGGTCGAATTCCTCGTCGAGTTCCACCTCGAGCACATAGGAAGGAATGGCGACCAGGCGCTTGTCGCGCAGCAGGCGGCGGATATGGCTGTCGTAAATGCCGGGCGTCAGGATGTATTCGCGGCCGACGACGACGGCGACCTGCTGGTCTTGCGCCAGCGCTTCCTTGATGAGATCGGCGGCAAAATCAGCCGCGTCCTGTTTGAGCTTGCGGTGCAGGGCGATGGCGTCAGCGATTGCCACCTCCAGTTCCTGGCGCAGTGGCACCCGGCCGTAGTGCTTGAAGACCGGGCGCAATGATTCGTAGAGCTGGTCGCACAGCACGCCCTCGTCGAGTTCGGACAACACCAGCGTGAAGGTGTGGAAGCGGGCATTGGGGTGCGCCACCTTGGCGAGATTGTGGGCGACGGCGACGCCGCCCTGATTGAGCGTGCAGGTGCGGCCGAGGCTCTTGCCTTCGGTCGGCAGCATTTCAATCTGCGGCACCAGGATCATGCCGTGCGGCGCTTCCGACAGACGCATGAACTGGCCGACAGCGCCGATGTGCGGGGCGCAGGTGTCGACATTGAATTGCGGTTGGCCGCGCACCAAGTCGTATTCATGGACGTTGTCGACATGCACCGGAATCTTGAACTGCTGGAAAATGGCGGCGATGAAGCCGGCCCATTCGGAAACGCAGAAACTGCGGGCAATGACCAGACGCTTCGGGTCCTCGCTCTTGGGTAGACGGGCGTCGACAAAATCCCAGAGTTCCTTGTAGCTGTCGCGCGGCGGATCGGGCAGTTTGACGGACGGGTCGCGGCTTTGCGACATGCGCTCATTGATGGCGCTGCAGCCACCGAGGGTGAAGATGAACTGCTTGCCTTCGGTGTCGCGGCATTTCAGCGAGGTGCGGTTGCAGACGGCGGATTCGTCGCCACAGGCCAGCCCCTTGCATTGGATGATGCGCTTCTCGAAAACCGAATCGATGAACACAGCGAGATCAAGATCGACAGCGCCAGCCGGCGCGGTTTCGCGCAGCACGCGCACCAGGCCGAAACAGGCGCGGTGGCCGGGGAAAGGCGGTACCAGCGCGTAGGAAGGCGCATCCAGATAGCTTTGCAGGCGCGAGGTGACGGCCAGCGGCAGCGGGTCGGAAAGCATGGTCTGGCCGTGCAGCAGCACGACCGTGTTGGGGGGCAGATCGACCTGGTTCCACAGGCTGCGCGCCATGTTTTCGACGATGGCCCAGTTGGCGGAAGCGAGGATTTCGCCGCGCGGCACGCCTTCGGCCTGCAGCTTCTGGGCGTTCTCCATTAGAAAAACGGCGCAGGTGGCGTTGATCGAAAAGCTCTTGGCAGCGTCATAGGCAAGTTTGCTGGCTTCACCGGCGTTCTTGAGGCCGAACAGGGCCGAGAGGGTGTCCATCAGGCTGCCGGTGCCGGCCGAGCATTTCAGGTTCATGGCGTTGTTGAACAACTCGGCTTCGGACAGCGCGATGGTCGACACCTTGGTGTCCTCGCCGCCGATATCGACCAGAATGCAGAAATCCTCGTTCAACTCGGCGATGCCACGTTCCTTCAGCCAGCCGAGATGAGCACGGGCAAAGTCGATGGAGCCGTGGGCGTGGGCGTAGTTTTCGACCAGCACCGAAGTACGTGGCATTAGGCCCGGATAAATGCGCGTGAGTGCTTCCTTGACCTGAAAGCGGGCAGAACCGGTGATGCCGATGGCGCGCACGGTCAGCGTGTTGCCGTTCTGGGTTTGCACATCGCGGAAAATGGCCTTGACCGTTTCAATGGTGTCACCGGAGTTACTGTAGGCCTTGATCGACAACGCTTCGCCACTTATATCGTCCTCGATCAACACCTTGGCCATGGTTGAGCCGACATCGAGGCCGATGTTGACAGCGCGGCCAGCGAAACTGGTGTTGCTGGGCAGGGCACGGTCGTCAGGTAGACGCAGATATTTGGATTCGGCTTCCAGCTTGGCCTTGATGACGGCGAAGGCGGGGAATTCCTCCAATGGGGTTTCATCGAGCAAGGCCGGATTAGGCTGGGCGAGATGAGCGACGCCGACTTGCTGCACCAGGTGCTGCAGCGCTTTGAGCACGCGGGTGTTTTCGGTGTCGTATTCGACGCAGGTGATGCCGATGGCGGCGAGGCAGTCCTCGGCACAGTCGCGGGCGAACTGCCAGCGGAAAATGCGGCCGAGCAGGCAGGCGCGGTCATAGCCTCTGGGTAGCTTGTGCATGGTTTTTTGCACTTCCGATTTCAGCGTGGTGGCCAGCGCCACGGCAAGCGGGATGCCCTGATTCTTGTCGGAAATGGTGGCGGAAGAACTGAAGACGCCGCAGCGGTCGGCGCGGGTGAGCACCGCCTGACGTTTTTCCTTGCCGGCCTCGCCCAGATAATCGGCAAGCAGGGGGTCGACGTCCTCGCGGGTCAGGCCGAGTTTTTGCAGGACGCGGTCGAGATTGACGCCGGTGCCGGCACCGCAGCGCGGATTGGTGACGAGCAGGTCGTCCTTCAGTTGTCCTTCCCGGTCAATGCCGATGATCATGTAGCCGGAGGCCGAGATTTCGGCCATGACAAGCGAGCGAACACGTACATCGGTTTCGGCGATGGCTTGTTTGGCAGCGAGCCAGAATGCGCCGGAAGGCATAAAGACCTTGCCGCAGCCAAGACCTTTTTTCAGCATCGGCGCCAATTTGCCGGTCAGGAAAATCGGACTGTCCGGGCCGTTGCCCAAGCGTTCGGTCAGGCCGCATCCGGCCAGCAGGGCCTGCAAATTCTGATTGCTGGGAAAAAGCCGATCGGCAACGGCGTCGCTGTGGGCGTTGCAAGCCAGCAGGCGGATATTGGCAATGCCGGCGTCGATGAAAATCTGGGTGGTTTCTTGGGGCAGGACAAGGGAGGGGGATTCGGTCATTGATGCGGGGCCGTCGCGCACGGGTCGATGCCGGGCATTTTACCTTGCCGGAGTGAATTGGGGCGTGTTCATAGTCGGGCGCAATTCGCCGGCTGACTGCGCACGCCCTAGCCGGTCGGGCTCGTCGGGCTTACCGGAGGTTCATTGGGCCGGTCTTTGATTTCCTTTGGTTCCTCGGGCCGGTTGGAATCGATCAGGATGCTGACTCGCCGGTTGTTGGCGCGCCCCTCCACCGTCTGGTTGGTGGCGACCGGACGCGTTTCGCCATAGCCGATGGCGGTGAGACGCTCGGAGGCAACACCGTTATCGCTGAACAGGCGCAACACGGTCGTGGCTCGAACGGCCGAGAGTTCCCAGTTGGAGGGGAATTCGGGGGTGTTGATCGGGCGCTTGTCGGTGTGGCCGTCGATGCGCAGCACCCAGTTCACGTCGGTCGGGATCTGGGTTTCGAGTTCCTTGATGGCGGCGGCGAGTTGCGCCACGGCGGCCTGGCCCTCGGGCGAGATGGCGGCCTCGCCTGGCTGGAACAGCACCTCGGACTGGAAGACGAAGCGGTCGCCGACGACGCGGATGTCCGGCCGGTTGCCGAGGATTTCGCGCAGCCGCCCGAAGAAGTCGGAACGGTAGCGCGACAGTTCCTGCACGCGCTGGGCGAGGGCGACGTTCAGGCGGCGGCCGAGGTCGGCGATCTGGCCCTTGGACTGGACGTCCTTGGTTTCACTTGCCTGCAGGGCCTGTTCGAGCGCGGCGATCTGGGTGCGCAGCGCGCTTAACTGCTGGTTGAGCAGGGCGACCTGCGCGGCGGCCTCGCGACTGAGGTCGTCCTTGGCAAGCACCTCACCCTCGAGGGCGGCGATCCGCGCTTCCTTACCCTCGTCCTCGCCGCCCATGCCAGCGATCTGGGCAGCCAACTGGTCGCGCTGGCCCGTGGTGGTGGCAAGTGTGGCTTGCAGGG
>JAKJFA010000048.1 GCA_022705135.1 Pseudomonadota bacterium | reverse complement strand
AGGCTCAGGATAAAAAGAATGGCCGCCCCCAGGTAGGCCACGGTTGCAAGACTTTGGGACATTTCGATGTTTCCTTCTTGTTGATCTTCTTACTTACGGAACATGGCCAGCATGCGCTGAGTGACCGCGAAGCCACCGAACATGTTGATGGCCGTCAGCGCAATGGCGACGATGGCAATCCACAGGATCAGCGTGCCCGGGCGATCGGCGGCGTCCGCCAATGGCGGCGCCACTTGCACCAGCGCGCCGATGATGATGATGCTGGAAATAGCGTTGGTGACGCTCATCAGCGGCGTGTGCAGAGAAGGAGTGACATTCCACACCACCATATAGCCAACAAAGCAGGCCAGAACAAAGACGGTGAGATGCGACAGAAAGGCCGCCGGGGCGCCGAGTCCAATCAAGGCGAGCAAAGCGCCCCCCAAAAGGAGCATGACAATCATCGCCCCAGTGGGCATCGGCCCGGACTGGTGGCCATGCCCGGCCGGTTTGATGGCCACGTCGGATTTCTTGGTTTGTGGCGGCGCGGCGGAGAGCTTGGGCGCCGGGGGCGGCCAAGTCACTTCGCCATCCTTGATGACGGTGGTACCGCGTAGCGCCTCGTCTTCCATATTGACGTTGATGATGCCGTCCTTGGTCTTGCACAGTTCCTCGGTCAGACGCAGCAGATTGGTGGCGTAAAGCGTGCTGGATTGTTTGGCCAGACGGCTGGGCAGATCAGCATAGCCGATGATGGTGACGCCATGGCGAACCACAGCTTCGCCCGGAACGGTGAGTTCGCAGTTGCCCCCTTGTTCGGCAGCCAGGTCGACAATGACGCTGCCCGGCCGCATGGAGGCGACCATGTCGGCAGTAATCAGCTTGGGCGCCGGTTTACCGGGAATGAGCGCCGTCGTGATGATGATGTCGACGTCTTTGGCCTGCTTGGCGAAAACGGCGCGCTGGGCCTGCTGGAAGCCTTCACTCATCACTTTGGCGTAGCCGCCGACGCCGGTACCATCTTCTTCGTAATCGATCGTGACGAATTCGCCGCCCATGGAGATGACCTGATCGGCGACTTCCGGGCGGGTGTCGTTGGCGCGGACGATGGCGCCCAAATTAACGGCGGTGCCAATGGCGGCCAGACCGGCGACGCCAGCGCCGATGACGAAAACTTTGGCCGGCGGCACTTTGCCGGCGGCGGTGATCTGGCCGGTAAAGAAGCGGCCGAAGGCATGCGAGGCTTCAATGACAGCCCGGTAACCGGAAATATTGGCCATCGAGGAGAGGACGTCCATCTTTTGCGCCCGGGAAATGCGCGGCACGCTGTCGACAGCCAGCACGGTCACTTTTTTGGCGGCGAGTTGTTGCATCAGTTCAGGGTTCTGCGCCGGCCAGATGAAGCTGACCAGCGTCTGCCCTTCGTGCATCAACGCCACTTCGTCCATGCCGGGCGCCCGGATCTTGAAAATGATGTCGGAAGATGACCACAATTCCTTCGCATTCGCGGCAATCTCGGCTCCTGCAGCGCGATAGGTCTCATCAGCGAAATGGGCGGCCTCGCCAGCTCCTGTTTCAACGACGACCGAAAAACCCAGCTTGATGAGCTTTTCGACCACTTCGGGCACAGTGGCCACCCGTTTTTCCCCGGCACTCCGCTCGCGCGGGACTCCAATTTTCAAAGCCATAGGCCTCCCATCCAGACATTGACGCAACATTAAGGCGCGAAATTCGGCACTCGGGACGGATGCGCCATCATTAAAGCACCCGCACCCAGGCGGTGCTCGGCATGGGGACGCGCCCCGGTAAAGCGTGCGGATTTTAGCAGCAATTCTCCGCAGCGCACCGATGAAGTGCAAACAAAAGGCAATATCAGCAAAAAACACCGCAAAGACACTTCATTCGAGGTCCATTCAAGGCCAAACAACAGAAAAATGGCCTCCGAATTTGTTTTGTATGCACGCTTTTGGTGCTTTTTCTTCATTTGAGGAGAAAAACTGCCCGATTTTGGTGCGTCATCTGCAATTCCAAGCGTTTTCCAGCCTTAACAGGCGCAAAATCACCCATCGAACTGGGTTTTCGGCTTTCCCTTCCGTTTTATTCTCGGTCTTTGGCACATTTTCTGCTAAATTCCCGACCCTGCATCAACAATTCGACGTTGCAGCGGGAAATAGCCACCGCAGCAATTGAAGGCGGGCTATGCCCCCGTCCCGCAATTTAGGACCGACACCATGAAGCGCATCCCAGTTCAAGCCCCGATTCCCGAACGCCAGGGTCTGTACGACCCGGCGAACGAACACGACGCCTGTGGCGTCGGATTTGTCGCGCATCTCAAAGGCGAGAAGAGCCACGGCATCGTCGAACAGGGGCTGCAAATCCTGAAAAACCTCGACCACCGCGGCGCGGTCGGCGCCGATCCCTTGCAGGGCGACGGCTCCGGCATCCTGATCCAGATTCCCGACCGGCTCTACCGCGAGGAGCTCGCCAAACAGGAGATCTGCCTGCCCCCCACCGGCGAGTACGGCGTCGGCATGGTTTTTCTGCCGCAGGAAGGCGCTTCCCGTCAGGCCTGCGTTGAGGAAATCGAGCGCTCCATTCACGCGGAAGACCAGGTGCTGCTGGGCTGGCGCCAGGTACCGGTCAACCGCGACATGCCGATGTCGGCCGCCGTCAAAGCAACGGAGCCGGTCATTTGCCAGGTCTTCGTCGGCCGCGGGCCGGACGTGTTCGTCACCGACGCGCTGGAACGCAAGCTGTATATCATCCGCCGCCGCGCCGCCAACGCCATCAAGTCCTTGAAGCTCAAGCATGGCCGCGAGTTTTACGTGCCTTCCTTCTCGGCCCGCACCGTCAATTACAAGGGCTTGCTGCTCGCGCATCAGGTCGGCGTCTACTATCTGGACCTGCAGGATGCGCGCACCGTCTCAGCTCTGGCCCTGGTACACCAACGCTTCTCGACCAATACCTTCCCAACCTGGGATCTGGCGCACCCCTTCCGTCTCATCGCCCACAATGGCGAAATCAACACGGTGCGCGGCAACATCAACTGGTTCAAGGCACGCGAACAGGCCACCTTATCGCCCGTCCTCGGCGATGACCTGAAAAAGGTCTGGCCACTGCATTATCCCGGACAGTCCGATTCCGCCGCCTTCGACAATGCGCTCGAGCTCCTGGTGATGGCCGGCTACCCGCTCGCCCATGCCGTGATGATGATGATCCCAGAAGCCTGGGAAAATCACCGTTTGATGGACAGCGACCTGCGTGCCTTTTACCAGTACCACGCCGCCATGATGGAACCGTGGGACGGCCCGGCCGCCGTCGCCTTCACCGATGGCCGCCAGATCGGCGCCACGCTCGACCGCAATGGCCTCAGGCCCGCCAGCTACTGGGTCACCGAGGACAATCTGGTGGTCATGGCCTCGGAAGCCGGCGTGTTACCCATTCCGGAAAAGAAGATTGTCAAGAAATGGCGCCTGCAGCCCGGCAAAATGTTTCTGATCGACCTCGAACAAGGTCGCATCGTCGACGACAAGGAGCTCAAGACAACGCTGGCCCAATCCCGGCCCTACCGCGAATGGGTCGACAAGATCTGCATCCAGCTCGACAAAGTTCCTCACGCCCCCAGCAAGGTCGAACCTCCGGCCGCTTCCCTGCTCGACCGTCAGCAGGCGTTTGGCTACACGCAGGAAGACCTCAAGTTCATCCTCTGGCCGATGGTCCTGCACGGACAGGAACCGACCGGCTCGATGGGCAACGATGCGGCGCTGCCGGTGCTGTCGAAGAAACCCAAACTGCTCTACAGCTACTTCAAGCAGATTTTCGCGCAGGTCACCAATCCGCCCATCGACTCGATTTTCGAAGAACAGGTGATGTCGCTGGTCTCATTTGTCGGTCCCAAGCCGAACGTGCTCAACATTGCCGAAATCAACCCGCCGATTCGCCTGGAAGTCGCACAGCCCGTACTGCTGGCCTCCGACATGGAAAAAATCCGTAACATCAGCGAAAGCATGTCCAGCAAGTTCCGGGCTTTTGAGCTGGACATCTGCTACCCCGTCGCCTGGGGCAAGGAAGGCATCGAAGCGCGACTGGCGACACTGGCCGCCAATGCCGAGGACGCCGTGCGTTCCGGCGCCAACATCCTGATCGTCTCCGACCGCAGGCTCGACGCCAACCATATTGCCATCCCCGCCCTGCTCGCCACTTCTGCCATCCACCAACATCTGGTGAAGAAGGGGCTGCGTACCTCGACCGGCCTCGTCGTTGAAACCGGTTCAGCGCGCGAGGTCCATCATTTCGCACTGCTCGGCGGCTATGGCGCCGAAGCCGTGCACCCCTATCTGGCGCTGGAAACCATCGAGGCTCTGGCCGAAGGCGATGCCGAAATGGCTAAAAAATACGCCACCCATTTCGTCAAGGCGATTGGCAAGGGTCTGCGCAAGGTGATGGCCAAAATGGGCATCTCCACCTACATGTCCTACACCGGCGCCCAGATTTTCGAAGCGGTCGGCCTGAAGAAGGAATTCATCGACAAATATTTCACCGGCACGCCGTCCAATATTGAGGGCATCGGCATTTTCGAGGTCGCCGAGGAAGCGATGCGCCTGCACCAAGCCGCATTCTCCGAAGATCCCGTGCTGGCCAGCATGCTCGATGCCGGCGGCGACTACGCCTTCCGCGTGCGTGGCGAGGAACACCTGTGGACGCCCGACAGCATTGCCAAGTTGCAACATTCCACCCGCAGCGGCAGCTACGAGACCTTCAAGGAGTTTTCCCGTCTCACCGACGAGCAGAGCCAGCGCCACCTGACCCTGCGCGGCCTGTTTGAAATCAAGCCGGCCGGCCTCCCCGTCCGGCGCGGCGAAGTCGAACCGGCCAGCGAAATCGTCAAGCGTTTTGCCACCGGCGCCATGTCACTCGGCTCGATTTCGACCGAAGCGCACACGGCGCTGGCCATTGCCATGAACCGCATCGGCGGCAAGTCGAATACCGGCGAAGGCGGCGAGGATGCGCATCGCTTTGCGCCGGTCAAAGCCGGCACCAAGCTCTCCGAAATCATCGGCAAGAACCGCATCGAGCGCGACCTCGAACTGCAGGAAGGCGATTCGCTGCGTTCCTCCATTAAGCAGATCGCTTCCGGCCGCTTTGGCGTCACCACCGAATATCTGGTCAACGCCGACCAGCTCCAGATCAAGATGGCACAGGGTGCCAAGCCCGGCGAAGGCGGCCAGTTGCCCGGCCACAAGGTGTCGGAATACATCGGCTTCCTGCGCCATTCGGTGCCCGGCGTCGGACTCGTTTCGCCGCCGCCGCACCACGACATCTACTCCATTGAGGATTTGGCGCAGCTCATTCACGATTTGAAAAACGTCAATCCGGCAGCCTCGATTTCGGTCAAGCTGGTGTCCGAAGTCGGCGTCGGCACCGTCGCCGCCGGCGTTTCCAAAGCCAAGGCCGATCATCTGGTCATTTCCGGCCATGACGGCGGCACTGGCGCATCGCCCTTATCCTCGATCAAACATGCCGGCATGCCCTGGGAACTCGGACTGGCCGAAGCGCAGCAAACGCTGGTGCTGAATCGCCTCAGGAGCCGCATTCGCGTCCAGGTCGACGGCCAGATCCGGACCGGCCGCGACGTCGTCATCGGCGCCCTGCTCGGTGCCGACGAATTCGGTTTCGCCACCGCCCCGCTGGTGGTGCAGGGCTGCATCATGATGCGCAAGTGTCACCTCAACACCTGCCCGGTCGGCGTTGCCACGCAAGATCCTGTCTTGCGCCGTCGCTTCGCCGGCCAGCCGGAACATCTGGTCAATTACTTCTTCTTCATCGCCGAGGAAGTACGCGAACTGATGGCCAAACTGGGCGTGCGTCGTTTTGACGAACTGATCGGCCGTTCCGACCTGCTCGACATCAACCCGGCCATCGACCACTGGAAAGCCAGGGGACTCAATTTCAGCAAGATTTTCTACCGCCCGCAGACGGGCGACGAAAGCGGGCGCTTCCACTGCGACACGCAGAATCATGGACTGGAGCAGGCGCTCGACCACCGTCTCATCGAACGCGCTCAGCCGGCGCTCAAGAAGGGAACGAGAACCGAAATCGAACTGCCGGTCAAGAACATCCACCGCAGCGTCGGCGCCATGCTCTCCGGCGAAGTCGCCAAGCGGTATGGTCAGGCCGGCCTACCGGATGACACCCTTCACATCCGGCTGACCGGCATCGCTGGCCAGAGTTTTGGCGCTTTCCTGGCGCACGGCATCACGCTCGAATTGATCGGCGAAGGCAACGACTATGTCGGAAAGGGTCTGTCCGGCGGCCGTATCATCGTCCGGCAGCATCCCGATTTCCGCGGCAATCCGCTCGAAAACATGGTCGTCGGCAACACCGTGCTCTATGGCGCGACACAAGGCGAAGCCTATTTTTGCGGCGTCGCCGGAGAGCGCTTCTGCATCCGCAATTCCGGCGCCAGCGCTGTCGTCGAAGGCGTCGGCGAGCATGGCTGCGAATACATGACTGGCGGTACCGTCGTCGTTCTTGGTGAAACCGGCCGCATTTTCGCCGCCGGCATGTCGGGCGGCATCGCCTACGTGCTGGCCGAAAAGGGCAATTTCGCCGACCGCTGTAATCCCGACATGGTTGCCGTCGAGAAGCTGCTGGCAGCCAGCCAGCAGCCCAAGGATCAACCGATGCACAACGAACGGACGGATGAAGAGCAATTGAAAGAACTCATCAGCCGTCATGCCGAATTCACCGGAAGCGCCCGCGCCAAAGCCATTCTGGCCGACTGGGAAAGCACTCGTGAACAGTTCGTCAAGGTTTATCCGCATGAATACCGGCGCGCGCTGGAGGAAATGGCCGCTGACAAGCTGGAAACACAGGAGGCAGCATGACGAGCCCCAATCTGACAACATCCGCTCTCCCCAGCCCCTCTCCCACGAGGGGAGAGGGAAACATTGTTTTGTGGAGGCAGGCAATAGGTACATTCCCCCCACCCCCCTTGCCAGGCAAGGGGGTGATTACGGTGCAGCCGCGCTGCGGCTTTCATGTTTTGACTCGCTGCCTCCTTGGGGCGGCCCTGCGGAGGCAGCATCATGGGTAAGCCCACCGGATTTCTCGAATTTGACCGGGTCGAGGAGACCTATCAGCCGGTTGCAGTGCGTTTGCAGCATTACAAGGAATTCGTCGCCACGCTGAGCGAAGAGGAAGCCAGAACGCAGGGCGCGCGCTGCATGGATTGCGGCATTCCCTTTTGCACCAGCGGCTGCCCGATCAACAACATCATCCCGGACTGGAACGATCTGGTGTTCCACGGCCGCTGGAAAGAGGCGCTGGAAGTCCTGCATTCGACCAACAATTTCCCGGAATTCACCGGCCGCGTCTGCCCGGCGCCCTGTGAGGCCGCCTGCACGCTGGGCATCAACGCTAACCCGGTCGGCATCAAATCCATCGAGCATTTCATCGCCGACAAAGGCTGGGAAAACGGCTGGATCGTGCCGCAACCCGCTAAGTCCAAGACCGGCAAGAAAGTTGCCATCGTCGGCTCCGGCCCGGCTGGTCTCGCCGCCGCACAACAGTTGGCGCGCGTTGGGCACGAGATCACGGTGTTCGAGAAAAACAGTCAGCTCGGCGGCTTGCTGCACTATGGCATCCCCGACTTCAAGCTCGACAAATCGATTATTGCCCGCCGTATTCAACAACTCGAAAGCGAGGGCGTCACCTTCCGCACCCAAACCCTGATTGGCGGCAAAAACCTGCCTCCCGACATCTGTAACGACGCCATCGAAACTGTCAGCGCGGAAGAGCTCTTCCACCGCTTCGACGCCATCATTCTCGCTTCTGGCGCCGAAGTGCCGCGTGATCTCAACGTTCCCGGCCGGCCACTCAAGGGCATCCACCCGGCCCTCGAATTTCTCATCGGCCAAAACAAGGCGGTCGAAACCGGAAAAGCCAACCCGATCAGCGCCAAAGGCAAGCACGTCGTCGTCCTCGGCGGCGGCGATACTGGCTCGGATTGCGTCGGCACCGCCGTCCGCCACGGCGCCGCCTCGGTGACCCAGATCGAACTGATGCCGATGCCGCCCGAGCAGGAGAACAAGGCCACCACCTGGCCGTACTGGCCGAACAAGCTGCGCACCTCCTCGTCGCAGCAGGAAGCAACATCGCACCAGTTCGTGCGCGAATTTGCCGTCTGCACGACGGCCTTCGGCGGTGACGACAAGGGCAAGGTCAAGTCCCTAAAAGCCGTCCGACTCGACTGGTCAAGCGGAAAAATGGAGAAAATCCCCGGTTCCGAGTTTGAAATCCCGGCCGATCTCGTCCTGCTCGCCATGGGCTTTACCCGGCCGACCGGCGCCCTCCTTGATGCCTTCGGCGTCGACTGCGACGAACAGGGCAATGCGCTGGCGACGACGGAAGGTGAGGGTTGCTATGCCACCAACCTGCCGCGCGTCTTCGCCGCCGGCGACGTGCGCCGCGGCCAGTCGCTGGTCGTCTGGGCCATCCGGGAGGGCCGCCAATGCGCGCGCGCGGTCGATCAATTCCTGATGGGTAGCACTACCTTGCCGCGCTGAAGAATCGTCCGGGACAAACGCACACGCCGTCGACAGGAATGCGTCGACAAACGCCACAGCGTTCTGAACGATCGTTATAGAATCCGGTAAAAGGCTGAAGCCTCAACCGGATCGAATGCATGCCCTTTGAAGAGACCCCTCCCTCCCTCGCCCCCCTCGGACGCTACCAGATCATCCGGGAAGTCGGCCGGGGCACCATGGGGATCGTCTATGAAGCGTTCGATCCCAAACTTGAACGCACGGTCGCACTCAAAACCGTGCACGTCATGCCGGATTCTCCCGAGAGCCTCGAATTCGAGGCACGTTTTCAGCGTGAAGCAAAGGCCGCCGGAAGGCTGAGCCACCCGAATATCGTGACTGTCTACGATGCCGGCGAGGAAAACAGGACAGCGTATATCGCCCTGGAATTTCTCGAAGGGAAAAGCCTGCGCGAGATCATCGATAGCGGTGCCCGGCTCACGGTCGAGGAAATCACCGCCTACGCAATCCAAATGGCCGAGGGGCTCGACTACGCGCACCGCGCCGGCATCGTCCATCGTGACGTCAAGCCGGCCAATATTGTCATCTCCAGCCGCGGACAGATCAAGATCTCCGACTTTGGCATCGCCCAGTTGCCCTCGGGTGATTTAACCCAGGCTGGGACGATCCTGGGAACACCCAAATACATGTCGCCGGAACAGATCCGCGGGGAACGCCTGGACGGCCGTTCGGACCTTTTCTCGCTCGGCGTCATCCTCTACGAGCTGGTGACCGGAAAGCACCCCTTTACCGGCGAGGGCCTCGCCACGATCATGTACAAAATCCTGCATGAACAACCGGTCGACCCGGCGCTGGAAAACCCCGGCTGTCCGCCCGGTATACGCCAAATCATAGCGTGCTGCCTGGCCAAGGACAAAGAGGAGCGTTACTCGAAGGCTGCTGACGTCGCTGCCGACCTGCGCCAGATGGCCGAGATCCCCCCGGACCCCGTATTGACCGCCAAGGTCTTCCAGGGTAGCGAAGCGCCTGCTGCGCCGAACGGCGAGCCCTTCCGGGACGGCCTCCCCAGCCCCGAATCGTCGCAGACCAATGCCGGCATACACCGGCCAAAGCGGAATATGGTCTTGATTGGCGCGGCCGCCGGTTTGTTGATCTTGTTGGCCGGGCTCGGCGTGTATTGGGCAAGCTTGTCCCCACCGCCGGCCGTGACGCCCCTTCCAGACTCTGAATCGGTCAAGCAACCGCAGGAACAGACGCCGCCCGCCAACCCCGCGCAAGGCAACGCTGCCGTACCCAATCGCCAGGAAAAGGATCGCCCCGTGCCCGACAAGACCGCCACCAGCAAGCCAGCCGCAACCAGGGACAAGCCGGTATCGGAGGCCAAAAGTAAACCGAAAAAAAGCTTCTGGCAGCAACAGGCGGATTGCATCAAGCGCGGGATTTGCGAAAAACCCGTCTCGCCTCCCCCTTCGCCCTGAAAAAAGGCGTTGAAAGACACCACGAAAAAAACGCTTGGCGTACCCTGCCCAAGGTATCGCCCCGGTGATAGTTGCAGACAGCTGGCCTCAATCGTGTGAAAATAGCCCATTCCAATTTGCGGAGAAGACATGGCTACCGAACTGCAAAGCGCATTGATGGTCACGGCACCGTCCGGGGCACTCGATTCCCACATGCTGGTCATTTTCAGCATCATGTTTCTAGCCGGCATCCTCGGCGGCATCGCCAACTTTTTCCTCGCCGAGCGTTCGTCCGATTCCGCCTCGCGCGACTGGATGCGTTACCCGGTACTCGGCGTCGTTGCGGCCTTGACCGTGCCGCTTTTTCTCAACATGATCTCCAGCACCCTGCTGGAAGGCGCCCGCACCAAGCCAACGGATTTTTACGTCTTTGCCGGTTTCTGCCTGATGTACGTCGTTGCATCGCGCCGCCTGTTTGAAAATGTCGCCATCAAGCTTCTGGCCCAGATCGATCAAGTCAAGCGCGACATGCAACACCTGAAGCAACGCCGCGAAATGCTGCCGCAAGCCCCCAAGGAAGAAAAAACCGAAGCAACGCCGGAATCCAAGCCCGAGCCGCGCGAATCGCTTTCCTACAGCGATATCGAAATCCTGCGCGCCCTGTCGGAAGAGTCCTATGTCTATGGCAATCTGGCCTCTCTGTGCGAAAAAACCCGCCTGGGCCGCGAGTTGGTCAACCAACGTCTGATGGTAATGAAGTCGATGGGGGTCATCGAAACCCGCATCAACGAAAAAAACGTCCTGCACTGGTTCGTTTCGCCACGTGGCAAACAGGTGCTGGGCGAAATCATGGCCGCCGAGGAAAAGAAAACCGCCTGAACACCAACCATTCAGCCCTCAAGCACGAACATGAATATCGTCATCCTCGCTGCCGGCCAGGGCAAGCGCATGCATTCATATTTGCCCAAGGTGTTGCATCCCATCGCCAACAAGGCGCTGGCGCAGCACGTCATCGACACCGCCCGTAGCCTCTCGCCTGAACGTATTGTTGTCATCTACGGTCACGGTGGCGAAACCGTGCGCGATGCCTTGGCAGCCGACGATCTGTCCTGGGCCAAACAGGAACCGCAACTGGGCACGGGACACGCCGTCCTGCAGGCATTGCCGCACCTGGGCAGCAGCGCCCAAACGCTGGTGCTCTACGGCGACGTTCCCCTGACCAGAACGGAAACCCTGAAACGCCTGCTACACGCTGGACACAACGGCCTGGCCATCCTCACCGTCGAACTGGAAGACCCGACGGGGTATGGCCGCATCGTCCGCAATGATGCAGGCAGGGTCGTGCGCATCGTTGAGGAAAAGGACGCCACCGCAGCCGAAAAGTCCCTCCGCGAAATCAATACCGGCATCCTGGCGCTGCCGACGGCCCGCCTCGCCGAATGGCTGGGCCGCCTTTCCAACCGGAATGCACAGGGCGAATACTATTTGACCGATGTCATCGCCTTGGCCGTCGCCGAGGGATTGCCCATCTACACCGCTCAGCCCGATGATGAATGGGAAGTGCTGGGTGTCAACAGCAAGGTACAACTGGCCGAACTGGAGCGCATCCACCAGCGCAATCTGGCAGGTGCCTTGCTGGAACGGGGGGTGCGCCTGGCCGATCCGGCCCGCATCGACATTCGCGGCAGCCTCGTTTGCGGGCGCGATGTCAGCATCGACGTCGGCTGCATTTTCGAAGGCGAGGTCACGCTGGCGGAAGCGGTCGACATCGGTCCGTACTGTCTGCTGAAGAACGTCAAGGTTGCCGCCGGCGCCCGCATCGCCGCCTTCAGCCATCTGGAAGACGCCATCGTCGGCCCGGACGCGGTCGTCGGCCCCTACGCCCGCCTGCGCCCCGGCACCAGGCTCGGTCCGGAAGTGCATGTCGGCAATTTCGTCGAGATCAAGAACAGCACCCTTGCTGCGCAATCGAAAGCCAATCATCTCGCCTACGTCGGCGACGCCGAGATCGGCGAACGGGTCAACGTCGGCGCCGGCACCATCACCTGCAATTACGACGGAGCCAACAAGCACAAAACCGTGATTGGCGACGATGTCTTCATCGGCTCCGATACGCAACTGGTCGCCCCGGTGACCATCGGGGCGGGCGCCACCATTGGCGCCGGCACCACCGTCACCCGCGAAGTTTTGCCCGGCCAGCTCGCCATTTCGCGCGCCAAGCAGGTGGCCTACGATGGCTGGCAACGTCCCAAGAAGGGCCAAAAGAAATGAGGGCCAAGAAAATCTGCCCGGTCACTGGCGCAAAGCCATTACTTTTCGTTATCCTGCTGCCTTTGGCTGCAAATGGATTTTTTTAGAACCATTCAAAAAGACCTTAATTTCTTTTTTCACCAAGGGGGAAAGCATGCCCAAGTTCTACACTGAGTCCATCCGGGCGGTTGCACTTGTCGGACATGGTGCCGCTGGCAAGACCAGCCTGGCTGAAGCACTATTGCACGCCACTGGCGCCATCCCGGCCAAAGGCAGTATTGAGCGCGGCAATACCGTGTGCGACTTCGACCCCCAGGAAAAGGAAGATGGACACTCGCTCAGTTCGGCGCTGGTCAATTTCGTCAGCGAAGGAACCCACGTCCACCTGATCGACACCCCGGGATACCCCGACTTCTCCGGCCAGGCCATCGCTGCTCTGGCCGGCGTCGACACAGCATTGATCGTCATCAACGCCCAGAACGGCATCGAGCACACCACCGAACGCATGATGCGCCTGGCCGCTGACCGCAAGCTCTGCCGCATGATCGTCATCAACAAGATCGACGCTGAAAATCTCGATTTACCCGGCCTGGTCGCTGCCATCCGCGAACGCTTCGGCAAGGAATGCATGGTGCTCGATCTACCGGCGCACGGTGGCCAGGACGTCGTCGAGGTGTTGGAACACAGCGACGGTGATACGGATTTTGACTCGGCCGCCGCCGCCCATCAGGCCCTGATCGACCAAATCGTCGAAGAAGACGAAGATTTGCTCGCCCGCTATCTCGAAGACGGCGCCGAGCCCGCGCCCGACGAACTGCATACGCCCTTTGAGAAAGCACTGCGCGAAGGCCATCTGATCCCCATCCTGTTCGTTTCCGCCCGCACCGGCGCCGGCGTCAATGAACTCCTACATGCACTGGCGGCGCTGGCCCCGAACCCGTTCGAGGGTAATCCGCCACCGTTTTACAAAGGCGATCCCGGTAGTGGCGAAGCCGAAGCCTTTCATGCCGAACCGGACGCCAAAAAGCATGTCCTGGCGCATGTCTTCAAAATCATTTCCGATCCGTACATGGGCAAAGTGGGCATTTTCCGCGTCCATCAGGGCACCATCAAAAAGGATTCGCAGCTTTTTGTCGGAGACAGCAAACGGCCCTTCAAGGTTGGCCATCTCTACCAGTTGCAGGGCAAGGACTACATTGAAGTCGATGAGCTGTTACCCGGTGATTTGGGCGCCATCGCCAAGGTTGACGACATCGTGTTTGACGCCGTGCTGCACGACTCGCACGAGGAAGACCATATCCATCTGAAACCGCTGGACTTCCCCCGCCCAATGGCCGGACTGGCCATCGAAACCAAGAAGAAGGGTGACGAGCAACGCCTGTTCGATGTCCTCAGCAAACTGGCCCTGGAAGATCCGACCTTCGTCATCGAACGCCATCCGACCACCAACGAGACGGTCATCCGCGGGCTCGGTGAAATGCACCTGAAGGCCAAACTGACCAAAATGGCCAACCAGTACAAGTTGGAATTGGACACCAAGCCACCGCTGATCCCTTACCGTGAAACCATCACCGGCAGCGCCGAGGGACATCACCGCCACAAGAAACAGAGCGGCGGCGCCGGCCAGTTCGG
Organism: Pseudomonadota bacterium; assembly: GCA_022705135.1. Lineage (GTDB taxonomy): Bacteria > Pseudomonadota > Gammaproteobacteria > Burkholderiales > Rhodocyclaceae > UBA1934. The sequence goes on along the minus strand of JAKJFA010000048.1, from coordinate 4,596 downwards.
CGAAGTCTATCTCAAGGTCGAACCGCGCGAGCGCGGCGCCGGTTTCGAGTTCGTCGATGCGGTCAAGGGCGGCGTCATCCCGGGCGTTTTCATGCCGGCAGTCGAAAAAGGCGTGCTGCAAGCCTTGGCCGATGGCGTGGTTGCCGGTCACCCGGTCGAGGATGTGCGTGTCACGGTGTTTGATGGCAAAACCCATGCGGTAGACGGCAAGGAAATCGCCTTTGTCACCGCCGGCCGCAAAGCGGCGATTGCCGCCATCCGCGCCGCCAAACCGATTGTGCTCGAACCGATTGTCAATATCGAAATTGTCATCCCCGAAGAAAGCGTCGGCGACATGAGCGGCGACTTGTCGAGCCGCCGCGGCCAGATCACCGGCACCGACGCACGCGGACACGGCACTTCCGCCATCAATGGCCAAGTGCCCTTGGCGGAACTGAGCGATTACCAGTCGCGCCTGAAATCGCTCACGGGCGGCAAGGGCAGTTACACCATCGACTTCAGCCACTACGCTGCTGTACCGCCTCAGGTCCAGCAGCAACTGGCTTCCAAGTTCCAGTTGAAGGAAGAGGAAGAGTAAGCGTGGGCAAGCGACAGATCGTCCTGCTGGCACTGCTGCCACTGGTCGTCGCACATGCCGCCGAGGACCAGATGCGCCTGGCGGATCGCATGCTGTTCAAAATCCCGGAACTCACCAAGCCCGGCGCCTGCGTTCTCTACCGCGAAGGCGGCGCCGGCTGGATTCTGGTCGAGCCTCAGTACTGGCTCAAGGGAACGGTTTTGTCCGCCGCGCCGAAAAAAGTGGTGCTGCAACTCTGCCCTCTGGTCACCGGCAAACCGATCGAGCAGTACAGCCGCGACGAATTCAATCGTCTAGCCAAGGCCCAACCCTGCGTCGCCAAGGTGGAGAACAGCAAGGAAGTGGAATTAGGGTTCATCCGCTTCCGGGTCGAGGACTGGGAAACCCCCTGGGCCAAAACAGCCGCCAACGCCGGCCGGCTCTTCCAGGGGCATTACCTCGACCAGAAACAGCAGAAGGGCCTGGAACTCGAACTCCAGGCCGACCTCCTCATTCCCTGCCCCTAACCGCGCTCAGCGCGATGCTGAAGGCTTGTCGGTTTTTTTCCTGCTGCCGCGTCCGGTCGCCGCCTTGATTTCTTTCTTGGCCTGGGCAGCCGCCTCGGTCTGGCGCTGCATGATTTCCTGTATTTGCTGCATGAACATCAGAGGCCACACTTTCGGCTCCTGACTGGGCTCCTGAGCAGCCTCCTCAGCCGATCCCTCCGGTACGGCCCGAGCCCCCTCAGTCACCTTATCCGCCACCGTCGACGCCATTTCGCCCATGGCGCGCACGGTACGCAGGGTGGTGTTCTGCATTTCCAGACTGCGGATGGTCATCTGCAGCATGGAGAGATTCATGCTGAGCCAACCCTCCACAACTTTGAGATCGGAAATCCGCTTTTCCAGCTCATCGCTATCAAAGGTGGGCACGCCCATCCCCGGCAGATTAAGCCCCATGTTCCCCCACATTCCGCGCAATACGGCAAGCAGATCGCCAGAACATTCATTCCCCTGTGACATGTGTACTCCTCCTAATTTGCGATTTTTTTCAAGCCCAAAACGGCCGGCACAAGGCCATCCCGGATCAAGATCCGACGCCGTTCATCATACTCCAGGTTCCGCATGGTATGGCACCCGGAACATGCCATCAAACCACGTTGTACCTCACATCCAGTAACAGAAAAGGGTCCGGCCCGACCGCCCATCCACTTCGATCACTTCATCCGGCGCCACATCAGGAACCGGAAAGCTATTGCTGATGAAAAGGCTCCCGACGGGCAGTTCGGCCTTTACTTTCTGCCACAACTCAGCCATCGGCGCCGGCGATAAAAAGGCGTAGACGACATTGAACCGGCTCAGTCCCAGTGCCCAGTAATTTCCCCAGCGCCAATCCAGATTGGGTTGGGCGCGGCAGCGCCAGCGGCCCCATAGCCAGGTCAGCGGCGCATTTTCGACGCCGGCAAATTGCCCCTTGGGAAACCGCCGCGCCAAAGGCAGCAAAATACTGCCGATGCCGGCGCCAAGATCGGCAAAGCGTAAATCCTCCCGCCCGGACAATAGGTTTTCCAGCGCATCCACGGTTTCGGAATTACTCAGATAAAGGGGCACCTGCCCCGTCAGGGCACCACGATAGACGAGCAGCAGCAAGATAAAGGCGAGCAGAAACCAGCCCGGATCGATGGACCATTGTGAAACGGCCCACACCAGCGGTGCAAACAGGGCATGGATTAAACGCCACCAAGGCGGCTGGCGGGTGAAGCAGGCAACGGTAAAAGCCAGAAACCCGATGACAAAGGAGGCTTCCGCCCAGGGAATCGCCCCGGCCTGGAAACCGAAATAAGGCCAGATGAGAGAGAGCACCAGCACAGCACAGGCCGCCTGAAGCGCGAATTGGCGTAAGGGCGTGTTCATGGGCGAATTGTAAGCGGGATCGCGCTTCTCCAAGGTCTGTTCTTGTCAGGCGCCAGGATTTTCTCCGGGGTTTCGACTTTTCCACGATAATGGCGCCCATGCGCGCCCCACACAAAATTCTCGGCATTCCGGCCGATGCGGACGAGGCCACGATCAAGAACGGCTTTCGCCGCCTGGCCATGGCTTTGCACCCCGACCGCAACCCGGACCAGAGCGCAGGCGACCAGTTCAAGACCGTGCGCGCCGCCTACGAGGCGATGATGGCCGCTCTGCGCAATGGCGAAGCCAACGCCGAACTGAACGAAGAAGGCTCCGCCCAAAATCAAGACGAACAGCGCGGCGAAGACCTGCATCGGGATCTCGAACTGACATTGGAAGAAGCCGCGTTCGGCTGCCAGAAAACCCTGGCCCTGGATTGCAGCATCCCGTGTGCCAGATGCGAAGGCAGCGGCGAATCCGATCTCAGCCGCTCGCAACTGTGCGCTGCCTGCCAAGGAAGCGGCCGCCTCCGGGCACAGGGCAAACTAGTGCGTTGCAGCCAGTGCGACGGGCGCGGATTCATTACCAGTCGCGCCTGCCCCGATTGCAACGGCAGCGGGCGCCAGCCCGCCGAGCGGCACTTACAGGTGCACGTTCCGGCCGGAGTCGTCGCCGGCAGCGAACTGCGCCTGGCCGATCAGGGCCGGGAACACCCGGAAGGAGGCGCTCCCGGCCATCTTTACCTGAAAGTCAGCCTACTGCCGCACGCTCTCTTCCACCCGCTTGGACAGGATTTACTATGCTCGGTGCCCGTCAGCATGTTCCGCTGGCTGGCCGGAGGCAAAGTCAGCGTACCCCTGCTCGGCGGCAAGAAAAAATCCGTCACGCTGACAGCCGCCACCAGCCTGCAACCCGAGCCGACCCGTTTGAAAGGCTGCGGATTGCCCGGTCGCGGTCACCAACCGAACGGCGATTTGCTCGTTTCCTGGAAGCTGGTTCTGCCCACGCGCCTGAGCCCGGAACAAATCGAACTGATGGAGGCCGCCGAGCGTCATTTACAATCGAATCTCAAGAAAAATGCGCCGGAGCTTGCCGCCTGGAAGGAGAAGACATGAGCCACAAGCACGAACAACTGCTGCGCACCATTTTTAGCGACCCGCCCAGCAACAACATTCACTGGCGGGAAGTGGAATCGCTGCTCAACCATGTCGGTGCTGAAATGGAAAACATTCCCGGCGCCCGCTTGCGCGTCAAAATCAAGCGCATGGAAGCGATCCTGCACCGTCCGCACCACAGCAATACCCTCGACCGCCAGGGCATCAAGCACCTGCGCGAATTCCTGGCGCGCGCCGGCGTGACCGTTTCCACCATGGAAAAATCCTAGGCTCTCCTCTTCTCAACACCCCCCCATGCCCGATTTTTTTGCCACCTGCCCGCGCGGACTTGAAGCCGCACTTGCCGACGAGCTCATCCATTGTGGAGCAAGCCAGATCCGTTCCCTGCCCGGATGCGTCCATTTTTGCGGTGACTGGCCGGTCTGCTACCAGGCCAATCTCGAATCCCGCATTGCCACGCGCATCCTCTGGCGTATTGGTAAGGGACCCTATACGCGCGAGGACGATCTCTACGCCTTGGCGCGGGCGGTTCCCTGGTTCGACCTTTTCCCCCTCAGCCGCACTTTTCGCGTCCTCACCACCGCCATCCGCTCACCCCTGAAATCAATCGACTTCGTCACCCTGCGTATCAAGGATGCCGTCTGCGACCGCTTCCGCGACCGCAACGGCGAACGCCCGAATGTCGACACCCGCAATCCAGATATCCGCATCCACAGCTTTCTCACCGAAAGCGAGTGCACGCTCTACATCGACACCTCAGGCGCTCCGCTCTGGCAACGCGGCCTGCGCCAGCACTCGGTCGAAGCGCCACTGAAGGAAAATCTCGCCGCCGGTATCTTGAAGCTCACCGGCTGGCAACCCGGAACGCCGCTCTACGACCCGATGTGCGGCAGCGGCACTTTCCTGCTCGAAGCCGCCCAAATGGCGTTGAACCGCGCCCCAGGCCTGGGCCGTACCTTCGGTTTTGAACATCTCCTCAGCTTCGATGCGCTCGTCTGGGCAAAGCTCCGCGCCGACGCCGAAGCACGCTGCC
>JAKJFA010000047.1 GCA_022705135.1 Pseudomonadota bacterium | reverse complement strand
CCAACCCGCCGCCGCGCTTCGGCAAGATCCACGCACCAGTCGAGTCCCAACGCATCGCAGCCCAGCCCCGCCGTCTCCTCCAGCCAGAGTCCGCCGCCCCGTGTAAAGACGATGCTCGGAATGCGTTGCCCTTCTTTTTCGCGCACCAGCCCAGAGAGCACCCTCTGTAGATAGTGCAGCGAAAACTCCCGATAAGCCGGAGTGCTCAGAATGCCCCCCCAACTATCGAAAATCATCACCACCTGCACGCCCGCCTCGATCTGGGCATTCAAATAAGCCGTCACCGCCTCTGTATTCACCTCCAAAATATGGTGGAACAGATCGGGGCGGTCATAAAGCATGTGTTTGGCATGGCGAAAATCCTGCGAGCTGGCGCCCTCGACCATATAGCACGCCAACGTAAACGGGCTGCCAGCAAAACCGATGAGCGGAACGGAATTGTCCAGGGCGCGCCCTACTTCGGCCACCGTATCGAGCACATAGGACAAATGCTCGGCCGGATCGGGCACAAATAAATCACGGATATCCCACTCTTCCCGCAGAGGATTCTGCAGTCTCGGCCCACCGCCTTCCTCGAAGTAAAGCCCGAGTCCCATGGCGTCCGGAACCGTCAAAATATCCGAGAACACGATGGCCGCATCAAGATCGTAACGCGCCAACGGCTGCAAGGTGACTTCGGTGGCCAGAGACGGTGTTTTGCACAGGGTGATGAAATCGCCGGCGCGTTTTCGCGTTTCTAGGTACTCCGGCAAATAGCGCCCAGCCTGGCGCATCAGCCAAATTGGCGTGTATTCGGTCGGCTCCCGGAGTAATGCCCGGAGCAATTGGTCATTGCGCGGTCGGCTCATGTCATCATGCCCGGAAGATGATGCGTGCGGTCATTCACCGCGCCGCCCCAACTCAACCCCAAGTTGCTTCAGTTTGCGGTATAGATGGGTTCGTTCCAGTCCTGAACGTTCCGCGACACGCGTCATGTTCCCCCCTTCCAGGCGCAGAAGATGCTCGAAATAGAGTTTTTCGAACGCATCGCGCGCCTCGCGCAGCGGTTGTTCAAATAGAGGCGCCAGCGCCGCCACCTCAACGCCATCCTCTTCCTCCTCTGGCAGCACACGCATCACGTCTTCGGCGCTGATTTCATCATCCAGCGCATTCAAGGCGACGTTACGCACCAGCACATACAGCTCGACCCAACCACTCTCCTGGTGACTGCTCCAGGACTGGTTGCGCAAGACATTCAACGCACCGGCGGAAAAGCGCCTGAGTTGAACCTCACCCCGGGCGATGAAGTGCGACAAGAGCAATGTCGCTATCTCGGGAATCTCATCGGCATGGCCGGCAAGCGGGGGCATGGCAATCCAGATTTCCCCGAGGCGCGCCAGCAGTTTTCCGTCCCAGCCCTGCTCCGCCAAGGCCGAAAGCGGGCGAGAACAGGCCACAATCAGTTGAAGGTTGAACTTTTCCAACCGCTCCAATGCAAAGGCCAGATTCATTTGCTGGAGCTTGCCCAACGCCGCCAGGTCAGGAACGAACAGCAACCCCCCCGAGGCGGCCTGTAAAAACTCCTGGTTGATAACGCTGGTCACGGTCGACAAATCCCGCCAATGCGCCTGTTGCGGCAGCAGTGTTCGGGCACAGATTTCAGCCATGCCACCACTGACGCCGCGCAGCAGCAAGTGTGGCGACTTGGCGGCGGCCTGCTCGAGACGACGGCGAAAATCCTTGATGAAAGGAGAACGCGCAAAGGCTTCCAGCGTCAATTGGGAGTTACGGCAGGCGATGTCATGCTTGAGCGCCTTCTGTACCGTCGCCAGGAGCTTTTGCAACGAGATCGGTTTTTCCAGGAAGTCAAACGCGCCAAAGCGGGTGGCCTCGACTGCGGTGTCGATGGTGCCATGACCGGACATCATCACCACCGGCATGGTCAGTTGGCCACTGGCATGCCAGGACTTGAGCAGGGAAATGCCATCCATCCCCGGCATCCAGATATCGAGCAACACCAGATCGGGACGCATCTCGTCACGAATCTTTTGCGCCGCTGCTGCATTCTCAGCCAGACGGACGTCGTAGCACTCGTCAATCAATATTTCCGAGAGCAACTCACGAATTCCGACCTCGTCGTCAACGACCAGAATGATCGCCATGGTTTTCCTCCTCTTTAAACAGCGGCAAACGGATATCGACCACAGCACCTCCATGCGGGGCATTGTTGATGCTGATCGTACCGTGATGCTCATCAATGATTTTCTTGACAATCGGCAGACCAAGCCCGGTACCCTTGGCCTTGGTCGTGATATAGGGTTCGAAGACACGCGCCAACAGATCGGCCGGAAAGCCAGGACCATTGTCCGCCACAAGAAGCTGGACCGTGCGCTCGTGCGGCAGGGTGGTCATTTCAATATGTGGGCGCTCAACCCCTTCCAATGCGTCCTCTGAATTTCTCAACAGGTTATGAATGACCTGGCGCAGTTGGGTCGCATCCCCAAGCACCGGTGGCAAAGAATCAGCCAGGGCCGCATCGATCGCCACAGCCGAAGTCTCATAAAGGCCCAGCATTTCACGGATGAGACCGTTGAGGTCCAGGGGTGCAAGCTCCGGCGCAGGCAGGCGAGCATAGTCACGGAAATCATCAACCATGTGCTTCATCGCGCGCACCTGGTTGATGATGGTCTGCGTGCTGCGCTGCAGCATTTCGGCATCGCCATTCCCCAGCTTGCCTGCCAGCTTGTGCTGCAGACGTTCTGCCGAAAGCTGGATGGGAGTGAGCGGATTCTTGATTTCATGCGCCAATCGTCGTGCCACCTCGCCCCAGGCAGCACTGCGCTGCGCGGCGACAATCCGGGTCACATCGTCAAACACCACGACATTGCCGCCGCCGCTCGCCTCCGGCAAGCGCGAGCCGCGCAGCAGCAGGATTTGCGGCATTCCATTGGCACTTTCCAGCTCAAGCTGTCCCTGCCAATCACTTTCCTCGGAAAGTGCAAACCGCTCGCAGATGAACTGACCAAAACTCGCCTGCCTCGGCCACTCCTGCACCAGCGCACCGATCAGCCCGTGAAAATTATCGCCCAGGATGTTCAGAGCGCCCTCATTCACCGTCTGCAAACGGAACGTCCGGTCAAAAACCAAAACGCCAGTGGACAGATTGGCCAAGATGGACTCAAGGTAGGCGCGCGCCGACTCAACCTCGACGCGATGCCGTTCGGTTTCGCGCCGCGCATCTTCGAGTTGTGCCGTCATGCGATTGAAGGACTGGGTCAGGATACCGAGCTCATCGTGACTGTGGATCGCACGGCGCGGCGAGAAATCGCCCTGCGCCACGGCGCGCGTTCCCTCCGCCAAGATCGACAAGGGCGCAGACAGGCGGCGCGCCAGAATAAACGCCAGCGCAAAAGCGCCGAAGAGGGCCACCAGCAGCGTCAGCGTCAGCGTCAGCGCGTAGCTGCGGGTCAGTCCGGTACGTGCCAGTTGCAGCTCCTGATAATCCCGGTACACCTCCTGCACCGCCTCGGCATTTTGCCCAAGCGCCTCGGGAACCTGCTGGGTCACTTGCAGAATGCGTGATTCCTCAAAGACGCCATAACCGGAAACCGGCACCAGAACCCGCAGCACCAGCCCCTTTCCATCATCGCTGTCCGCCCATTTCAAATGCTGCGCATTCCTTACCTGTCTGAGTTGCGCCTGTGAGGGCATACGCGGCACCAACTCGGTCAATTCGGCGTTGGCGCTCGCTAATAACTGGCCGCCGGCGCTGAACAGCGAGGCCGTTTGCACGCCATTGCGCTCACGCAGCCGGATCAGCGCCGTCCGGCGCCCACTTTCCGGCACGGCCGACAACTCCAGCGCCATATTGCGCCCCTTGTCGTGCAAATCGGACAGCAGCGAATCCAAGGCCGTACGCCCAAGATCCAGCCCGGCTTCCAACGCCTTTTCGACGCGTACATCGAACCAGCTTTCAATCGAACGCGTCACGAACTGGACGGAAACGCCATAGACCAGCGCCCCCGGGAATACCGCCATCAGGCCGAACATCGCCGTCAGCCTTAGTTTCAGTCGGGAGCCAAAGACCTGGGCGCGGTGTTCGAGCCACAACGAACGCAACTGCCAACCGACCAAAGCCAGGAGGATCAGGGTAATCGCCACATTGATGCCGATCAGCAAGGTGTAATGGCGGGCAAAAAGACCCGTCTCGGCCGAGGTCGATAAAAGCATCAGAAACCAGAAAATGGCGCCCAGCGCCGCCGCCAGTGACCCGCCGATGACCAGGAGCCGCCTCATGCCACTCCTCTCATGCCGCCCAGCGCGGCGCGACTGGACGAGTCCGGTGCGAGAATCGACAATGTATTTGTCCGGGTCATTTGTCTTCCGCCGGCGGCAACTTGATTTCCCAGGCCGCCCAGTCCGAAGAAAGGTGCCAATCCCGACTACCCACCGCGTTGATTTGAAATGGTTTGGGAAGCTGCGTGATGTCCAGTTTGAACCGGAGCGCTCCACGATAACTTGCGCCCGGTCTGATTTCGGGGTACTCGGACGCTTTTTCGATCACTTGCCATTGGCGTACCCGCGAGAGCACGCGCAAGGCCTCGTCAAGGGTGTCGAAGGACTGATGCAATCCGCCGCTGGCGACCCGGTACTGGCGGGTCAGGGCATGATAGGACAGGCGCAGGACCATCTGCCGGCTCGCCAGCTTTTCATCAAACCAGTACCAACGCCTGTTGATCAGCTCGAAGTCGATCAGGAAACTCAGCGTCACCCCCCTGAACACAGCTTCCTCAAGCACTTGGCCAAGCTCGACCTTGAAATCCGCCGAAACGGCATAGCCCCCCTCCGAGACCACGAATTCTTGCGCCTCAACCCGGACATCATTCGCCAAAGCCGTGCCCGCAAACAACAAGCACAGCCAAACCAACAGGGCGCGCAGTCCCTTAACAGGCTGCTGAAGAACTCCACGGGGTTGCGGCGAGTTTTTCAACAGCCTGTTAAGGTTTTTTGTGGAGCAGACCGAAATAAAAGCCATCGTGTTCCTGATCGGGCAATAACTGCTCTTCATGACTCAACACCGAGCCGGGGGTTCTGATCGTAAACCGGGCCAACTGAAGGCTGTTTTCCTCGGGGAAAACCGAACAGGTGGCGTACAGCAGTTTACCTCCCGGCTTGACGACTTGCCACAGGGTCTCAAGAATCTCTGACTGGACAGCCGAAAATGAGGCCATGTCGCCAGCACGTCGTAACCACTTAACATCGGGAAAGCGGCGCGCTACCCCGCTCGCCATGCAGGGCACATCCGCTAATACAGCATCAAAGGGCCGACCATCCCACCATTGTTCGGGACGCGTACAATCCGCCGCCTTGATTTCGGCCCGCAAGCCCAGACGCTCCAGATTTGCCCCCATTTTCCGGCAGCGCTCCGGTTTCAGATCGAGCGCCAGCAGATCGAGATCGGCAGCCTCCAGAAGATGCGCCGTCTTACCGCCGGGCGCCGCACACGCATCCAAAACACGACTTTCGGGTTCCGGGTCGAGCAGTTCTGCCGCACGCTGCGCGCCCAAATCCTGCACCGAGACCTGCCCTTCGGCAAAACCGGGCAAGCGCTCGACCGGAAGCGGACGCTCAAGCAGCACGCCATCCCTGCCCCGTGCCGAAGCACCCGGCTGCAGCGCTTGAAGCATGGAAAGCCAGGCGTCGCGTCCAATGCGACGGCGATTGACGCGCACGGCCATCGGCGGTCGCCTGTTTCCGGCTTCCGCAATCTCCTGCCATTGCTCCGGGTAAGCAGCGCGCAACGCCGCCAGCCACCAGGCCGGGTGACCATGGCACGCTTCTTCGTCACCCAAGGCCTCAGTCTGCAATGACGCACAGCGCCTCAGAAACGAACGCAAAACAGCGTTGACCAGACCGCGATATCGTCCCTGGCGTACTACGCCAGCAGCGTTTACTGCCTGATCGACCACGGTATAGGCAGCTTCCGAACCCTCCTCAAGACAACTCAAGGCCACCAGCATGAGCGCATGAATCTCGGATTCCTGCAACGGCCTGCGCACGAGCCGCTTCAAGAAAAAAGGACCGCGCCCATACCGGCGCAGACAGCAATACACCTGTTCCATCACCGCCGGACGCTGGGCGGCGGGAACGCGTTCAAGCAGGCCGTCCGCCAAGCTCCGGCCCGCCATCACCTGACCCACGACACGCGCGGCATGCAGTAAGATCAAGGCGAGCGAATCGGGCGGCAGTCGATGCATCCTTTGATTATCGCATGCAGGCGGATGCGTGCCGCTTCTGCTTCAGATTTGTAGACGGGAAATCTTCGGCGCTGTTTCGGATGACGCGGGATCGGAATAGAATCACCGCTTACTTGGCCGATCGATCGCAACAAGATGAACGGACTGCACCTCATCGCCGACCTGAACCGTTGCCGCTGTCCTCAGCAATTTCTGATCGACGCTGCTGATCTCGAATTGTTTTGTGTTTCAGCCTGCACACAAAACGGCTTGACCGTCGTTGGACGCTTCTTTCACCAGTTTGCCGACACCGCAGGGCATCCGGCCGGGGTCACCGGTGCGGTTGTTCTGGCGGAATCCCATCTCACCCTCCACACCTGGCCAGAGATCAACGGGGTCAGCCTGGATGTTTATGTCTGTAATTTCAGCGCGGACAACAGTCAGGCGGCGCGTCGCCTCTTTGCCCGGCTGATCGAGGTGTTCCAGCCTGAAACCAGAACGGTAAATGAGCTCGAGCGCGGCCGCCCGCGATCATGCCCCGTTTCCAGCGACTTGGCCTGAATCAGGCAGTGCCAGAATCTGCCCGACACGCAAGGCATGACCGGCCAGAAAACGCTCAGCCGTCAAACGCTTGCCGCCGGCCTTTTGCAACTCGCCGATACATAACGCGCCCGTTCCGCAGGCCACGGTGATCCCGGTCTTGTCGAGCGCCAGGATGGTTCCCGGAGCGCCATCACCGCACTGCAGCGGTCGTGCCCGCCAGATTTTGAGTGCAAAATCCGGCAGACGGGTCTGAGCGCCCGGAAAAGGATTAAAGGCGCGGATCCGGCGATCCAGTTCGTTGGCCGCAAGCCGCCAGTCAATGTATGCTTCGGACTTTTCGATTTTGGCCGCATAGGTCACCCCCTCAGCAGCTTGCGCCTGGGCCGTGAGCGGCAAACGCGCCAGCGTATCGGCCGCCAGTTGCGCGCCCATTTCCGCCAACCGGTCATGCAATGTGCCCGCTGTATCCTCACAGGCAATCGGCGTCACTGTGCGCGCCAGCACCGGCCCGGTATCCAGACCCGCCTCCATCTGCATGATGCACACGCCAGTCTCCAGGTCGCCCGCCAGGATGGCGCGCTGGATCGGCGCAGCCCCCCGCCAGCGCGGCAGAAGCGACGCGTGGATATTGAGGCAACCGAATCGTGGCAGGTCCAGCACCGCTTGCGGCAAAATCAGCCCATAGGCCGCAACCAGCAGGACATCCGCCTTCGTGGCACGTAGAATCTCCAGCACCACAGCCTCTCTCAGGCTCATCGGCTGAAAGACGGGCAGCCCCAGTTCATGCGCCAGTTTTTTGACTGGCGATGGTTGCAGGCTCATTCCGCGTCCCGCTGCCCGATCGGGTTGGGTCAGAACAAGGACAACCTCATGGCCTGCTGCAAAAACCGACCTTAGCGCCACCGCCGCAAATTCCGGCGTGCCGGCAAACACAAGCTTCATCAGGCGGTAATCCTGGCCTTTTTGGCCAGTTTGGCCTTGATGCGGGATTGCTTGAGCTGTGACAAATACTGGACGAAAAGCTTGCCATTCAGGTGGTCGACTTCATGCTGAATGCATACCGCCAGCAATCCTTCGGCCTCAATGACCTGCTCCTGACCCTGCAGATCAAGGAAACGCACTGTCACGCGCTCGGCGCGCCTGACCTTTTCATAGACCCCGGGTACCGACAGGCAACCTTCCTCTCCCTCACAGGTTCCTTCGCTTTTCTCGATGCACGGGTTAATCAGGACATGCAGCCCGTTCTTTTCTTCAGAGGCATCGATCACGATGACCTGCAGGTGCACATCGACTTGCGTCGCCGCCAAACCGATCCCCGGCGCCTCATACATGGTCTCCGCCATGTCGGCCACCAGCTTGCGGATTTTTTCGTCTACAACCGGAACCGGCGCCGCCTTTTTGGCCAAACGTTGGTCCGGATAACGCAGGATGGGTAAAAGTGCCATAAGATAACCTGAAAAAGCTTGCTCAATTAAGCCATTATGTGCAGAATCTCAAGGAATTCCCGAGATAAGGAACAGGGGTAGCTGCCCCAAGCCTGAGACAGCGCTCTGCTCCACTCGTTCCATGTGAGGATACGACAATGGTTCGCATTATATCCGCGCTTATTCTGGCTGTATTCATGGCCTGCTCTTTTGCACAGGAAAATAGCCCACTGGTCGATAACCCGCCTGCCCGGCATGTCGTCGTCCCGGGCGACACCCTGTGGGGGATCGCTAATAAATTCCTGAAGGAACCTTGGCGCTGGCCTGAACTCTGGCAGCTCAACAAAGAGCAAATCAAAAACCCGCACAAGATCTACCCCGGAGATGTGGTCGTGCTCGATCGTTCGGGCGCCAAACCCAAGCTGAGGATTGCTTCGCCGAACCAACTCAAACCTCAAGTGTATAGCGAGGCCATCAAGAAAGAGATTTCGAGCATTCCCTCCAGTGTGATCGAGCCTTTCATCGCAAAACCGATGATCGTCAGCGCCGAGGCGCTGGACGACGTGCCCCGCATCATCGCCGGCCAAGAGGACCGGACCTTCCTCGGCAACGACGATATCGCCTTTGTCAGCGGAATTCCAGATGCCCGCATCGTGAACTGGAACGTGTTCCGGCCCGGCAAACCGCTCAAGGACCCGGATAGCGAGGAGATCCTTGGCTACGAAGCTTACGATGTCGGCAGCGCCCGCCTCGTCCAGCCCGGCACACCCGCGATTGTCAAGATCATGACCGCACGCGAGGAGATCGGCCGTGGCGAACGCCTGACCCCGGCGCCTAAAAAGGATATCGTCGCCTACGTCCCGCGTGCTCCCGAAAAACAACTTTCGGGCAAGGTCATATCGATGTACGGCGCCCTGAACGAAGGCAGCACGCTCTCAGTCATCACCCTGAACCGTGGCACACGCGATGGCCTGGAGGTCGGCCACGTCCTGGCGCTGCAACGCCACCGCTCCGCCGTTGACTACGACGACGACAACAAGCGCGTCACCACGGCACTTCCCGACGAACGCTATGGTCTCGTTTTCGTCTTCCGTGCCTTCGAGCGGGTTTCCTACGCCTTGGTCATGGAAGCCAGCCGATCCGTCATCGTCGGCGACATCGTCAAGAACCCGTGAGCCCTGCAGCCTGGCTGCGGCTCACGCTCATCCCCGGCATTGGTGGCGAGACCCAGCGCAAGCTGCTCGCCACCTTCGGTTTACCCGAAGCCATTTTTGCCGCAAGCCGCGCCAGCTTGGCCGGGGCCGTTGGGGAAAAAGCCGCCACCCTGCTTCTGGACACCGACAACAGCGACGCAGTCAGTACAGCCTCTACCTGGGCCGAACAGGAATCGTGCCGCATCCTGACCCTGGTTGACCCGCTTTACCCCAGGGCGCTGCTCCAGACCGAAGATCCCCCCTGCCTTCTCTATGTGCGCGGCAAACCGGAACTACTCAACACACCGAGCCTGGCCATCGTCGGCAGCCGCAACGCCACCCCGCAAGGTTGCCAGACCGCACGCGCCTTCGCCAAGGCGCTGGCTGCAAGCGGCTTGAGCATCGTCAGCGGGCTTGCCATCGGTATCGATTCCGCCGCCCATCAGGGCGCGCTTGACGCCGCCAGCCCCTCGGCCAGCACGATTGCTGTCGTCGGTACCGGCGCTGACCGGCTGTATCCGGCGCGCAACAAGGAATTAGCGCAAGCCATCGCGGAAAAAGGCGTCATCGTCTCCGAGTTCCCACTCGGGACGCCCGCCGCGGCCGCCAATTTTCCCCGGCGTAACCGCATTATCTCCGGGCTGGCGCGTGGCGTGCTCGTCGTCGAGGCTGCTCTGCAAAGCGGCTCACTGATCACGGCCAGACTGGCGGGAGAACAGGGACGTGAAGTTTTTGCCATCCCAGGCTCCATCCACTCCCCCCTCTCGCGGGGTTGCCACCAGCTGATCCGGCAAGGGGCCAAACTGGTCGAAACCGCCGCAGATATTCTTGAAGAACTCGGAGAAAGCTTGATCTCGCAACCCGATGCCCCAATAACCAGCAATACTGACCCACTCCTTGCGGCGCTTGGGTACGCGCCCTGCGTTCTCGACGATCTTGCAAGCCGCACCGGATTGCCCGCCGAGCAACTTCTGCCACGCTTGCTTGAACTGGAGTTGGCACAAAAAATCGCCTGCCTTCCCGGTAATCGCTACCAACGCCTGGGGCCGGACACCTCCAACAGGTAAAACCGGCCCTCAAGCCTGTGTGAGAATGAGATCGGTCCCTGCAGCGCCCCACAGAGCCCTCCACCTGATTTTGAATACGGCTACTTTCCTTTCCGTGGGGATTTCTCTTGCCAATTCTGCTCGCCGCCTCTTATCATGCCCCGCACTTCACGAGCATGCACCATGGGCAAAAAACTGATCATCGCCGAGAAACCTTCTG
The DNA here is from genome assembly GCA_022705135.1 of Pseudomonadota bacterium. Lineage (GTDB taxonomy): Bacteria > Pseudomonadota > Gammaproteobacteria > Burkholderiales > Rhodocyclaceae > UBA1934. The sequence continues at coordinate 7,854 of JAKJFA010000047.1, read as the reverse complement.
TCGCCGCCGACATTGCGCGGGCGCTGGGCGGTTTCACCAAACACGACGACTACTTCGAGAGTGACAGCGCCATCCTGTCCTCCGCCATCGGCCATCTGCTCGAACTGGCCTGCCCGGAGGAATATGAAGTCAAACGCGGCAAATGGTCGTTTGCCCACTTGCCGGTCATTCCGCCGCATTTCGAACTGGTACCGATCGAGAAAACCGAATCGCGGCTGAAATTGCTAACGCGCTTGGCCAAGCGCAAGGACGTCGACGGACTCATTAACGCCTGCGACGCCGGCCGCGAAGGCGAACTGATCTTCAATTACATCGCCCAGCATGTCAAAACCGGCAAACCGGTACAGCGCCTGTGGCTACAATCGATGACGCCACAGGCCATCCGAGAAGGCTTTACCCACCTGAAGCGCGGTGAGGACATGCAGGGCTTGGCCGATGCCGCGGTCTGCCGCTCCGAATCGGACTGGCTGGTCGGCATCAACGGCACCCGCGCCATGACCGCTTTCAATTCCAAAACCGGCGGCTTTCATCTAACCACGGTTGGCCGGGTACAGACGCCGACGCTGGCCATCGTCGTCGAGCGCGAAAAGAAAATCCGCGAATTCAAGGCACGTCCCTACTGGGAAGTCGAGGCCCGCTTCGCCGCCAAGGCTGGCGAATACCCAGGCAAATGGATCGACGAGCATTTCAAGGGTCGCGCCGAGGACGAACATGCCCGTGCCGACCGCCTGTGGGACAAGGCGCGCGCCGAAGCGATCCGCGCTGCCTGCGAGGACAAACCTGGCGAAGTCAGCGAGGAATCCAAACCGGAAACACGCCTGTCGCCCCTTCTGTTCGACCTCACCAGTCTGCAGCGCGAGGCCAACAGCCGCTTCGGCTTCTCAGCCAAGACCACGCTGTCGCTGGCCCAGGCACTGTATGAAAAGCACAAGGTATTGACCTATCCGCGCACCGATTCGCGCTGTCTGCCGGAAGATTATCTCGGCACCGTCAAAGCCACCATGGCGATGCTGACCGGCGAGGGCGCCGGCAAGGGGAACGACGAAGTTTTGCTGGCGCGTTATGCGCCTTTTGCCCATCAGATTCTGGCGCGCCACTGGATCATACCCAACAAGCGTATCTTCAACAACGCCAAAGTCAGCGATCACTTCGCCATCGTTCCGACTACGCAGGCGCCCAAGCACCTGAATGAACTGGAGCAAAAGCTTTACGACTTTGTCGTCAAGCGCTTCCTCGCCGTCTTTTTCCCGGCTGCCGAATATCTGGTCACCACCCGCATCACCCGGGTTGGCGCGTACCCCTTCCGCACCGAAGGCAAAGTGCTGACCAATCCCGGCTGGCTGGCCATCTACGGCAAGGAAACGCATGAAGACCGCGAGGGTACGCTGCCGCCGATCGAACTCAGGGAACAGGTCAAAACCCTCTCAGTAGAACTCAAGGCCAACGAAACCCGTCCACCGCCACGCTATTCCGAAGCCACGCTCCTCTCCGCCATGGAAGGCGCTGGCAAGATGGTCGACGATGAAGAACTGAAAGCGGCCCTAGCCAGCCGCGGTCTCGGCACCCCGGCGACACGCGCGCAAATCATCGAAAATTTGATCGGCGAGCAGTACATGCACCGCGAAAACCGCGAGTTGATCCCGACCGCCAAGGCCTTTTCGCTGATGACCCTGTTGAACGGCCTGGGCGTTCCCGAACTGACCCAGCCGGAACTGACCGGCGATTGGGAATGGAAACTGGGCCGGATCGAAAAAGGTGAGCTGACCCGCGCCGAATTCATGCACGGCATTGCCGAAATGACTCGCCACATTGTCGAACGCGCCAAATCCTACGACAGCGACACCATCCCCGGCGATTTTGGCGTGCTGACCACCCCCTGCCCGCGTTGTGGCGGTACGGTGCGCGAAACCTACAAGAAATTCCAGTGCGGCCAATGCGATTTCGCTCTGTGGAAAATCGTCGCCGGCCGCCAGTTTGAACCGGAAGAAATCGAAACCCTGTTAACGGAAAGGCGCCTGGGTCCCCTCGATGGATTCCGCAACAAGATGGGCCGCGCCTTTTCTGCCGCCATCCAACTGAACGACAAGCTGGAGCCCGAATTCGACTTTGGCCAGGACAAGACTGCCGAGGGTTCAACGGAACCCATCGATTTTTCAGACCAGGAACCACTCGGCCCGTGCCCGAAATGCAAATCGTCCATCTTCGAGTATGGCAACGCCTATGTCTGCGAAAAGGCCGTCGGCGCCGAAAAGACATGCGATTTCCGCTCTGGCAAGGTTATTCTGCAGCAAGCCATCGAACGGCCACAAATGAAACAGCTGCTGTCCACCGGCAAGACCGATCTATTGAAGAGCTTTATCTCAGCGCGTACCCGTCGCAAATTCTCGGCCTTCCTCGTCGTTGGCAAGGACGGCAAGGTCGGGTTTGAATTCGAGAAAAAGGCGCCGGCCGCCAAAAAACCCGCTGCAAAAAAAGCCAAGGAATAGCACCTGGCCGCGACCGGTTCCACGTGAAACAGGTCATGCCGAGCACTTGTTCGTTCCCGGCAAAGCACAGCTCAAAATAGCCGCGCTGATAGCGTCAATGGCCTGCGGCCGCGGAAAAGTGATGCGCCAGACCAAGCCAATGCGCCGCCGTGGCGAAACACCGGTAAAGGGCAAGACCCGCACCATGCCTTGGTCGCGCCAAGGATCAGACGCTGTGCTTGGCATCACCGCCACGCCGGCGCCACTCGCCACCATGTAGCGTATGGTCTCCAGCGACCCGCCTTCCAGCGCATCGCCGCGTTCACTGGCGGCCGAAAGTTTCGGGCAAGCTTCCAGAACCTGATCGCGGAAGCAGTTGCCCTGCCCCAACAGCAGCACATTCTGCCCCTCCATTTCATGCGCCGGAATACCTTTGCGTCTGGCCCACGGATGATCGACCGGCACCACGACGCGGAAAGGCTCGTCATACACCGCCCGTTCGACCAACCCCTGCTCCTGCAAAGGCAAGGCAATCACGATCACGTCCAGATCACCCGCTTTCAAGGCGACCAGCAAATTGGCCGTGAAATCCTCCTTGAGAAACAGCGGCATATTCGGCGCCTGCCGATGCAACGCCGGAATCAGTTGCGGCAACAGATAGGGCGCCACCGTGTAGATCACCCCCAGGCGCAACATACCGGTCAAGGGGTCGCGCCCCTGCGCGGCGATCTCCTCAAGTTTCAGCGATTCCTCCAACACGCGTCGAGCCTGCGCCACAATGCCTTCACCCACCGGCGTCATCCGCACATCGGCGGCACTACGTTCGAACAGCACGGCGCCGAGCCGACCTTCCACTTTCTTGATCGCCACCGACAGTGTCGGCTGGCTAACGTGGCAGGCTTGTGCCGCTCGCCCGAAATGGCGCTCACGCGCCAGCGCCACCAGATAGCGCATTTCCGTCAGGGTCATCATGCGAGCAATCCCTTCAATTCATCAACCCCAAGCCACCGCCACTGACCGGGTGCCAGATCGGCTGGCAAACGAAATTCGCCCGTCGCCTCCCGGTGCAACGCTTCGACCCGGTTGCCCGCCGCCGCCACCATACGTTTCACCTGATGATATTTGCCCTCGCCCACGACCAATTGCACAGTCTTTTCATCGAGCAGGGAACACGCCAGGGCAAGCACAAACTCCGGTTCGTCGTGCAATTTCACCCCATGTAGCAAGGCAGCCACAAAATCCGCCTTTGCCGGGTGCTTCAAATGCACTCGGTAGGTTTTGCGCACCTGATGCCTGGGTGAAGTCAGCCGATGATTCAATTGCCCGTCGTCTGTGAAAAGCAACAACCCGGTCGTATCTTCATCGAGACGACCGACCGCCTGTACGCCACGTTCCAGCAAAGGCCGCGGCAACAAGGCATAAACGCTGGGGTGATGGAGTGGCCGCCGCGAGCACTCGTAGCCTGCTGGCTTGTGCAGGACGAGCGTCGCCTTTTCGTGATAAGACCAGTCGACCCCATCGACACTGAAGACCAATCCTTCGGTCGCCAGCTCGGCAAAAGGGTCGTCACAGATCTGAGCAGCGACCATCACCCGCTGCTGCCGCGCCAAGGCGCGGCAGGCTTTGCGATTGCCAAATCCCTGCTGGTGAAGAATGCGTTCGAGTTGCATGGCCCCGATGCTAGCATGGTCGCGCTCGCACTTCATCGAAATGGCGCCTGGCAACACGAACACGGTTCTTTCTCCAAGCCGACAGCCCGCGGATTAAACGCTAAAATAACGCACTGACGGGTCATGCACCCACCTTGCGGAGAGAGAAACATGCCCACTGCCGAGATCAAAGGAATTGGCCTATATTACGAAACGCTCGGCTCAGGCGAGCCGCTGGTGTTCATTCCAGGCCTCGGCGGCACCACCGACCTGTGGTTCCAGCAAAGAAAATATTTCAGCGAGCCTTACCAGTTCATCTCCCTCGACAACCGTGGTGCCGGCCGCAGCGACAAGCCGCAAGGCCCCTATTCGATGCGCGAATTTGCCGCCGACCTTGAAGCCCTACTCGACCACCTCGGCATCAGCCAGCCCATTAATCTGGTTGGCGCCTCAATGGGCGGCATTATTTCGCAAGCCTTCATCCACGATTACCCGCAGCGCGTCAAAAAACTGGCACTGGTCTGTTCCGGCGTTTCCGCCGGCGATCCGCATCACACGCCCACCAGCCCCTATGTGATGAACAAAATTATGAATCCCGGCAATACGGTGGAAGAAAAGGTCGATACCTTCCTGGAAATCTTCTATCACCCGGAATACGCCGCCAACAATCCCGACGTGCGCGATTTCTATCTCAACCGCAAAATCGATCCGCAACCGCCGCATGCCTACCAGGCGCAACTCGCCGCCTGCTTCGATCCGCGCCCCTACCACCAATGGCTACACGAAATCCGTGTTCCCACACTGATCTACCATGGCCGTGATGATGCCGTCTGGCCGCTGCAAAATGCCCTGACCCTGAAGGAGGGCATTGGCGATTCCGCCACTTTGGTCATCATGGAAAAGGCCGGACATATCCTGATGCAGGAAAAACCTGAAGAATTCAACCAGACCCTGCACGATTTCCTGAAATCCTCCCCCAATTAACTAATCCAAAGGGCTTCAGCCGCAATGTTCCATTTGCTCCTCATCCTTTTCTTGTTGATTGCCACACCATGTCTGGTCATAGCCTTAGCAATCTGGCTTGGAGGGCCAATACAGCCCAAACCAATGAAGAGCGTTTCGGAACCTTTTCAATCCGCCGATTTTTCCGGCTTGCCAGATATCCAGCGTTATTCTGCGCGTGACGGTGCAGCCCTTGCTTACCGGATTTATCCGCTAGGTGAAAACCCACGTGATATATCCATAGTTCTGATCCACGGCTCCTCGTCGCACAGCGGCAGAATCCACCCCCTTGCAAAAAAACTTGCGCAATCCGGCTATAAAGTATTCTCTCTTGACATGCGCGGGCATGGGGAATCCGGAACAAGAGGACAAATCGACTACATCGGACAACTTGAGGAGGATTTGGAGGATTTCCTAAATACCGTACACCCTCCAGGCAAGAGAATTCTGGCTGGTTTCTCAGCAGGCGGGGGTTTTACACTTCGTTTTGCCGCAGATCATCGCAGCCATTTTTTTGATGGCTATTTACTATTGGCGCCCTTCCTGAGTTCGGAAGCATCCACTTATCGCCCTTCGAGCGGTGGTTGGGTTTCGATCGGTATGGCCCGTATCATCGGCTTGATGATACTGAATCGCCTTGGCGTTACCTTTTTTAACTACCTACCCGTCACCAACTTCGCATTATCACCCGAGGTTAAGCCATTCCTTTCACCGAGCTATTCCTTCTCCTTGGCGGTAAATTTTCGTCCTCACCTGAATTACAAAGCCGATATTGCATCCGTCAATAAACCCATGACGGTGTTAATCGGTGAAAAAGACGACCAATTTTTCTCTGGACGCTTTGCCGCAGAATTCGAAATTTCCAAGATACCCATCAAAGTTTCCATTATTCCTGAGCTCGGACATGCAGAGATGGTTCTCTCACCCATCGCCTTTAGACACATTCTTTCTGAAATAGCGTTGCTTGAAAATTTGCCTTGAGTAAAGACGTCACCCATCTCGGCCAGGTGTTCACGCCGCCGTCGGTTGTCGAGGCGATGCTGCGCCTCAGGCGTAACTGCGGCCGCGTGCTGGAACCCGCCGCTGGCAATGGCGCGTTTTCCAGGCACATTCCAGGCTGTATCGCGCTCGAGCCGGATGCACGCCATGCCCCGAATGGCGCACTGATCATCGATTTCTTCGCTTATCCGGAACATGAGCGCTTCGCCACCATCATTGGCAATCCGCCCTATGTCCGTTACCAGGACATCCAGCCGGATACTGCTCTGCTCCTGCGCTCACCGCTTTTCGACGGCCGCTCCAACCTCTATCTCTTCTTCATCGAAAAGGCCATCCGCCACCTCGAACCCGGCGGCGAACTGATTTTCATCACGCCACGCGATTTTCTGAAAACGACTTCTTCGGTCAAACTCAACCGCTGGCTTTTCCAACAGGGCAGCATCACCGACGCCATCGAGCTGGGCGATGCCAAGGTTTTTGATGGAGCTGTTCCCAATTGCCTGATCTGGCGCTTTGAAAAAGATCAGGTTTCACGTGAAACACGCTACGCCGAAATCGGTTATGGCTGCGATCTGGCACAAGCACTGGCCAATCCGCCCTGGGAAGACAGGGTTTTTACCGAAGCCAGCGGCCACCTGATGTTTACTCGTGGTGATTACGGCTTGCATGTACGCGACCTGTTTTCTGTCAAAGTGGGCGCTGTCTCCGGGGCTGATGATCTCTACGCCCACCTGCCCGGCAACCGAGATTTTGTCTGCTCGGAAACGGCCACCACCGGACAGACCCGCCGTATGCTCTGGCAAGCTCCGGGTTCGCCGACGCCCCATCCGGCCCTGCTGCCGCACAAAGAGAGATTGATCAGCCGCCGCATCCGAGCTTACGACGAAAGCAACTGGTGGCAATGGGGACGCGGCTACCCGGAAACCGACGCACCGCGTATTTACGTCAATGGCCGCACGCGGCGGTCACAACCTTTCTTTTTGCATCCCTGCAACCACTTCGACGGCGCCGTACTGGCGCTCTTCCCGCATGGCCCCAAAGCCAATCTCAAACAACTGTGCGACGCTCTGAACCAAGTGGACTGGAGCGAACTGGGATTCATCTGCGACGGTCGCTTCATATTCACCCAGCGCAGCCTGGAAAACGCCCCTCTTCCCCAAGGCTTTGGCGGCGCAGTGTAAGATAGGCCCATCGCTAACCCATTGGATTCGCCATGGAAATTCGGGTGGTAAACCTTGAAGAAAAAGCCAAATTGATCAATGAGCTTCATAAATATAAGCTCGTGGCTGAGCTCAACAATATTCAATTCAAGTTGGTCAAGTCCAAACGCGAGTTCATCTGGCATTCCCACGAAGAAACCGATGAAATGTTCTTCGTGGTCGAAGGCGAGATGAAATTAGCTTTTCGCGAGAAAATTTTCGATCTCAAAAAGGGCGAGTTGATCGTTGTACCGAAAGGTATTGAACACAAACCGATATGCGAAACAGAGTGTACGGTCATGCTCGTCGAACCAAGGGGAACAGTGAATACCGGGAAGTCTGGGGGTGCCCTTACTGACTTGGAACTGGAATGGATATAAAAACTCGGCCGCAGATTACTGCGAGGAACGAGTAATTTTTGAGACAGCTTCTTATGGTTCCACATTTGACCACCGCACTCACCGGTCCCCTCCTCGAACTGGAACAGCGCATTCTCGATCAATGCGCCCAGATCGAGCGCTGGCTGCGCTGCCAATGGTC
>JAKJFA010000046.1 GCA_022705135.1 Pseudomonadota bacterium | reverse complement strand
TTTTGACCAGAAACAATTCTTCGCAGCCATTCAGCGTGGCGACAAACTCGCATTTGAACTGTTCGTAGCAGGTGGAGGCATCGATATTACGGCCGAGCTCGACGGAAAAACGCCATTGCAAGTCGCCAGGGAAAATGGCCGGACGCAAATCTTTGCCCTTCTGCGTACCCGCTTGGCAGCCGCGCAGAACTGACCGCCTGATCGCCCTGGATGCTTTAGCATCCTCATCAAACATGCCTGGAACACACGACCGCCTGCCCCGCCAGGGCCTCCTGCTGCTGGTTGCTCTTTCCCTCTTCTGGGGAATCAACTGGCCCATCATCAAGGTGGTCCTCTCCGAAGTGCCGCCCTTGTATTTCCGAGCCTTCTGCCTGCTCCTCGGGGGCATAGGAATCCTTGCCATCGCCCGCGCCAGCGGCAGCGTCATCACCGTGGCCAGAAATCAATGGAAGCGCATCGCCCTGTTTTCCCTGTGCAATATCATTGGCTGGAATGTTCCGGCCATCTACGGCGTCCTGCTTCTTCCCTCGGGCCGTGCGGCATTGCTGGGCTACACCATGCCGCTGTGGAGCAGCCTCCTGTCCGCCTGGTTGCTTGGTGAACGAATCACCCCCAGGCGATTCGTCGCACTCCTTCTCGGACTGTCCGGAATTGTCGCCCTCATGGGTGGAAGCCTGGAAGGGATGCTGCAAGCCCCGGTCGGAGTCGCCTGCATGATCTGCGCCGCTTGGTTCTGGGCGCTCGGTGTCGTCCTGCTCAAGCGCCTGCCCGTCAGTCTCCCGACCACCACACTGACCGGCTGGATGATGATTCTTGGGGGAATTCCCCTGTTGGCTGTGGCCATCCCGCTGGAAACCGCGCAATTGACGCTCCCCAGCTTCTGGCCTGCTTTCGGGGTGATTTACAACGTGCTCATCGCCTTCATGTTCTGCTATTGGGCCTGGAACCGTATCGTGTTGATGGTGCCGGTCGCGGTCTCCTCGCTCTCCTCCCTGGTCACCCCGCTCATCGGGGTCGCCGGAGGCGCGCTCTTCCTGGGAGAATCCTTGGGCTGGCAGGAAATTCTAGCCGCCCTGCTCATTCTGGCGGCGGTGGGAACGGTATCCCTCAAACGTTGAAGAGAAAAGAACGCACAACGCGCAAAAAACGCGCCGTCAATTTTATGCCCGCAACCCCTACCAGCCAGCCCCGGCAAGAACCAAGTGACCTCAGTTGCTATCGGGTCCGATGCTCATTCAGGCCGCTTGCGCTTCGCCCTTGAGTTTCTGGCACAGCACCTGAACTTCACTTTCCGACGCCTGTAAAAAATTGTGGTCAAAATGCAGCCACGAAGACAGCAGGGAAAGATTGTCCATCTGCCACTGACACCAAGTATCCATCAAGAGATCATCGGTATTCATGTCGCCACCTCCGCCAATCGACCAAGGTAAACACAATATCGACCGTATGCCAGGATTCTTGAGTCATTCGCAAGTCATCTTACCTGGCGACCGGACGGCAAGGATTGCCGCTATGTTTCTCTCCCTTGGCCTGCACGAAAGGACAAGCATTTTCCGCGCCAGATTTCTTAACGAACCCGGGAATCGGACCAAAACAATCTCAAATAGCGCCCCGAGAGCGCCACTCGGGTTGGCCGTCACTGCTTGATATAAGCCAGCAATTGCCCGGTGGAAACCTGCTGTCCTTCGCTGACGAGGATCTCTCCCACCCTGCCTTCGGCCGGAGCGCGAATTTCGATTTCCATTTTCATGGCCTCAATCACCAAGATGATGGCATTCGCCTTGACCGCACTGCCCGGCTTGGCGACGATCTTGTACACCTTGCCTGGAAGCTGTGTCTTGACTTCAATTTTCTTTTCGGTAACGGGAAGGATGGCGGCAAGATCCTGTGCCGAAGCAGAATGCGGGCTATGTCCCCGGATCGTCGAGGTCACGGACCCGACCTGATAGCGGTTTCCGTTCAAAATGACCGCGTCGGGCTCCACTTTCATGTCGTAGAGCTGTCCGTCGATATTGAGCGAAATACTACAGGGAACCGGTGCCGCCGCCGGAGCTGGCATAACCGCAACGACCGAAGGCGCAGCTTTCTCAGGCTCCTTTCCGGATTCGCTGATTTTGCGGACGCCCAACTCGCCCTGCCCCTTCAGGAATTTGATCCCTTTGTCGCGGCAAGTGGCAACGATAAAGATGTTTTCATCGGTTTCCGGCAGATTCTCCTTGTAGAGCAGCTCATGCGCCGGAGCAAGGCCCTTGACCGGGTCGCTGTCGTTCAATTCGAGTGCGGTTTTGTCCGTCGGCGGCAGCTTGAGTTGCTCGCTGGCAAGACGAATGACTTCTGGATCGGCCGGAACCGGGGTTTTTCCGAAGTAACCGAGCACCATCTGGCCATAACCCTCGGCAATTTTCTTCCACGGTCCGAAAATGACGTTGTTGAAGGCCTGCTGGAAATAAAACTGGGAAACCGGCGTAACACTGGTACCGAATCCGCCTTTTCTGACCACCTCGCTCATTGCCTTGATGATTTCCGGGTAGCGATCCATGATGCCGTTGTCCCGGAGCATCTGCGTGTTGGCGGTCAGGGCACCGCCCGGCATCGGGCTCCAGGGAATGAGCGGCTCGACCGCAGTCGCTTCGGGGGGCAAAAAGTAATCGCGCATGCACTCCTTCAGCGTCTCTTCGGCCACACGGATCTTGTCGACATCGATGCCAAGGTCGAAACGGCTGCCGCGCAGAGCGTGCCACATCACGATCACGTCGGTCTGACAGGTGCCGCCGGAACAGGGTGCCAGACTCAAGTCGATGGTATCCGCCCCGCCCTCCAATGCCGCCATATAGGCAGCAACGCCGATGCCGGCCGTTTCGTGCGTGTGGAAATGGATATTGACCTCATTGCCGAGCAGCTTGCGGGCCTGCTGGATGGTCTTGTGCACCTTGGACGGAACAGCCGTCCCCGAAGCATCCTTGAAGCAGACGGAATCGAAGGGGATGCCCGCATCGAGGATTTTTTTCAGGGTGGCGATATAGAAAGGCGCATCATGCGCGCCGGTGCAGCCCGGCGGCAGTTCCATGATGGTGATGCAGACCTGGTGTTTGAGTCCGGCTTCGACGATGCACTTGCCGCTATGGATCAGGTTATTGACATCGTTCAGTGCGTCGAAATTGCGAATCACATCAATGCCGTGCTTTTTGAAGAGCTGGGCGTGCAACCAGATCACGTCGCTCGGCTGCGATTCGAGCCCGACCACATTGACGCCGCGCGCCAGGGTTTGCAGGGTGGCCTGCTCTCCTGCCGCCCGGCGAAAGGCATCCATCTGGTCAAAGGGATTTTCCTGGCAATAAAAGAGCAAAGACTGAAAGGTGGCACCCCCGCCCGCCTCGAAATAATGGATTCCGGCATCACGCGCTGCCTCGACGGCGGGCAGGTAATCGCGCGAGAACACCCGCGCGCCATAGGCAGACTGAAAACCGTCCCGGAAGGCGGTACACATGAAATCGATTTTCTTGAGGGTCATTTTCTTGTCCTTGAAACTTAACTGGTCATCACCGTCCACAACACCCCGGCCACAACCGCCGAACCGATCACACCAGCGACATTCGGCGCCATGGCGTGCATCAGCAGGTGATTGTCCGGGTCAGCCTGCTGCCCGATCATCTGCGAGACGCGTGCGGAATCTGGAACAGCGGAAACGCCGGCACTGCCGATCAGGGGATTGATCTTGTTTTCCTCACTGAGAAACAGGTTCATCAGCTTGGCGCACAATATTCCGGTCGCTGTCGCAATGGCAAAGGAAAAAGCGCCCAGGCCGAAAACGAGGACGGACTGCGGCGTCAGGAAGGTTTGCGCCTGAGTGCTGGCACCGACGGTAATCCCAAGCAGAACGGTCACGATATCGATCAGCGAATGGCGCGAGGTGTTGGCAAGGCGTTCAGTCACCGTCGATTCCTTCAGCAGGTTGCCCAGGCACAGCATGCCAATCAGCGACAGCGCCCCCGGCGCAATCAGGCAGCAAATCAGGAAAGCGACAATCGGAAACAGGATGCGCTCGCGCTGCGAAACATGGCGCGGCGGCTTCATGCGGATCAGACGCTCTTTTTTCGTCGTCAGCAGACGCATGATTGGGGGCTGGATCACCGGCACCAGCGCCATGTAGGAATAAGCGGCGATGGCAATGGCGCCGATCAGGTGCGGCGCCAGCTTGCTGGACAGGAAAATGGCCGTCGGGCCGTCAGCGCCGCCGATAATTCCGATTGCGGCGGCTTCCTGCGGCGTAAAGCCCAGATAAAGGGCGGAAAGAAGAGTGATGAAGATTCCAAACTGGGCTGCGGCGCCGAGCAGAATGAGTTTCGGGTTGGAGAGCATCGTCGCAAAATCGGTCATCGCACCGATGCCAAGAAAAATCAGCGGGGGAAAAATCCCCTGCGTCACCCCGAAGTAAATGTAATAAAACACACTCCCCTTGTCATAAACCCCGAGGTTCATGGAAGGAATGTAGGGAATATTGCCGATCAGGATGCCGAAGCCAATCGGCACCAGCAGCAGCGGCTCGTAATCCTTGATAATGGCAATCGCGACAAAAAACAGCCCGATCAGGATCATCACCAGATTCCCCCAGGTCATCTGGGCAATTCCGGTGCTGTTCAAGAACTTGAAGAGCATCTCGATCATAATGCGGACTCCTTGACCTCTGTCGACGCCAGGTACCAGGCAAAACCAATGGCGGCAATATCCCGATCCTGAAGAGGCGGCGGCGGCAAATCCTCCATAATGTCCTCAACGTGCGCGTGATGATGCTCCCGCTCCGGGTAAAACCGGTTGATGAGTGTGAGCAGGTAGGGAATAGCGGAAATGCACAGAGCGATGACGGCGAGAACAGTAAAGGTGATGAGCATGCCGACCACAGTCATTTCGAACCCTTGAGCGGCAATTACATTATCGAGACTTCGCATAAGTGGGCTTCTTAATCAAACAAATCCGTCGAAAAATTCTGCCGATCCCAACCACGGCATGGACAGAAAACTTAACACAAAGGCGCGAGTATTTCTGCACTTGGCATTCAGGTCAACCTGTTCCTGCAATCAGCCCCTTCAGCCTGATGCCTCTATCCGGGAAAGCAGCCAGAAATGCTAGAATGCCCGCTCGAATTTCCCCAGGATCACCGATGAAAATTGCCAAGACCATCCTTATCGTTTTTTTCTTCCTCCTTTCCTCCATCGCCCAGGCTGCCGATGGCAAGCCCAGTGAGGATTCGGTCCGCCAGCTTATGGAGGTCACCCAAGCCCGCAAACTGGTCGAACACATGTACAAACAGTTTGATAATCACTTGGCTTTGGCCATGAAACAAACGCTTCAGGGCAGAGAAATCCCCGCCGAAACACAGGCATTCATGGAGAAAACGCGCGAAAAACTGGTCCGGATTTTCCAGGAGGAAGCCAGTTGGGAAAAGCTGGAACCGATTTACCTCAAGATCTACGCCGACCTCTTTACCCAGGAGGAAGTGGACGGCATGCTGGCTTTTTACAAGTCGCCCACCGGCCAGGCCATGATCAAAAAAATGCCTGCGGTCACGCACAGCAGCATGCGTGAAGTCCAGGGGCGCTTGCAACCCATCATGGCCAAAATGAGTGCCCTCCTGCAGGAGGAGACCGCCGCCTTCTCGAAAGAGGAACAAAAAAAGAAGGAAGCCCAAGGCAAAAAATAAAGCGCTCGTCACGCTCATTTGATGAAGCTCACGGGCAAAAAAATGGCGGTCGCAATCGACTGAGTCAGGCGGGTCACCGTCCGGCCGTTGGTGTCGGCCACCACCTTGGATAAAAAATCAAGCAAGCCAATGATTCTGCCGAATTCGCGCTCGAAGGACAGGTTACGGTTGTTCGGATCGAGTTCGTTGGAGAGCAGATACAACTCACCCCCCTCGTTCTTGGCCGTCGCCAGTTTCCACAGGGCGATTTCAATATTGCGTGCGGTGTTGTAGAGCTTTTGTTCGCTCAAGGAATCCAGAACAAAAAACTCCTGCTTGTTTTCATAGGCAGCATCGACCATGCTCAACAAGCCGAACATCAAGGCAGCGACCCGGTCTCCGGCATAGTCCTCACGAAACGCCAGCATGGCGGCGGCACCCTCGCGCTGCCCCTGCAATTCCGACAACGGCTTCGTTCGATCCGCCAGGCGCTGCAGCGCCATTTCCCGGCTGGCGAGGCCAGCCTTTTTCCACTCGCGGGGGTTACGCCGATAGAGTTTATCGGCAATGGTCATCAGCCCGCCGACCACTTCAGCGCGCGTTGTATCGATGATACGGTCTGTTTCCGTCTTGGCGAGGAACTTGGGATCGAAAGTGGTCTCGCGTTGTCCGTCACGACCTACCTTAGTCGCACAGCCCACAAGCGCCATCAGCAAAACCATCACCAGAACAACGCCGACGCTAAGACGGGCAAATCCTTCACGCAAGAGGGAGCCGCCCACAGCCCAGTGAAACAACTGCGGGCGAACAAAAGAATCCGAAACGCAAGCCCGATCGACACCCGTCAAAAACAGTCTCCATTCGCCACCACAACGGCCTGGGAGTGTATCACCTCAGTGGATCATAATGGGACGCGCGCTGCCGGCGCAGTAATGATCGAGAAGGCTGTCGATAGCTTCCTCGGTGCGTTCTTCGTCAGGAATCCGCTCCAGAGCAGCCGAGAAACAAGTCGCCAAAACGCCATGCAGGAAGAGCGAGCGGCGTCCCGTCTTGTCAAGCAGCTCGAAACCCTGCTCCGGATAGGCCAGGACAGAAAAGTGTTCGCTGTTATAGACAATGTTCATGGCGACCTCCTGTTTCAGCAACCTACGCAACTTTAATTACGGTCACTCCAGGTGCTTTTCAAGGGAGAGATACAACAATTTACAACTGCGCTTCCAGGAAATCTCTTTCCTTCCCGGGTTGGACATTCCAAGCGGAAATAAATTCAACTTGCCCGGCAACGAAGGAAAAATCCGGCGAGAACAGCAGCAGTCAAGCCGGAAGACAAAGGCGCAAATTGCCCTTACTGATAACGCAGGGCGTCGATCGGCTTCATGCTGGCAGCCTTTCTGGCCGGATACCAGCCAAAGAAAATGCCTACCGCCGCCGCCACGGCAAAAGCCATCACGATGGACGAGGGGGTCACCACCACGGCCGTGCCTGAAAGCCTATTGACCGCCAACGCACCACCGACGCCCAGCAGCACGCCAATCAGACAGCCGATGACGGAAATGATGATGGCCTCAAGCAGGAATTGAAGCAAAATATCGCGGCCCCGCGCGCCGATCGCCATCCGGATGCCGATTTCCCGGGTACGCTCGGTCACCGATACCAACATGATGTTCATAATGCCGATACCGCCAACCAGCAGGGATACTGAGGCAATCGCACCCAGCATCAACGACATGACCTTGGCAGTTTCCTCGGCCGCATCGGCAGCAGCCGTCAAATTGCGGATGGTGAAATCGTCATCGGCGCCTTCGCGGATGCGGTGGCGCTGGCGCATCAGATCGGTCATCGCTTTTTCTACCGACGGCATTGCTTCCGCCGATTCGGCCTGAACCATGATCATGCGCACACTGCCGGCGACACGCGTGCCAAACAATTTGCGTTGCGCCGTGGTCACCGGAACAATGACCGTATCGTCCTGGTCACGGCCATCGAGACTCTGGCCCTTGGACGCAAGAACACCCAGGACGACATAAGGGCTATTGCGGATTCGGATGGTCTTGCCGACGGGATCGTCGCCCTCGCCAAAGAGGTTCCTGACGACGGTCTTGCCCAGTAGAGCCACCCGGGTAGCCGAGCGCAAATCGGAATCGGCAAACGCCGATCCGGATTCCAGGCGCCAATCGCGCACGGTCAGGTATCCCGGAGTTGTCCCAATCACCTGGGTGCTCCAGTTACTGGCGCCGTACACCAGCTGCGCCGTTCCTGGGGCCGAGGGCGCAACAGCGGCAATCGACGGTAATTCCTCGATCGCCTGCGCATCCGCCAGAGTCAGAGACGCGGCAGCGCCGCCGCCCATGCGCAAACCGCCGGACGTTACCGAACCGGACAACACGATAAACAGGTTGCTGCCCATCGACGCAATCGATTCCTGCACGCGCTGCTGCGCGCCTTGCCCGATGGCCAGCATCAGAATGACGGCGCTGACGCCGATCACCATGCCCAACATGGTCAGCAAGGTACGCAGGCGATTGGCCCCCATCGCCATCCAGGCTTCGCCGAGCATGGCGCGGATCATGTCGTGCGCTCCAGATGATGTGGCAAGGCTTCGGCCACCGGCCCGTCATAAACGATGTTGCCGTCGGTCAGGCGCACCAGACGTTGCGCGTATTGGGCGATATCCGGTTCGTGCGTCACCAGCACGATGGTGATGCCGTCACGCCCGTTGAGCTCGGAAAACAGGGTCATAATTTCCTGGCTGGTATGGGTATCCAGGTTACCGGTCGGCTCGTCCGCCAGAATCAGTCGGGGATCCGTCACCAGCGCCCGGGCAATGGCAACCCGCTGCTGCTGGCCGCCGGAAATCTGGTTGGGGCGATTATTGAGACGCTCGCCGAGGCCGACCTTGACCAGCATGTCCTTGGCGCGTTCAGCCCGTTCTCCGCCCGCAGTGCCGCGATAGATCAAAGGCAGCGCCACATTGTCGGCAATGCTGGCGCGCGGCAGCAGATTGAAGCCCTGAAAGACAAAACCGATGACCTGATTGCGCAGATGCGCCAATTCATCCCGATCCAGATGGCCCACATCGCGGCCATTCAGGAAGTAACTGCCGGAAGTGGCCGTATCCAGGCAACCGACGATATTCATCAGGGTGGACTTGCCGGAACCGGAAGGCCCCATGACGGCGACAAACTCGCCGGCATGCACGGTCACCGAGATGCCGTGCAGCACCGGCACCGGACCGGCGTCGGTGACATATTCCTTGTAGAGATTCTCAATGCGGATGACCGCATCGCCGCCGTGCGCCATCAGAACAGCCTCGGCCCGGTCGGCCTCCCGGCGCCGGCCGATTTGGCCGGCTCCTGACGATCTTCGATGATGACCGGATCGCCCTCCTTCAGTTCGCCTTCTGTGATTTCGGTCAGACGGTTATCGGTAATGCCGACCTGCACCTTGACCGCCTTGGGCTGCCCGCCGGCAAGCACGTAAACCGTGCCGCTTTTGCCCTGGGCACGCCCTTCCCTGCCCTCTCCCCGACCTTCGCGGCGGCCTTCACCATTCTTGCTGCCGCCAGAGTTGCCTTGAGCCCGTGGCCGTTCCACCGTCGCTGGCGCACCGGCCGGCCGGAAGCGCAAGGCGGCATTCGGCACCAATAACACGCCTTTGCGGTCGGCCACCCGGATATTGACATAGGCTGTCATGCCCGGCATCAGGATACGATCCGGGTTATCGACCGCAATCACCACGTCGTAGGTCACGACATTCTGCACCGTGGTCGGATTCAGCCGCACTTGCCTGACGATGCCGCGGAAATTGCGGTCAGGAAAAGCATCAACGCGGAATGTGGCGCGCTGGCCCTCCTTGAGATTGCCGATATCGGCCTCGGCATAACTCGAATTAATCTGCATCTTGGTCAAATCCTGCGCAATCTTGAACAAGGTCGGCGTCTGGAAGCTCGCCGCCACCGTCTGGCCGACATCGACCTCGCGCGAAACAACGACGCCGGACACCGGCGAACGGATGACCGAATTTCCCAGATTGGTCTTGTCCTTCTCTACCAGCGCCGAAACCTGCGCCACCTGAGCACGCGCCGCTTCAAGCGATTGCGTCGCCACGTCGAATTCCTGGCGGGAAATGTATTCCAGCTTGAACAATTCGCGCGCCCGCGCCGCATTGGCTTGCGCCAGCTTCAACTGCGAACGGGCGCTCAACAGGTTGGCTTCGGATTGCTTGGCCTGAGCCTCAAGGAGAGAGGGGTCCAACTCCAGCAGCTTTTGCCCCTCTTCGACCTGATCGTTGAAATCGGCGTACCATTTTTTGACCGTTCCCGACACCTGGGTTCCGACATTGACCAGGGATACCGGATTCAGCGTGCCATTGGCCGAAACCAGCTGAGTCAGTTCGCCACGTTCCACCGCCTGCGTCCGGTAGCGTGCTTCGGCAGCCGGCTGATGCCAGCGGTTCCAGACGAAGTAGGCGGCAACGACGGCAATAGCCAGCAAGGCCAGCAAGACCAGTTTATTGGAGAATAGTTTCGGGAGTTTCATCCTAGAGGCCTCAGTTGGACGATGCCTTGGGCATGGTTGGCGGGGTGTCCGGCGCGACGCGAGGACGCGGCAGGGTCATTCCCTGCAAGGACGAGCAACAAAGCCGCGCGTCCCGTCGGCCGTGCCCATGGGAACGTAGCAGGCTCACCCAGAAGGTGAGACTCAATAATGGCATGGCATTCAAGTTTCATCTGCGGATTCCGGGTGCCAAAGCGCGGCCAATTGAGGTTTCTAGGATCATGGCTTGACCTGCCGGTTGATCTGGTCGAAATCGAGTTGGCCCATCGCCTGCGCCAGCGCGGCCTTGGCGACACGCCAGTTGTATTGGGCCTGGATATGCTGCTGACGGGCGCTGGCCAGCGCGCTCTGGGCATTGAGCATTTCGAGAACACCCCCCACCCCGGCCTTGTAGCGTCCGGTCGCCACCTTTTCCGACTGTTCGGCGCTCGCCACCAGGCTAGTGCTGGCACGGACCGATTCAGTGCTGGTCTGCAAGGCGTAGTAAGCCCGCCAAACTTCCAGCGAAACCAGCTTGGAGACCTGGTCGCGCTGTGCCAGCTTGGCATCGAGCTGCGCCTCGGCCGCGCGCACCTTGTAATTCGTGTTAAAGCCGCTGAACAAGGGGATACTAACAGCAATGCCAATGCTGTTGCCGCGCACTGAATCTGGCAAATGGCCGCTGTTCGTATAGTTATATCCAGCAGAAAGGGAAATACTGGGCAGGCCGCTGGCGCGGGTTGCGTCAATATTGGCCTCGGCCGCACGTACCTGCGCTTCCGCCGCTGCCAGGTCAGGGCGTTGCTGTTTGGCCTCGGTAATCAATTCGGTGATATTGCGCTCGAAATCGCTGTGCGGCACCGCTTCGGCCGGCGCCGCCAACTTGGGCGCCTCGTGCGCATCCAGTCCCATGGTGTTGGCAAGGACGCCCAGCGCCGTGCGGGCATTGCCTTCGGCCTGAATGCGGGCAAGACCGGCCTGGGCGGCGGCCGTCTGCGCCTGCAGACGGTCTGCCGGCGTGCCCGAGCCAATACGGTAACGCGCTTCCGCCGCCTTGAAACTTTCCTGGCTGGCCCGCTCCGACTCACGCGCTGCAGCCACGGCCGCCTCCGCCGCCAAGGCGTTGTAATAGGCCTGCACCGCAGCGAGAAAAACTCCTTGCAGAGTGGCATCCTCGCTGAATGAGAGCGCCGCCATCATCTGACGGGCCTGTTCCAGCGTTGCCTCTCGCCCGCCGAAATCGAAGAGCAGGTAACTGAGCGACAGGCCAGCCGTCGTCTGGTTCCGGGTGGTCTTATCGTTGCCATTGGCCGCTTCGGTGACAGCACGATTACGCCCCGCCGATGCATTGATCGTCGGCAGATAGGCACTTTGAGCCATGCCAACCTGGGCCGCCTGCCCCCGGGCATTGGCCCAAGCCAAACGAGTCTGGGGATTGTTGCACAGGGCCTGCTCGACGACCTGAGCCAGGTCAAGCGTGCTGCCAGCCGGGAGAGGCAGACAAGGGGCGCGCAGCAGGCGGCTTCCCGGCCCGGCAGAATAAAGTGCCGAGGTATTGAACGGGTCGGCAGCACCGGCTGGCAGCGCCAAGGCGCAGAACACAAGCACGGCCAGTTGGGCAGTCCGAACCGCGAAAGAGCAACTCATAATGATCCCAAGCCAAAGACAAGCACAGACGGCAAAAGCATAGCACCGGGAACCGGGGGGGACGAAGCTTCGGGAACGATCTCTTACACTTTCTTACAGGGCGAAATATGGCGTGCCGACACTTATAACGGATCGTGCAAACGGTTTCTGCAGCGCCACTCCGCCCGAACAAGCATGGATTCGGTGTTTCCCTTACTCCCAGTGCGAGGTCACTTCGCTCGCCCAACTGGTCGCCGACAACAACGCCTGATTCACCGCCTTGGGATCGAGGCCGGAAAAACGAGAGGTTTGGGCCATACGATCGGGATCGAACGCCTCGCAAGCTTCGGCAACGGCCAACAGCGGAGCATAAGGCCCAGCCCGCTCAAGTAAAGCAGTGCGGATATTGGTCGGCAGGTGCAACTTTTCGATCGCCTCGGCCAGAGGAGTGTGCAGCAAGCGGTCGAGGGTGGAAAAAACCCCGGTAATGAATAGGTGATCGCCCTCCGCCGCCGGGAAACGCTCTCTGCCCAGAATTTCCATGATGCGCCCGCGCGTCAGGGCGCTTTCGACCAGCAGCCAATCGGCAAAATCGGGATCGCGGACGGAAAAGAGCAAGACCGACAACCAGCGCGCCAAGCGTTGGCGGCCAAGAACGATCAGGGCGTGGTCAATGGAGGTGATTTCGCGCATGAGGCCGATTGCCGGCGAGTTGAGATAGCGCAAAATGCGGTAGGTCAGCACTGGATCCTGCTTCAAAGCGCTCGAGAGTTCTGGAATCTCGGCATCGCCCTGCGCCAGGTTGAGCAAGTGCATCAGGTGCAATTTGTGCGGGTCGCCCTTGGGTTGTTCCCAATGCTCTTCAAAACGGACAAATGGCCCGTGGAAAAAGGCGAAATGACAACGGTGGCATAACGCCTGGTCGTCCGGCGTTTCAATGTTGGCGCCAAACAACTCGATCAGGTGCCGGACATCCTTGGCGCTGCGCATGGCGACAGAAAAATCGCGGATGCTGCCCCCCTGATGATCGGCGACATTGAGCGCAGCGAAATCGGCTGCCATGACCAGGGTGGGAAATGCCGGGTGTTTGGGTTGCCGGAACACCCCGATGCGCAACCCCTTGGCTTTCAGTGCTTCAATCCGTTGTGCCAGTTCCTCGCTGTCCTCGGTTTCCGGTGCCAGGGCAATGAGCAACACCGTATTTTCTGAGGGTAAACGCTCCAGCCAGGGGTTGTTCAGAGAGGCGGAACTGAGCGGAATAAATCCATAGAGGCTGCCCCAGGACTCCTCCTGTTTGGACAGGCACAGGCTGCGCAACAGGAGATCGTCGTGCTGCAACTGCCTCGGCGTCGGCGCATCGCCCAGTCTCGAATCAAGCAGCTGCAAGCGATAGAGATGGCCGGCGATACGGCGCTCGCGGCTAAATACCGCTTCGCGCCGGACAAACGTGGTCGGGGTCTGTTCCACTTTGCCCGCTTCGGCCGCCTCATCCGCAGAAACCTCTTCTCCTACCCCGTCTTTGCCGCCGAACAATTTACCCAGTCCAAAAACCATGTTTCCCCCAAAAGCGGAAACGCCCGCTGCAAGGCGAGCATTTTCGCACGGTTCGAGGCAGATGGACTACTTCACCTTGGCCTTGGCGCGCAAATCCTTGATATAGCCTTCCACCATCTGGCTGACAACGCCCTGCTGGAGATGCGGCTTGATCTGGTCGAAAGACGGGTGCGTCAGCGCGCGCGTGTCTTCAAGCAGAATGACATGGAAACCATGGTCGGTCTTGACTGGCTGCTTGGTGTACTCACCCTTCTTGAGCTTCATCAGCGCTTCGGCGAAGGGAGGCACATAGGCGGAAGAAGGCACACTCCAGCCAAGATCGCCGCCATTGTCCTTGGAACCCGGGTCTTCCGACTGCTTGGCCAGATCGGCCATCTTTTCGCCCTTGTCGAGCTTGGCGATAACTGCCTTGGCATCCTCTTCCTTCTTGAGCAGGATGTGGCGCGCCTTGTATTCAGTGTCACCAAGCCTGGCCTTGATGACCTCATATTCCTTTTTCAGCTTTTCGTCGCTGACCGGATGGGCTCGCACGTAATCCCCGATCAGGGCACGCATCAGAACCCCCTGTTTGGCCAGTTCCATCTGGGCGATCACCTCGGATTTCTTGTTCAGCCCTTTCTTTTTGGCTTCCTGAACCAGAATCTCCTGACGAATCAGCGCTTCCTTGACATCGGTCACCAGTTGCGGGGAATCAGGCACCCCTTGTGCCTTGTACTCGGCCAGCAGGGCGTCATACATATTCTGCGGAATCGCCTTTCCATTGACGGAAGCAACATCGGCAGCTAGGCCAGGCAGGCAGAAAAACGCGCCAGCCAGCAGCGGCGCAGCCAATCGGGAAAGTTTGGACATAAAGAGTTCCTTTTGGGATAGGGTCATAAAGTGCGGGATTATACGTCCACTTCATTCTTGCGTGGCACGTATCCTGATAGCGCTTGTGCTTCCATTTTCAACAGTACCGCTCAAACGGATTCCCAGTTTCTGGGAACGTAATTTGCCCTTCCAAATGTCTCAGACACATGAAAAGGTCACCCGGTTTCTCCCTGCCTGCTTCGACCGATAGAGCATCTTGTCCGCTGTCTCCAGCAGAACCTGGGGAGACAAATTCTCTGAGGGCAAGAGGGAAGAGGCGCCAATGCTGATGCTGAGACAGGCTCCGGCGCTTGAGTATTCATGGCGGATCGACAAGCCGGCGACGCGCTCCCGCAGCTTTTCTGCAACCTGGATGGACGCCTCGCAACCTGTTTCGGGAAGCAGCACGACAAACTCCTCGCCGCCGTAGCGGGCCGCCAGGTCACCCGGGCGCGAAACCCCGGCCGCCAGGGACGAAGCCACGAGCCGGAGGGATTCGTCCCCCGCGCCATGTCCGTAGTGGTCATTGAATTCCTTGAAATGGTCAATGTCGATCATCAACAGCGACAGCGGTTTCTGGAGGCGGAAGGCCCGCTTCCATTCCGCCGCGAACGTCTCATCAAAGCGGCGCCGGTTGGGAATCTGGGTCAGGGCATCGATGTGGGAGAGCGCCTCTAGTTGATCCGCCTGTTTTTTCAACTGTATCTGGTTGCGAACCCGCGCCCGGACGACCGGCATCGCATAGGGCTTGGAGATATAGTCCGCAGCCCCCAGATTGAATCCGAACTCCTCGTCGTAATCGGAATTCTTGGCCGTCACAAAAACCACGGGAATGCGCCACAGCGCCGGTATCTGTTTCAGTTGCCGGCAGACCTCATACCCGTCCATCTCGGGCATCATCACATCGAGAAGAATCAGATCAGGCACCGGGACCGATTGCGCCGCCCGCAGCGCATCCAGGCCGTTGCTCGCTACCTTGATGCGGTACTCGGCACGCAGTGCGTCCGCCAGGATTTTCACATTGGTTGGCACGTCGTCCACAATCAAGACGGTCGAGAGATCTGGCGTGGAACTGGTCATCATGTCCTCTGTGCGTTCAGCGTTCGAATGAGTTCAAGAGCTTGGCGATAGTCAATCTCGTCAATGGCGCGCTTCAAACGACGGAAATGCTCCATCCGGCCGGACGGAATCAGCCCTTCCAGGGTATCGAGCAGATCTTCCGGCACCAATTCCTGCGAACTCAGGAAGGCTTCGATTTTCGAGATCACCAAGTTCATCTGCATTGGATCGACAGCGCCTTCTTTACGTTCCGGGGCCGACTCCAATCGCCCAATCCGATCCATCGCCTGGGAAAAATGGAAATTCAGCGCTTCCAGAGACTGTGGATCGGGTTCCCCCGCTTGCAATTCGCCATCCACTTTTTCCGCTGCGCGGTAAAGGTCCAGGGCCCCCACATTCCCTGCCGCCCCCTTGAGCTGGTGCACCAGAACCTTGGCCGCCTGCAAGTTTCCGGCGGCCAGCGCGCTCTCAATCTCAAACAACACGCCCTGCATATTCTGGCGGAACAAGTGGAGCAAGCGGATCAACGGCTTGCGGTCTCCTGCCAGCATATAGAGCAGCCTGCTGAAATCGAAGCCCGGAATCTCAGGCACCCCACCCATTTCTTCTCCCTTTGCCGGGAAGAACGAAGCGCTCTGAACTGCCTTTTCTCCCTCAAACGGAATCCAGCGCAGCAACACCCGGATCAGTTCCTCGGGATCAACCGGTTTGGCGACAATATCGTTCATGCCGCAGGCCAGGCAGGTATTGCGCTCTTCCGGAGTCACCCCAGCAGTCAGCGCGATCACCGGCAAACGCCGGAGCCTTTCATGGCTGCGCATCTGGCGCGTCGCTTCCTGGCCATCCAGCACGGGCATATGCACATCCATCAACACAGCGTCGTAGTCGGATCGCTCCAGAATCGCCAAGGCCTCCCGGCCATCCCGGGCCACCTCGACGTGAACCCCGGATAGGCTGAGGAACTTCCTGACTACCTGCTGGTTAATGATGTTATCTTCAGCAAGCAGGATGCGTTTCCCGGCCAGACGACGGCCGCTCATTTCCAGCCGCGCCGTCAGCGCAGGCGACGACTGCACCAGTTTCTGCCGTCCGTTCTCCGGAGTTCCCGACCGTTCGGCCATGCCCAGCAGAAGATCAAAGCAGAACCGGCTCCCGCCCCCCGGCACGCTATCGACCTCGAAGTCGCTGCCCATCATGTGCAACAGTTCCCGGCTGATGGCCAGCCCCAGGCCCGTCCCGCCGAAACGCCGGCTAATCGAACCGTCTGCCTGGTGAAAGGGCTGAAACAGGTGATGCACCACGTCCTCAGCCATGCCGATTCCGCTGTCCTCGACGACCCAGCGGAGCCTCGCCCTTTCGTTTTCAATTCCGGCTAGGCGCACCCGCAGCGACACATGCCCCGTTTCGGTAAATTTAATGGCGTTGCCCACCAGATTGGAGAGGATTTGCTGCAAGCGCAACGGGTCGCCAAGCAGGGAGCGCGGCACCTCGGGTTCGGCAAGGACGGAAAAACCCAGCTGCTTTTCCTCGGCACGCAGCGAAAACATGTTCCGCAGGCGATCGAGAAGCTCATCCAGATCGAAGGCCACATGCTCCAGAACCATGCGTCCGGATTCGATTTTGGAGTAGTCCAAAATGTCGTTCAGGATGCCGAGCAGGCTGTGCGAGGACAGGTGAATCCGCTCCAAATAGGCGCGTGCTTCCGGTGACAGCTCCTTCTCCAGCGCCAGTTGCGACAGCCCGATAATGCCGTTCATCGGCGTCCGGATCTCATGGCTCATGGTGGCCAGAAAACGTCCCTTGGCCAGATTGGCCGCTTCGGCTTTCTCCTTGGCCTGATGCAACTCGTCTTCCTGACGCTTGCGCTCGGTAATGTTTTCCTTGATCGCAATGTAGTGTGTAATTTCACCACCCTCACCAACCACCGGGGAAATCGTCGCCAGTTCCCAGTAAATCTCGCCCGCTTTTGTCCGGTTCTGCAATTCGCCGCGCCAGGTTTGTTTTTTCAGCAGGGTTTCCCATAGCGATTCATACACTTCCGGCCCGGTCAATCCCGATTTCAAAATACGTGGATTCCGGCCCATCACCTCTTCCCGGCTATAGCCCGAATTGACGACGAAGGCGTCATTGACAAAGACAATGTCGCCATTGCCATCCGTAATCACCACCGAAGCGTTGCTCTGACTGACGGCCGTGCTCAACAAACGCCTCATTTCCTCAGCCGCCCTCTGCTCGGAAATGTCAAACTGGATGCCCTCCCAAACCAAATCGCCGTTCTCGAGCGCTGTCGGAGCCGCCTCAATCTGCAGCCGGCGGATCTCGCCCTTTTTGACAATGGTTCCCTGCCAACGCAAGGGCTGGCGGGCGTTTCGACCAGCCTCCAGGCCGGCAACGAACGCCCCGCGCTCGCGCTCGGGGATCAGATCAAAAGCTCGTTGCGGATCGCGGAGGATTTGATCCCGATCCAGACCGGTCTGGCTGCACCACAGTGGACTGACATAATCGAAACGGTAACCACCTGAAGCCAGCGCGCGGAGCTTGAAGACCCCAACCGGAATCCGCCGGATCAGGGCTTCATGTTCGTCGAGCAGCGCTTGCAAAGCGTTGCGTTGCGCCTGGATTTCCTTGGTCTGCGCATCCACCTTGCGCTGGACGGTAAAAGTTCGGCCCGTGGTCACCAGGAACAAAATCTGCAGCACCGAAGCAAACAAGAGACCGGCGATGCTGGCAAACCAAGCACTCCAGGAACGTTGCTGATGCAGGAAGCCGGCGGTTGGAGCCACGGTCATTTGCCAAGTGCGGTCGGCCATGGAGAGTTCGGTCCGCCAGAAACCGGCGCCAACCGCAAGATCCCTGCCGGCACTGGAACGGTACAGGTTTTCCTGCCCCGCCGGGGCATCCCGATCCTTGAGATAAAATTCCAGCCCGGGCGGCAACTTGTCGCGTGCTGCGATCTGGATCATTTCATCGACTTTGATGATGCCGACCGAAAAACCCATCAACAAAGGCTTGGTAGCCTGCCCGACCCGATCCTCCGCTTGCCGATAGGCCGGGTGCAAAACCAGAACACCCACCCTGGCCTTGTTGTCCTGGACAAGCTGAATTGGGGCGGTCACCGCCGGCTTTCCCGAGTCTATCGCCCGATTAATGGCATCATGGCGAACAGGCTCCGAGTAAATGTCATAACCGATCGCCAGCACATTCCCCTCGAGCGGAGCAATCAAGGCAACCGGCACATATTCCGGCCGCGCCCCGGCGCGCACCAACTGCCCACGACTGTCCCGCTCGATTATCCTGAACGCCTTGAAGGGGGATTTTTCGGCAACGGAACGCTCGAAGGCCTGACGGTCTGCGCTGGAAACGAGGGGATTAAAGCTTATGGCAAACAGATCCCCGTTGTCCTTCAAGGTGGCCTGGGTAAAGTGTTCGAACTGGGCAAAGGTCATGTCCGGCATGACTTCGATCAATCGACGCAAGGCGGACAGCGCCTCCTGATGCGCGATAAAGCGATCCTCCAGCGCCGAAACCAGGCGCTTGCCCAGCGCCTCGATTTGCTCGAACTGCCGCGCGCGCTCCCAGTGTGACAATCCAAAAAAGACACCGATCATCACAAACAGCACAAACAGCATGGGGCCGGCCACGCTCAGTTGCCAGCTTTTCCAGGGCTGCCTTGCCCGGAAGAGAACAACCATCGTCAGCGGCGCGAAAATCAGCACGCCGAGCGTATCGCCCATCCACCAGCTCCACCAGGAGAAAGCGAATTCGGTCGGCCCAATGATTCCTGCCAGCAACAACACTGCGACGCCCACCGTCGCCG
>JAKJFA010000045.1:10813-19121 GCA_022705135.1 Pseudomonadota bacterium | reverse complement strand
CTCGGAATAGGAAAGCAGTTCATAGCCGCCATAACCGCGTTCCTGCTGCAACTGGACGGCGCGGCGGCGGAGGATCTGCAGCGATTCGCCGGCGCCGCCGGTGTTGTAGCGCTTCATGCGCATATCGAGGCGATAGGTATCCTCGGACAGGCGCGCCTCTTCGATTTCCCAGTTCGGAGACAGCGGATCATAAATGAGCAAAACGGCCGCGCCCACAATCGCGCCCGTGACAATCTGGCTGGCGGAGAAGCCGATGCCCGAGGTGAGCTGAATTCCGACCTTGTCCGAAATCAGCGGCTTCGAGCCGCACGCCGCCAGGCAGAAGAACAGGCAAACCAGGATAAGCCGCTTCATAGGTAATTGAAAAGCGAGAGCTGGCCAGTTTTGGCGAAGGAAGACAAGGCCGCCTCCAACTGCATCTGCTTTTGAGTAAAGTCGGAAATCGCCTTGGCGTAGTCCAGATCCTGAAGTTCCGACAAGCGGCTCGCATACTGCAGCTTGTTGTCTTCAGCCACCTCGCCCAGAGAATCAAGATCATTCATCCGCGTCCCTACCAGAGAACGGACCCGGCTGACGTTCTCAAGCGCCTGATCGACATTGGCCATCTCACGGCTGACCGTGTTGTAGTACTCGGTCCAGGTGTAGGTCGTAGTGGAGACCGGCGCATTCAGCGCAGCCACCAGATTCTGGAGCGTCTCGAACATGCTTTGATTGCTGCTCTGGCTAATGGTGAAACTGTCGCCATTCGCCGGAACGCCATCGATCACAACGTTGGCGCCAAAATCAATCGGGCCGGCAGGCGGTGGTGCTAAGGTCGTTTTCTGCAATGCAATCGCCTGTCCCGGCACATAAGAAACAGGTGCCGCCAGGAGCGCTTCCGGGGTTGCAGGATTCGAAACGTCGTAAATCTGATAGGTTGTTGTCGTCCCGATTACCGTAAATTCGACACGCAAATCCCCCGCATTCGCCGGAGTGTTCCAAAGGGCCGTGTTCGCCATCGCAGCGCGCCAGCTGGCCACGTCGGTCACTGAACCGCTATCCATTTTGGCCGTCCCCTGGTTGATGCCAAGGGTCAGAACATTGCCGCCGGTCTGTACCTGGAAGGCGCCATTTCCGTTCCTGACACGCATAAAGAGATCATCGCCGGCAATGCTGGTGCTCATCTGGCGACTGCCATCGACCTGCAGCTTGCGTTCGCCCGAATCACCAAAGTAAGCCATATCACCGCTCACCGGGTCGATCGCAAACGGCCGGGTATCGCCCTTGAACCCCGAGAACAGAAATTCGCCTCGGCCATCCGTTGCATTGGCCAAACCCGTCAGGGCCTCCAAGCGCGCTTGCAACTCCGTCCCGATCGCTCTCCGATCCGCCGCGTTCAGGGTCGAATTTCCTGCCTGGACGAGACGTTCCCGAACATTCTGCAGCAGGTCAGTCAAAGAACTCAGATACCCCTCGACTGTTGTCAACTGGGATTTGGCATTACCCTGAGCATCAAGATGTTGCACATTCACGCTCTGCGATTGCGCCACCACCACAGCCTGGGCTGCGGCAACCGGATCGTCCGCCGGAGTCAGAACGCGGCGCCCGGTGGAAAGCTGATTCTGCAGCTTGAGAAGGTCGGCCTGGTTCCGTGACACGCCCAATACACCGCTTTGGAAGATTTGGTTCGAACTGACGCGCATGATTGTCTCCTTTGCGGCTTAACCGAGCGCCAACAAGGTTTCAAACAGTTTGCTGCCAATTTGCAGCATCTTGGCGGAAGCCTGGTAGGCCTGCTGGTAACGGATCAGGTTGGCCGCCTCTTCGTCGAGATTGACCCCGGACATCGCTTCCCGTGAACTGGTGGCCTGTTCAAGCAAGGCTTCCTGAGCCTTTTTCGTCACCTCGATCTGGCGTGTCCGGTTGCCATTGTCACTCACCAATTGGGCATAGGCCTCCTGATAACTGGCTGTTCCGCCTGCCATCGTCTTTTGTGTCTGCAACTTGCCCAGCGCCAGAATATTGCGCCCATCGGCATTGCCGCTGGCATTACGTTCAATGCGGAATACGTCACCATTGTCGGGCGTCCCGGCCAAATCGAAGGCGATGCCATTGATGCTGATCTGCGCCCCCGTCGCCGGGTTATAGGCGATCGCCCCATCAGAGTCGACGAGGGTTGCACCGCCTACAGTCACCGTCACATTGGCGCCTGCCGGGAAACCACTCAGGACCCCGGCGTTGTAGGTCAAGGTCAGCGGCAGGCTCGTCGGTGTCGTGGAATAACCGGCAACCGTCCGCAGGTTGGAGATCGCCGCGCTGCCCGTATTGGCCATATCCAGACTGCCGCGCACCGGCATGGCCGCAGCCAGCAGGCGTGGATCACTGGCGATATTGGCATTGACCGCGATATTGCCGGCAATCTGCCGTGTCGGCTGGATCACAAAGCTATCGCCGTCGGCAATCGCTCCCGATGCCAGACTCAGCGTGAATCCCTCGCTGTTATCAACCAGATCGGAAAGCGCCGACAAAGATGCCGCTGTCCATTGCTGGTTATCGTCCAGGCGAGTCAGTGTGTAATTCGCGCCCAAACGACTGAGGCGATAATCACTGGCGGAAAGATTGGTATAAAAGTTGGCGGATTGCGCCGTAGCGTTAATCAGCCGCACGGTATTGCCTGCCGCCACCGTCGCCCCGGTGACATCGATCCCTTCACCGGCGGGAAGCGCCGCCTGCAAGGCTGCCAGGGTCGCCCCGCTCCACTGCACGCCATCGGAAAGCCGGGTCAGCGTATAGGTTCCGGCGTTGTTTGCCAACGCGTAATGCCCGTCAATCGGAGGACTGATGAAACTCGCCACGACATCGGCTGTTCCCGTATTGCCAGAATTACTCAGGATCGCCGGCGAGGAGATATTAAAAAAGTTGTTCTGGAAATTGCCACCGATTGCTGGATTGCCCATCGACTGTCCGAGCAAGTCCTGCCCGAGAGCATGCTGGGCGTTAAAGGTGAGCGCCATGCTCGCCGCCACGCGCCCCAATTGGTTAAAGGCCGGACTCAGCGCCTCGTTACGGAAGCGCAGCAAGCCACCGAGCTGGCCGCCATTGACCAGACGATCCGGCAATTCCTGGACGGTACCCACCGCCGATCTCAAGCCGATTACCATGGTCGTGATATCGGCGGCAGAGGCCGTGGCGGTCATTTCCTGGACCTGTGTCCCCACCACCAGTTGCTGACCGCTGCCGATGAAAATGTTATACGAGCCGTTACTGTCTTCGATGACCTGCACACGCACCAGCTTGTTCAGTTCACTCACCAATTGATCCCGCTGGTCGCGCAAATCATTGGCCGGCTGCAATACCGACGACTCGGCGATGACAATACGGTCGTTCAGTTCGGCAATTTGTTGCGCGTACGCATTGATGTTTCCGACAATATCGCCGATCTGGCCATTAACCCCATCCGCCAATTCGGTCAGGCGACCATGCAAACTCTGATAGCGGCTGACCAAACCTTCCGCAGTTGAAACCATAGCCTGGCGCGCCGACATCGAGGCGGGATTGGCCGCCACCTGTTGCGCTGCCAGAAAGAACTCCTGCAGGGCCGTAGACACTCCGGAATTGGGATCAGCCAGCATATTGTCAATCTGCGAAATCTCGGCGTAATACGCATCGAGCTCGCTCACGCCAGCCTGCGCACGATTCACCTGGCCTGCGATAAATTGGCTGTACATGCGCTCGATGGTGGATACCCGCGTGCCCTGACCGACAGCCCCGGCCCCGGTCATAATCGGGATATTGGTCACCTGGATGGTCCGCTGCCGGTTGTATCCCGCCGTGGTGGCATTGGCAATATTGTGCTCGGTGGTCACCAGCCCCAATTGGGCGGCATTCATGCCGGTAACGCCGATACTATAAATCCCTGAGCTCATTTGTGGCCTCCGCAGAGGTTAACGGCAAAACTGCCGGAAAATTGAGCGGGTCAGCCGATGAGCGCCTGACGCAGGGTTGGTCCCTTGATGATACTTGCCAACTTGTTGGCGTACAGAGGATCCGTAGCATAGCCCGCTTGTTGCAAACGACGAGCAAACTCCGTGCCATCTTGAGAGCCGATCACGGCACTGTAGCGCGGGTTGTCGCGCAGCAGATTGGCGTAATCGCGGAAGGCATCAGCGTAGGAATCGTAGGCCCGGAACCTGGCAGTTTCCCGCTCCGCTTTGCCATTGACGTACTCGGTCGTCGAAGTCTCGACGACGTTTCCAGTCCAGCGCTTGCCCGCCTTGATCCCGAACAGGTTATGGCTGGAAGAACCGTCGGCGCGGCGGATCTCATGCTTGCCCCAGCCGCTCTCCAGCGCCGCATGCGCCACCAGGAACTGCGGCGGAATGCCGGTCGAGCGGCTTGCTTCGACCGCGTGCGGCCAAACCCGGTCGACAAATTCCTTGGCCGTGGGAGGAAGGTTTCCACCCGGCCGCCCGGAAGCATCACGTACTGCGGTGACCGCCTCGGCGCGACGGGAATAGCCGCCATCGAGACTGGAGGCATCAGCGGCAAGCGGCACAGCATTGCCGGCGGCAGCATTTGCCGGCAACACCCCCCCCTCCGGAATCGCAGACACATTCAGGTTGCGCCCGAGCTGCTGCTCAATCAGGCGGGCAAATCCCATGCCTTGCCCCGTGGTCGCCATGTTTTGCGCCAACTGCTGATCCAGCATCGTCGTGTAAAAACGGCTTTGATCGCTGTCCAGCACGCCATCCTGCGGCGTCGCGTCGCGCATGCTTTTCAGCACCATCTGCAGGAACATGGCTTCGAATTGCTGGGCAGCCGCCTTTAATCCGGCCTGCGGATCGCGCCTGAATTTGTCGCGCAGGTCGGCCGTAATGGCGGTATCGGTCGCCAATCGCTGCGGCAGGCTGTCGGCTTTGATGGTCATTACTCCTGGTCCTCAGATGATTTCCAGGTCAGCGCGCAGGGCACCCGCCGCCTTCATCGCCTGCAAAATGGCCAAAAGATCAAGAGGGTTGGCCCCCAGCGCATTGAGCGCCTTGACCACATCGGCCAGATTGGCGCCCGCCTTGATATTGACCAGGCTGCTGCCTTCCTGCTTCATTTGCACGTCGGCGCCCTGCCCCTCGGCCGCCGTGCCCACCACCACGGAGAGATTGCCATGCGCCACGGCGCAGGACTCGATCGTCACGGTCTGGTTCATCACTACCGAGCCGGTACGCGGGTTGACGATGACTTTCGCCATCGCCGGCACCGTTTTGACATCGAGATTTTCGATGGTGCCGATGAAAGCAACGCGCGCATTGGCGTCCTCGGGGGCGCGCACGCGGATTTGACGGCCATCAACCGCCTGGGCCACCCCAACCCCCATCTCGCGATTGATGGTCTCGACCACGCGCTGAACGGTACCAAAATCGGTCGTGGACAATTCGTAATGAACATAAGACCCTTGACCGACCGGCGTCGGCACCACCCGCTCGACCGTTGCACCGGCCGGAATGCGGCCGGCGGAAAGGTGATTGACCTGAACGCTGGCGCCGCCACCACCAGATGCACCCGCCCCGCCGACCAGCACGCCGCCCTGCGCCATGGCATAGACCTGTCCATCCGCGCCCTTCAACGGCGTCATCAGCAAGGTGCCACCGCGCAAGCTCTTGGCATTGCCCATCGACGATACGGTCACGTCGATCGCCTGCCCGATGCGGGAAAAAGGCGGCAGATTAGCCGTCACCATGACCGCAGCGACATTTTTCAACTGCAGCTTGCTGGCTTGGTCGGTCGGCAAATTAACGCCCATCTGGCCGAGCATACTGAGAATGGCCTGGGTCGTAAATGGGGTCTGCGTCGTTTGATCGCCGCTGTTGTCGAGTCCGACAATCAAGCCGTAGCCAATCAACTGGTTGTTGCGCACCCCTTGCAGCGAGGCCAGATCCTTGATGCGCTCGGCCTGCGCCGGAAGGCTCAAAAGTGGGAGGGTGGCCACCAAGATGACGACGGCCAGGCATCGCAACAGCCGATTTCGATCCTTACCCATGCCGTCCTCCCGGTTCAGAATGGCAAAACACTAAGGAAGAACCGTGCCAGCCAGCCCATGATCTGCGATTCGCCCACCGTTCCGGCCGACTTGTATTCGATGCGCGCATCGGCGATTTTGGCCGATTCCACCTCGTTGGCGATGGAAATGAAGGCCGGATTGACGACACCGGAAACCCGCACATATTCGGTTTGATGGCCAATGCCCAGTTGCTTCTCGCCGGAAACCAGCAGATTGCCGTTGGGCAACACCTCAATCACCGTTGCTGTCATGCTTCCGGTAAAGACATTGTTGGCCGCCGCTTCGCCCTTGCCGTTGAAATTGTTGGTGCTGCGCGCGCCCAGCGACATGTTTTCAAAAGTTTTGCCCGGCAAGCCCGTCATCGGATCGACCGATGCGCTGATACTGCCGGAACGTTCCGTCTTGGTGTTTCCCTTCATCGAGGCCGAGGTATTTTCAGTGATCTTGACCGTGATCGTGTCGCCGACATAGCGCGCCCGCCGGTCTTCGAACAGCGGTCGACTGTTGGAGGCCTGGTAGATCGAGCCGTTGTTGGCCGCCGATTCGGGGCGCGGAAGCGCGCGCGCCGACATGGGCTGGTGCACATTGGTCGGCGGCACCGTCTGGCAGGCGGCCAGAAGCAGGACCGGAAGCAAAATGCCTTGAATACGTTTCATCGCTTCACCCTTACATCTGGACCAGGCGTGCCAGCATCTGGTCGGACGTCGACACCACCTTGGAATTGAGTTCGTAGGCGCGCTGGGTCTGAATCATGGTCACCAGTTCCTCAGCCACATTGACATTGGAGGTTTCAACATAGCCCTGGCTGAGAATACCAGCACCGTTCTGGCCCGGCGTGTTCGGCGTGGGTGTTCCGCTCGCCGCCGTTTCGATAAAGATGTTCTGGCCCATGCTCAACAGGCCGGCCGGATTGATAAAGGTCGCCAACTGGATGCTGCCCACCTGGGTTGACGCCGAACTGCCGGCCTGAGTAATCGTGACGGTGCCATCCTGCCCGATGCTGATCGAAGTGGCATTATCCGGGAGGGTAATATTCGGCTGCAGGGCGTACCCATCGGCAGTGACGATCTGGCCCTGGTTGTCCTTCTGGAAAGAACCGTCGCGGGTGTAACCCGTCGTTCCATCCGGCAACAAGACCTGCAAAAAACCGCTGCCCTGAATAGCCAGATCAAGCGCATTGTCGGTTTTCTGGATATTGCCCTGGGTGAAAATGCGCGCCGTCGATACCGGCCGAGCGCCGGTTCCCAGTTGCAGCCCGGCCGGCACCTGGCTGGATTGCGACGACTGCGATCCAGGCTGGCGCAAGGTTTGATAGAGCAGGTCCTCAAACACCGCGCGCGAACGCTTGTAGCCATTGGTACTGACATTGGCCAGGTTGTTGGCGATGACGTCGAGCTGGGTCTGCTGCGAATCGAGTCCGGTGCGGGCAATCCAGAGTGAGCGGATCATGGTGTGTGTTTTCTCCGGTTAACGATTCAGTGAGAGGATTTGGTCGGCTTGACGGGCGTTCGTGTCGGCTGTCTGGATCAGCTTGATCTGCATTTCGAACTGGCGCGACAAGCTGATGAGATTCACCATGGCGTCCGCCACATTGACATTGCTGCCCTCGAGTGTCCCCGAGGCGAGCCGGATATTTTCATTGGCGGCTGCCACTTGGTTCCCGGCGAGCCGGAACAGCCCGTCGGGGCCGCGCACCAGATCCTTTTCCGGCGGATTAACCAGCTTGATGCGGCCGACTGCGTTAGAGTTATTGCGCGAACCGAAGGTCGGAATAACCGAGACAGTGCCATCCGGCGCGATTTCGATGTCGTTGTCGGGCGGGATATTGAGCGGCCCACCATCCCCCAACACCGTATGCCCCGACTTGGTCTGCAAGAGGCCATTCACATTGACTTCAAGGCTGCCGGCGCGCGTATAGGCCTCGCTGCCGTCCGGCAACTGCACCGCCAACCACCCTCTGCCCTCGACCGCAATATCGAGAGCGCGGCCGGTGTACATCAACGGCCCTTCGTCGAGCACATCCTTGACCGAAGCATCGACGACAAAAGCGCGGGTCGGCATGCCTTCGCCACGCACCGGCACGGCGCGGAAGCGGTGCTCCTGCGCCTTGTAGCCGATGGTGCTGGCGTTGGCCAGATTGTGCGCCGTGCCCGCCTGCTGCATGAAGACATGCTTGGCGCCGGTCATGGCGGTGTAGATCAGGCGGTCCATGGCGATTGCGGGTCAGCGCTCAGCGCAGGTTGGTCAGCGTCGAGAGCACCTGGTCCTGCGTCT
>JAKJFA010000045.1:357-10803 GCA_022705135.1 Pseudomonadota bacterium | reverse complement strand
CGCCGGAATGACGAATCATTGGCCAGTTTCAGCATGACTGCCCGCCAGACTTAGCGCAAATTCACCAAGGTGTTCATGATCGAATCCTGCGTCTTGATCGTCTGGGCATTGGCCTGGTAATTGCGCTGCTGGGTAATCATATTGACCAGTTCGGCCGTCAGATCGACGTTCGATTCCTCGACCGAGGCCGATTGCAGCACCCCCAGGCTGGCGGTATTGGGCGCACCAACCAAGGGTGCACCTGAAACGGAGGTCTCGACCCACTGGTTATTGCCCTGCGGCGCCAGACCATTCGGATTGGTGAAGTTGGTCAGCACAATCTGCCCCTGGTTGCGGGTCTGGCCATTGCTATAGCGCCCCTGCACCATGCCATCGCTGGTCACAGAGAGCCCAACCAGCCGGCCGGAGGCATAACCGCCCTGCGCCAACTGCTCGACACCAAAAGCACTGCCGTACTGCGTCGTGCCAGCATAGTCGATCGTCCCCGGTGACCACGGCGTCGCCGCGCCGGTCGTCAGCGCGAAGGAAGGCAGGGTACGCGTGTTCGGACCGCCAAGCGGCAACAAGGCGCCTGAGGTGTTAAAAGTCAGCGCGCCACCACCAAGCGCTTGCGGATTAGCCCCATCCAGTGTGGCGTACACATTCCAGGAACCCGCGCCGGTACGCACATAGTAGGTCGTCAGCGTATGCGGGTTGCCCAGCGTGTCATAGACCGACAGGCTGGTCGAGTAGTTGTAACTGTCCGGATCGGTATAGTCAAAAACAGGAACCGTCGGAACGGGATCGCGTGAATCGAGGTTAATCACGGCATCAACGTTGCCCGCAAGATTTGTCGCCAGCGGAGGAAGTTGCTCTGAAGAAATCTGCAGCGGAGCGGGCGCCGCATTGACGATGGTGCCGCTGCTGTCAACACCATAGCCCGTCAACCTAAGCGATTGGTCATTGACAATGTAGCCTTCCCTGTCGGTATGAAACTGACCGTTGCGGGTGTAGGTCACCGCGCCGTTCTGATCCATGCGGAAAAACCCGGCGCCGTTGATCGAAATATCGAGCGGATTGTTGGTCGTCGTAATGTTGCCCTGTGAGAACTGCTGCTGCACAGCCGCCAGGTTCACGCCGATACCAATCTGATTGGCACCGCTTCCGGCCAGAGAATTGGCATAAACATCACCGAAATGGGCCGACGAGGTTTTGAATCCGACAGTGCTGGAATTGGCGATATTGTTGCCCGTCACGTCGAGCGCCTTGGCGCTGGTATTGAGTCCGCTCAAGCCTTGTTGGAATGCCATGATGCGCTCCTAGAGAATTTGTTGAACATCATCGAACTTGACACTGCCTAAACCGCCGAGGTCAAGAACGAAGCCGTTGTTGCTTCGAGTCACAGCAGAAACCGTGCCAAGTTGCAGAGCCGTCGCAGGGACCATTTCCGTTCCGCGCACCGCCTCAACTGAAAATAGGTAGTTACCGTCCGCCAGCTGCGCGTCGGCGTCGTTCTTGCCGTCCCAGACAAAGGAAAAATTGCCGGCTTCGCGCGCCCCCAGGTTTTGCGACTGGACCACTTTGCCCGTCGAGTCGAGGATCTTGATGATGACCTGGTCGGCCGGCGCGCTCAGGTTCACCCCGCCCCCCGCCAATCCGCCCGACAGGGCCAGGCCATTGCCGGCCACCAGGACGCTCCTGCCGATCAAGGCCGAGGATTGCATGGCCTGCGAACTGTCGTAAGCGCCCAACAGCTGGGTCAACGTGGCGTTCATCCGCTCAATACCGTTGATGGTATTGATCTGCGCCAGTTGGCTGGTCATCTCGGCGTTATCGAGCGGATTGAGCGGATCCTGATTCCTGAGTTGCGCTGTCAGCAGTGTCAGGAAGCGGTTTTCCATTTCCACCGCTGCCGACGTGGCTTTGCTCGACGTTCCGCTGCCATTGAGCGCGGCAAAAATTTCCGCGGCGCTCTGACTCGATACATTATTCGTAGTAGCCATCTGATCCTCCTATCAACCCTGACCGATCTGCAAGGTCTGTAGCATCATCGATTTCGCGGTATTCAAGACTTCGACGTTGGTTTGATACGAACGCGAAGCGGAAATCATGTTGGTCATTTCCTCGACCACATTGACGTTGGAAAAGGCGACGTAACCCTTTTCATCGGCCGCCGGATTCTTGGGGTCATACACCATGCGCGGTGGCGCGGCGCTTTCGACCACCTTGGTCACCCGCACCCCCATCGTCGTGACGTCGTTCCCCATCGGCGTCGCCTCGAACACCACCTGCTTGCCGCGGTAGGGCTTGCCGTCGGCCGACACAATGCTGTCGGCGTTGGCCAGATTCGACGCCACGGTATTAAGGCGCATCGACTGCGCCGTCATGGCGCTGGCCGACACATTGAAGACATTGAAAAGACTCATGGCTTACCCCTGGTTGCTGGAAATCGCCAGCCGCATGTTCTGCAGCCGGTCACCGATCAGTCGCGTGAGGATCTGGTATTGCAGCGCGTTTTCTGAAATCTGGGCACGCTCGACATCCATATCCACCGTGTTGCCATCGACTGCGGATTGGCTCTCCTTGCGATACTGGAGATGGCCAAAGGCAAGACCACCACCGCCCTCCAGATGACGTGCCGTAGTCTTGACCAGCCCAACACCTTCGCCTCTTCCCGCCAGCGCGCCCTGCATGGCCTTGGAGAAATCGAGGTCACGCGCCTTGTAGCCCGGCGTATCGGCATTGGCAATATTGGAAGCCAAAATCTGGTGACGTTGCGTCCTCAAATTGAGCGCCCTAGTCATCACCTCAAGGTTTTGCGCCAGATTTGCCATGATTCCATTCTCCCGCACGATGTCGCCATGGCCTGTGCACAAAATGTGCCATGGCAAAAAAAGCGCTTCACTGCAGCCATTTCCGGTGGGCTTGTGGGGAATCGGCAAAAATTGCCGCCATCGGATCGCAAACGGCACGTTCCCATTGCCGTCGCAGTGGTGCACAATGCCACTCCATGCGCAAACTCCGCCTTGCCCTGCTTCTCGTCTGTCCGATGTTCTTCCTGTCCTTGTCGGCGTCCGCTTCAGCCGACACCATCCGGGATGCCGCCCAGCGCCATGCGCAAACCCAATCGCAGGGGCTGCCGGGAGAAGTTGTCATCGAGGTCGGCGAACTGGCACCGCAAACACAACTCCCGCCCTGCTCCAGCCTTGAGGCCTACACCCCGCCCGGCACCCGCCCCTGGGGCAGGACGCATGTCGGAGTGCGCTGTCTGGCGCCCCACCCCTGGAGCATCCTGGTACCGGTGCAGATCACAGTTAACGGCAACTATGTCGTCACCGCCCGTGCACTTGCCGCCGGCCAAACCATTCAAGCCGGCGATCTGGCGCTGCTGCGTGGCGACCTGGCCAGCCTGCCAACCGGCGTCATCACGAATCCCGGCGAGGCCACCGGAAAAACGCTGAAGAATTCACTGGCAGCCAACCAACCCGTGCGCGCCGACCTGTTGCTCGCCCCCTTGCTCGTCCGCCAGGGGCAAAACGTCAAGCTGCGCGCCCGCGGCACCAATTTCACCGTCAGCAGCGAAGGCAAGGCCCTGAACAATGCCACCGAAGGACAAGTCGTCCAGGTGCGGGTCCCGTCCGGGCAAACCATCAGCGGCACGGTCCGGGCCGACGGCAGTGTCGAAATCGGGCAATAAAATGATGATTCGCCCGATCGAATACCGCAAAAGTTGGGCTAAAGTTATCCGAAAAACAGCCGATAATCTCCTTGAGTTCCGTATTTAGTGGGTGCCATGATGAAAATCGATACCAATTTCAAGCCCCTGCCTGTGGGCAACACCGCGCCGCCTCCAGCCAAACCGGCAGCATCACCGGCAACCCAGTCCGCCGAGGTGCGCCTGAGCGAAGCTGCGGCGCGCCTTTCAGCCAATGACGACACAGCCCCCGTCAATCGCGCCAAGATCGAGGAAATCAAGGAAGCCATCAGCGCCGGCAAGTTCCGCGTCAATGCCGAAGCCGTCGCTGATGAACTGATCGCCACCTCGCGCCAGCTCATCGAATCGCAACACAAGGCACCGTAACTGAGCCGATGCTTGATCTGCGCACACTGACCAGCAAGGAAATCAAGCTGGTCACGGAACTCATCGCCCTCCTGCGCCGTGAGCAGACGGCACTTCAGACCGGCAATGCCCCGGCCCTGCCTGCCCTGGTCGCCGAGAAAGGAAAGCAGGTCGAAGCCCTGAACGCGCTTGCCCGCCAGCGCAACGAGTTGCTGGCCAGCCATGGCCTGGGCAAGGACAAGGTGGGAATGACAGCCTGGCTGGAGAACAACCCAGGCGACCGCGTTCTGAAAGGGTCCTGGCAGAAACTCCTCGAACTGGCCGAGGAGGCCCGGCAGATCCACCTACAAAATGGTCAGCTCGTCACCCTGCACCTGCAGGAAACCAGCGGCGCGCTCGCTGTCCTCAACCAGGAAATGCAAAAAAGCCTGCTCTATGGCGCGGATGGTCTTTCCTCAGGGCCTGCTGCGAATCAGCTCATCGATTCCGCCTGAATCAACTTGCCGCTTTCCGGCTGAAATCGCGCAGCCGAAACCCCATCAGCCACAGTGCCCCAAAGTAAGCTCCAGCGCCGGCTACGACCAGCAAACCCAAACGCCACAACCGTTCAGCAAGGGCAAAGCGCAGCCAATCGCGCTCACCCCCCATGCCCCACCAGAGAACGCCGCCCATCAGCGCAAGCGCCAGCAGCATTTTGAGCAGAAACAAACCCCACCCGGCTTGCGGGAGGTAGATGGCCGTGCGGCGCAGGCCAAAATAGAGCAAACCAGCATTCAGGCAAGCCGCCAAACCGATGGCCAGCGCCAGCCCGGCGTGCCGCAGCCCAAAGCCGAACACAAAAACAAGATTCATCGCCTGCGTCGCCAGCAGAGCGATCAGGGCAATCTTGACCGGCGTGCGGACATTTTGCCGCGCATAAAAACCGGGCGCCAAGACCTTGACCAGAATCATTCCGGTCAGCCCGATGCTGTACGCAGCCAATGCCGAACGGGTCTGGAACACATCCTGCGCCGTGAAGGCGCCATGGAAAAACAGGGTGGAAATCAGCGGCACCGCCAGCAGGGCGAGCGCCAGAGCGGCAGGAAGTGCCAGCAGAAGCGTCAGACGCAACCCCCAGTCCAGCAATCTTGAATACTCCGTGTGATCGGCGCGGGCATGGCACTTGGAAAGCGAAGGCAACAGGATGGTGCCCAGCGTCGCGCCCAGCATGCCGGCGGGGAACTCCATCAAGCGGTCAGCGTAGTACAACCAGGAAACGCTACCATTTTGCAAGAAGGTGGCGAAGATGTTGTTGAGGACCAGGCTGATCTGCGACACCGAAACCCCCAGCACCGCCGGCGCCATCAGGGTCAGGACGCGGCGCACACCCTCGTCCCGCCAGGCTGCGCGCCAACAGAAGGAAATGCGCGGCAGCATGCCAATTTTTCGCAGCGCCGGAATCTGCAAGGCCAGCTGCAACAAGCCACCAATGAATACCGCCCAGGCCAACGCTTCGATCGGTTGCGGAAAAAGCGGCGCGGCGAAAAGCGCCATCGCGATAAAGGAAACATTGAGCAGGACCGGCGTAAAGGCCGGCAGGGCAAAGCGGCTCCAGGTATTGAGAATGCCGGCAGACAGGGCCACCAACGACATGAACAGGATGTAGGGGAACGTGATGCGGGTCAGCGCCGCGGTCAACGCAAATTTGTACGGATTGACGGCGAAGCCGGGGGCAAACACCCAGACCACCAAAGGCGCGGCCAATACCCCCAGAACCGTCACGACGAACACCGCCAGGGACAAGACGCTGGCGACGCTATCCACCAGGCGCCGCGTCTCTTCCGCGCTGCGGTTGTTGCGATATTCGCCCAGGACAGGAACAAAGGCCTGGGAAAAAGCGCCCTCGGCAAAAAGGCGACGCAGCAGATTGGGAAGTTTAAATGCAACAAAAAAAGCGTCCGTCGCCAGCCCCGCGCCAAACACGCGGGCGATGACAAAATCGCGGACAAAACCAAGGATACGCGAGAGCAGGGTCATGCTGCTGACCGTAGCCAGCGCGCGCAGCAGGCTCATGCGGATCCTTTCCTCTTTCATTGCGCCCCATGTGGGACGGACGGTATAATTCGCGGCCCGTGCTGCAGTAGCTCAGTTGGTAGAGCAACTGATTCGTAATCAGTAGGTCGGAGGTTCGATTCCTCTCTGCAGCACCAGGCACCCGCCCGCCATTATACGGGGCGGCCACAAAAAAACCCCGCCCGGCGCACACCCTGTTCCTCGCTTTGACCACAGTGACGCAAAAAATGAGTTGCCATGACCATTTTTTGCATCCCAGCATGGGCGGCGAGTACACTGGGCACTTGGGAACCCTCTGGAGCAAGCGATGAAAGCTCTCAAGATCATTGCGGCAGTGGTCGTGGTACTGGCGCTTCTGTTGGCAGGTGCCGCAGCACTGATTGCGTACAAATTCGACCCGGCCTGGGCAAAACAGGAAGTCACCCGAGTCGTCAAGGAGCAGAAACAACGCACGCTCAACATTGAGGGGAATATCGGGCTTTCCTTCTTCCCCAGCCTCGGCGTTCGCCTGGGCAAGGCCAGCCTGTCGGAATTCCAGTCGGACAAGGAATTTGCCCGCATTGACGGCGCCCGGATCTCGGTGCGACTGATGCCCCTGCTTTCGAAGAAGCTGGTCGTCGATCAAATCGACTTGGCAGGCGTACACGCCAACATCGTGCGCCACAAGGAGGGCCGCTTCAATTTCGATGACCTGCTTGGCAAGGAAAAAACAGAGGACAGTGCAGCCGTCCAGTTCGACATCGCCGGTATCCATCTGACCGGCGGCATCGACTACCGCGACGAGGCCAGCGGGCAAACCTTTCGCCTCAGCGGCTTGACGCTCGACACCGGACACCTTGCCCGCACCGCCCAAGGCAAAGCCAAGCTCGCCGGCCAATTCTCCGACAAATCCACCGCCCTTCAGATCGACCTCGGTACCGATTACGACATTGATGTGGACGCGCAGCGCTTCGCGCTCGCCAACCTCAAGGGCAAGGTCGGCGGAGAGGCTGCCGGGCTCAAACAGGCCGCTGTCACCCTAGGCGCGCGCACCTTTGCTCTGGCGCTACAGAAAAACGAACTGAGCATTGACGAATTGAAAGGGGAAATAAAAGCCATGCTCGGCAACGAAATGCTGGAAGGAGCACTGGAAGCCCCCAAACTCGCCATCGCCGGAGAACAGGCCAGCGGCGCTGCCGTGACCGGCGCGTTCCGCCTGAGCGGAAAAGCCAGAGAAATAAACGGCAAACTCAACATCAGCGCCCTGCAGGGCACTCCGGACACGATCAAAATCGACCAGATTGCCGCCCAATGGTCCTACCGCCAGGGGACGACGACAGTGCGCGGCCAACTCGCCAGCCCGGCGCAGGGCAACTTCAAGAACAGGCTCTTCAGCCTGGCCAAACTGGCAGGCGCAGTTGAGATCGAGAGTCCATCCATGCCGATGAAGCAGCTCAAATTGCCTCTCACCGGCAATCTGCTAGCCGATTTATCCAAATCTGTCTTCTCGGGCGCCCTGTCGACGCGCTTCGACGAGACCTCGGCGCAGTCGACTTGGAAAATCCTGCGTCTTGCCCCGCTTTCCGCCACCTTCGATGCCAGTATCGACCGGCTCAATATCGACAAATATTTCCCGCCCGCCGCCGATGGAACGGCTTCCACTGGCAAGGGGAGCGCCAGCCCGGCCAAAGACGCTCCGGTCGACCTTTCCGCGCTGAAGGGGATTGACCTGAAAGGCACACTCCGCATTGGTTTCCTGCAGTTCAGCAATGCCAAGATCACCAATTTAAGAGCGAATCTGCAACTGAGCAACGGCCACCTCGACGTGAACCCGTTCAACGCCGAAGCCTACCAGGGCGCCATTTCCGGCAGCCTGATGGCCAACGCCAACGGCAACCGCATCGCCGCCAGGCAGAGCATCAACAACGTCAATATCGGCCCCCTGCTCAAGGATGTCGCCAATAAGGACATCCTGGAAGGACGGGGCAACCTGCAGATCGACGTCAATACCGCCGGCGCCAGCGTAAACGCCCTGAAACAGGCCCTCGGCGGAACGGCTGCGGTACAGTTGCGCGACGGCGCCATCAAGGGGATCAATCTGGCGGCCTCCTTGCGCGAATACAAAGCCAAGCTTTCAGGTAAACAGGCTGCGGTGCAAAAAGCCAAACAAAGCGAAAAAACCGATTTTTCCGAACTCACTGCCAGTTTCAAGATCAACCGGGGGATTGCCAGCAACGACGACCTCTCGGCCAAATCGCCTTTCATGCGCCTCTCCGGCGCCGGCATTATCGATCTGGTGCGCAACCTGCTCGACTACAAGACCAAAGTCACCATCGTCGGCACATCAAAGGGGCAGGAGGGCAAGGATCTGGAGCAATTGAAGGGGCTGACGATCCCGGTGCATCTGAGCGGCCCGTTTGAAGACCTATCCTACAAACTTGATTTCGCCTCCATGGCCGGTGCCCTGATCGAGTCCAAGGCCAAGGAAGAGGTCAAGAAAGGGCTCGAAAAGAAAGCCGGCGACAAACTCAAGGGCTTGTTCAAGAAGAAATAGCCGGCATGTTCTTGTCCCGCCATCCGCTGCGTTGTGCCCTGTTTTTTTCGCTGGTGGCACACCTCACGATATTGGGTATTTCATTTGCCAGGCCGCCTGAAGCGGGCATGCCCGCTCCGGCCGCTCCGGTCCATGCCCTGCTGATCGACAAGACGACGCGTCCCGCCCAACCCCAAACACCCAGATTCGCATCCGCCCCCGCCGCCCACAGGACAGATCCCGCGCCGCCGTATCCGGCTCGGCATCTGCACCGGTGAGCGGTCCCCCCGTCACCGAAACGGGTTCAGCCTCAACCGCGACGCACCAAACCAATCACGATCCGGGACTAGAGGACGCGCCGGAAGGTCTATCCCGCTACCATGAGGCGCTCAGACAGGAAGCGCGCCGCCTCAAACGCGAATACGACCGCAAGTACAACCAGATCGAGCGCGCTCGGCAACAGGGATGGGAAGGCCGGGTCGAAATGAACGTGCGAGCCGGATCCGATGGCACCACCGTTCTCCTGATGCGAT
The DNA here is from genome assembly GCA_022705135.1 of Pseudomonadota bacterium. Taxonomy (GTDB): domain Bacteria; phylum Pseudomonadota; class Gammaproteobacteria; order Burkholderiales; family Rhodocyclaceae; genus UBA1934. The sequence goes on along the minus strand of JAKJFA010000045.1, from coordinate 1,667 downwards.
CGAGCAGCCATGCCGCACTGGATCAGGAAGCGCTGGAACTCATCGATCGGGCGGTGCGCCGAACCGTTCTGCCTGACGCGCTGCGGGGTAAACCTTTTGAGCTGACGGTTGCGCTCGAATTCCGGCTCAACAACGAACAGGGCCACCAGGGTTCAGACTAAAATTTCTTTCCAATGCGGTGCTTTCGGGATTGCGTCACCACCGCGCCCGGCTTCATAATATCCAGGCTCGCTGGCCAAAGCCACACCGGGAGTCTTCTGCCCAGAGCCATGAAGTCCGCTGCAAACGAACCAGACACGGGGATGTTGCATGAATCTGATTATCGGCTATGTCATCGCACTTGGCGCGGCGCTGGGAACCTACGCCGTCCACGGCAGTTTGCTGGCCCTTTGGGTTCCCCTCGAATACATCGCCTTGATCGGCCTCATCGTCGGCGCGTTTTACGGCGGCAACAACGCCAAGGTCGTCAAGAGCACGCTGAAGGCGCTCCCCGGCATTTTCAGAGGATCAAAATACACCAAGGCGCTCTACATCGACCTGTTGGCGATGCTCTTTGAGATTCTGGCCAAAGTCCGCAAAGAAGGCCTGATGTCGATCGAAAGCGATGTCGACAACCCGGAAGACAGCCCCATCTTCGCCAAATACCCGGAGTTGCTGCACGACCACCACGTCATCGAATTTATGACCGATTACCTGCGCATGATGGTCGGCGGCAACCTCAATACGGTCGAAATCGAAAACCTGATGGACATGGAACTGGAAGTCCATCACCACGAGGCGGAACTCCCCGGGCACGCCGTCGCCAAGGCAGCAGACGGCGCTCCTGCCTTCGGTATCGTGGTGGCGGTGATGGGTGTGGTTAATGTCATGGGTTCGGTCGGCGAACCCCCGCCCGTGCTCGGCAAGATGATCGGCGGCGCACTGGTCGGCACCTTCTTCGGCGTCATGGTGTCGTATGCCATCATCTCACCGGTTGCCGGCCTGCTTGAGCAAAAAGCCCGCGAAAGCGCCAACATCTACCAATGCATCAAGATGGTGCTACTGGCCTCGATGTCCGGCTACGCCCCGCAGGTCTCGATCGAATTCGGGCGCAAAGCGCTCAGTTCGGATACCCGCCCCTCCTTCCGCGAGCTTGAGGACGAAATCAAAGCACGCAAGAAGAAATAAGGCGGCCACCGCCTTCCAGTATTTATGAGCGACGACTCCACCCGCCCGATTGTCATCAAGCGCATCAAGAAAACTGCGGGCGGTGCGCATGGTGGTGCCTGGAAACTGGCCTATGCCGACTTCGTCACGGCCATGATGGCCTT
>JAKJFA010000045.1:0-232 GCA_022705135.1 Pseudomonadota bacterium | reverse complement strand
CCTCACCCGCCAGGCGGGTCAAGTGAAACGGGGCGACATCGAGGCCAAGCCCAAGTCGATCAACCTGAAGGAAACCACCGCTGAATTCAAGCGCATGGAACGCGAATCGCTGGAAGGCCTCAAGAAACAAATCGAGAAAAAGCTCGACGAGACCCCGGAACTCGCGCTTTTGAAGAAGCAGATCATTCTGGACATCACTTCCGAGGGCTTGCGCATCCAGATTGTCGATGAG
>JAKJFA010000044.1:5908-19563 GCA_022705135.1 Pseudomonadota bacterium | reverse complement strand
GCGGAAATGGGATGCCGTTAGTCTCTCAGCTCCCCACCTTTTTGGAGAACTTGTTGCACTTACTTTGTGAATCCGCGGCGGCTAACAGGTCCTTCGAGAGGACCGCCCAAAAGCTGCGCTTTTGGGTGCGCTCCCTTCGGTCGCCGGCCCCTCAAGTCCAACGTTAGGTAGCTGACTTCCTTTGCCGTCTTTGAATTTATTAACAGGAAATACACATGAAGAAGCGCAATGCCATTTATTTAATAATCGTTATATTAATATCACTTATTTCTGGTTGCGTTGCAACTGGTCCAAAGTTTTCACCAATTGATGCCAACAACAAAGACATATCAATAATTTATATATATAGGGAAAATGAATTTAAAAATATGGCACTTTCACCGGAGGTCTTTATTCGTGAAAGACAGATCGGAAGCATGACAAATGGCGGCTATTTTGCGATAATTTTACACGAGGGATATTATCAAATCTCATTACGACGAAAAGGTTGGGATGGTGAAGCCATCCAAAGGGTATATACAAAACCAGGTGATCCAATATTCTTGAAGGTTAGTACAACATTTGAAAAAGAAAATAGAATGGTTCATAGATCGTTTAGACTTTCGCAAGTATCTAAGGAGATCGGGCTAAGTGAGATATCTTCAACCAATAACATCGAAACAATCGATCTAGTCACAAAATAATTTAGCAATACTTTGAAAACACTATGCCACCTAACACGTCACCGACCGCAGGGTACGGGCTTTCTCGCTTCCGCATCAGCGCCTCGGCTGCGGCGGGTTATCTCCAACGTTAGATTTTCTCTCCTAATAGGCGTTTCGAATCATGAATATCATCAATATTAAAGAACTACCTTTTTCCTCCAAAGCCGCTCTCTGCTGGAGCTTCTTTTGGCGCGGCATTGCCGCCACATTAGCCTCTATGCTCTGTGGAGCGCTCGCAGGAGGATTGTTTGGTGCAGTTATAGGTTTTGTGTTTGCAACCGCTGGTGTTGCACAATCGTCTGCCATGTCTTTTATTCAATTGGTTGGCGGCTTGCTTGGTTTCATCATTGGTCTGTTTTTTCTTTACTTCTATATCCGCTGGCTGCTCTCGTCCAAACTCGGAAGTTTCAGGTTACTCTTGGTAAATGCCGCCGAAATCTAACACGTCAATCAACCCGACCGCAGGGTACGGGCTTTCTCGCTTCCGCAATCGCGCCCCGGCTGCGGCGGGTTATCTCCAACGTTAGGCGCCATTTTCCGTAGTTACGTTTTCTGTCAATTCGAATGATCAAAGTCTACTTACTGCTTACGCTGAGTTTGCTGCTCCTCAACACACACAACGTAAAAGCACAAACCATTCGCCCGATTCGCAGCGAATACGCACAAGTTGTCGAAGTGCGCGAATCTGTTCAACTGGTGAAACGCAAACCGGAAAAGCACGATGCCGCGGCGGAGCAACCGCCTGAGCAATACGTCGAAAAGACTTATTACCGAACCTATTTTCTCACCGATACCGGAGAAATACTGGTTTTCCCGGACGTTGGCGTGCCGCCCCTAGCGCTTAGAATATTTGAAGTCGGAAGTTGCCATATCGTCCGCCATTATGAACGCGACGAAGGCATTTTGAGCTCTAGTCAGATTGACTGCATCATCTACGATCGGCCATGATTACTAACGACTGCTACCGCTACCATCAGAAGAACGTAATAAATAGGGGACAGACCACGGTTTTCTTTTCCCTCCCTGGGCAACAAAATCCATTCTAGCCTTTTTGCCCACAGCAGTCGGCGCCCGAAAGGGAGGCCCTTATCCCTTGACAAAGCGCAAATCGCCCTGCCGTCGCGTCAGCTTCTCCTGATCGAAAATCGCCAGCAGCAAGAGTGAGGTTTTGCGGTTGCTGCCGGTCAAATCGCGGAAATCGGCGACGGTAAAGCCCTGTTTGTCGCCGGCATAACGCGCAATCAGTTTCTGGCGGCAGTCATCGACGACGCGGCGCGAAATCACATCGTCCTGCACGCGGCAGACGGCACCATTGACCACCAGATGATGCAGCACCTGTTTCAGATCCTTGTCGCCCATGTTCTGCTTGGCGGCAATCTCCTCCATCACGCTCATTAGCGGCACCTGCAGACCACACGACTGGATATAGTCCTCGATGGCGGCAATGCGCCGCCGCTGTTGATCGCTGATTTCGCCCAGATCACTGGCCAGTTGCCAGGTCTTGTCCTTTTCCTGCAGCTTGCCCTTTTCGGTCAGTTGCGCCAGCAGGACGCGCAACATGTCCTCGCCCGGCGTATTGCGGTCGAGTCGCAGGAAGCTGCGGATTTCATCGAAATCGGCGCCGCGCCCGGCCAGCGGATTGGCGCTCTTGTAGGCCTGAATCGCCTTATTGATGCCCTTGCGCAGGTCTTCCTGGCCGTCGCGCGTCATCAGCAGCAGACCATTCCTGCCCTCCAGCTTGACGATGTCGGCCGGCAGCTTGCGGGCCAGCGCTTCTTCCACCTTCTCCAGCGCCACATTGAGGCTGCGGGCCACCTCGTCGGCCATCGTCGCCCGATGGAATTTGCGCACTTCGAGGGCGATGATTTCGCTCATTTTGCCTTCGGCCAGTTTTTCGACTTCCTTGATGACCTTTTCCTTGCGGCGGCGATGATGCAAAGGGGCGATGTCGATGACCTCGCCGCCGCCCAGTGTCCATTCGTCCGAACTGTTGCGGATGACGAAGCGGTCGCCATGCTGCAATACGCAAGGTTCCTGCAAATGGATTTGCACCAGCGCCGTTTCGCCAACGCCGATCCGATCCTTGTCGAGCAGATGGATTCTGGCCTGCTGTTCATGCGTGCCGACGTGAAAGACCACCTGCGACCAGTGGCCGAGGGTGATTTCCGGCTCATAAATTTCCAGCCGCGCATCGATCCGTGTCGACGCCCGCAGAATGCGGTCGGACAGCAACATACCACGCCGAAAATCGGCCTTCTCCAGCCCGACCAGATTGATCGAGGCGCGATCCCCCGCGACGATTTCGCCCACTTCAGCGCCATGCCGCTCCAAGCGGCGCACGCGATATCCATCGCCCTTGCCCGGCAGCAGGTAGAGCGTATCGCCACTCTTTACCTTGCCGCTGATGACCGAGCCGGTGACTACCGTGCCAAAACCGCTGACGGTAAACACCCGGTCGACAAACATGCGAAAAACACCCGCCGCCGGTTTGGCTTCGCTTTGCTGCACCAGGGTGCGGATGCTTTCCTTCAGCGCTTCCAGCCCCGCACCGGTTTTGGCCGAAACGTCGATGATCGGCGCCGTTTCCAGAAAAGTGCCGGCCACCAGTTCGCGCACTTCCTCACGCACCATAGCCAGCAATTCCGCATCGACCAGATCAACCTTGGTCAGCGCGATGAGACCGCGCTTGAGGCCGAGGATGCGCATGATATTCAGGTGCTCGCGGGTCTGCGGCATGATGCCGCTGTCGGCGGCGATGACCAGCAACACGAAATCAATACCGCTGGCGCCGCCGACCATGGTGTGGATGAAATCCTTATGACCCGGCACATCGACGATGCCCAGCGTTTCGCCATTGCCGAGATCGAGATGGGCAAAACCGAGATGGATGGTGATGCCGCGCTTTTTCTCCTCTTCATGCGTATCGCAGTCGATGCGGGTCAGCGCCTTGATCAGGCTGGTTTTGCCATGATCGACATGACCGGCGGTGCCCATAATCAGGTGCTTCAAGGCTGCTCCCCCAGCACGCGGGCAATTTGCCCGGCCACCAGCGCAATGTCCTCTTCCGACAAAGTCAGCACATCGAAGAGCATTTCACCCTGGCGCAGGATGCCGACCACTGGCGGCTCCGCCTCATGCAGGGCCATGAAGACCCGTTCGGCGAATTGCGAACGCTCTTTCTGCGACTTGCTGGCCGACACCAGCATCACGGCAAAGCTCGCCAACTCCAGCATGGGCAAGGTGCCGCCACCGCAACGGCCGATGCTGTCGACCACTTTCGCCTGAACATTGTGCGTTTGCAAAGCCTGCTGCAACCGCTCGGCCTTGTCGCGCAAAACCTCCGGGCTTTGTTCGAGCATGGCGAACAAAGGAATATGCGCCAGCAGCGTTGCATCGTTGAAATAGCTGCGGATGACGCTCGACAATACCGCCAGCGTCAGCTTGTCGACCCGCAAGGCCCGCATCATCGGCGCTTTTTTGAGCTTGGCGATGAACTCCTGGCGCCCTGCCACAATGCCGGCCTGACAACCGCCGAGCAGCTTGTCGCAACTGAAGGCGACCAGATCAGCGCCATCGGCGATGGCCGACTTGACATCCGGTTCTTTCTCCAGCGGCAGATTCTTCGGCTTGCGGATCAGCCCCGAACCGATGTCGTACAAAAAGGGCAGGCGATGTTGCCGCGAAAAAGCCGCCAGTTCGGCGACCGAAACTTCTTCGGTAAAACCGACGACTTCAAAATTGGAGCGATGCACTTTCAGGATCATCGCCGTATTAGCGGTAATCGCCTGTTTGTAATCAGAAAGCCGTGTCTTGTTGGTGGTGCCGACCTCGACCATGATAGCGCCGGAAGCCGCCATGATGTCCGGCACACGGAAGGAACCACCAATCTCGACCAGTTCGCCGCGCGACACAATCACTTCCCTGCCCTTGGCAAAGGTGCCGAGGGCGAACATCACTCCAGCCGCATTGTTATTGACGATCACCGCGTCGTCGGCGTTGGTCAGGTATTTGATCAGCGGCACGACATGGGCGCTACGCTCGCCGCGCTCAGCCTTTTCCAGGTCGTATTCCAGATTCGAATAGCCCAGCACAACATCGGCCAGATCCTGCAGAACTTTGCGCCCCAAGGGTGCACGCCCCATATTGGTATGAATGATGATGCCGGTAGCGTTCACCACCCGTTTCAGCAGCGGCTGCGCAATCACCCGGATCGCCTCTTCACTCTGGCAAACAACCTCCTCCAAGTCACTAAAATCACCCCGCTCCCCCTGCGAGAGAGGGGTTGGGGAGAAGGGGCTTTGGTGCACCTCATTCAGGATGGCATTTCTGGCGCTTTCGATCACTGACCGAACCACAAAAGTCACCAGATCACTGCCATGCTGCGCGATCTGCTGCCGGATGGCCGCTTGGCTCAAGACCAGATCGACGCTGGGCAATTGCCGCAAACGCGCTTGAAGCTCTTTTTTATCCATGCCAAACCAAGGGTTTCAAAGAAAGGCCGATGCTACCGAAGGAAGCTGCAAATGCAAAGCGCCCTGCCAATTTCGATCAAATGGCGAGTAAATTAGGGGATAGACCACGGTTTTGCGGCTCCTCCGGGTTAGCGTTCAAGATTCCCCGCAAGTATGGCCGCTGCCAGTTTTTGCAGGCTAACGGCATCGAGACGCAAGACCTCGAATTCGGGCGCGTTCGCAAACTGGCTGAATTGCCGCGTCTGCGAGCGCTGGTAAAGAGGGTCGTAATGCTGCGCCAGCAATTCCGCCGCCAGTTGCGCGTAGCTGCCCGCTTCCGCCAGTTCCAGCCAGCTTTGCAGGGTTTCCCTGCTGTGCATGTCCCTCAGGCGCAGCAAGCGGTCACGCAATAATTCCGGCGCGCGGCTCACCCAAGCGTAATCCTCGACAAGGAAGTCGACACGGGCTTGCAGCGGCGCCACGATTTTCAGGCAAGGGGCTTGCGCCAATGCCGCGTGCAGGGCATTGGGCAGGGCAACCGCGCCGATGCGCCGGCTTTCGGCTTCGGTATAAACCGGCTTGCCTGGGTCAAAAGCGGAAAGCGCCGAGTACAACCGGCTTTCAAACATTTTCTGGCTCGGTTGCGCCACATCGGGCAAGCCACCCAGAACCGACCCCTTATGCGCCGCCAGTTGCTCCAGATGCAGCACTTGCGCGCCTTGGGCAGCGAGCGCTTCAAGCAGACGGCTCTTGCCGCTGCCGGTGGGGCCGGCAATCAGGCGGAAATCGAACTGCTGGGAGAGTATTTCCAGCATCTGCACCACCCTCTGCCGCCAGGCCTTGTAACCCCCTTCCAGTTTTGCCGCTTTCCAGCCGATCTGGCCGAGGATGAGCGTCATCGCCTCGCTGCGCTGGCCACCGCGCCAGCAATAGATCAGCGGTTTCCAGTTCTTGTCGTGGCCGCAAAAACTTTCCTCGATGTGGCGGGCGATGTTGCGCGCCACCAGCGCCGCGCCCAGTTTGCGGGCAGCAAAAGGCGAGACCTGACGGTACAGCGCCCCAACCTGCGCCCGTTCGGCGTCGTCCAGCACCGGATAATTCTGTGCGCCAGGCAGGTGGTCTTCGGCAAATTCGGCCGGCGAACGGACGTCAACGATCGTCTCAAAACAGCCGATTTGTCCGACGTCCACCAAATTCAGTCTGACGGCGGTTTCAGTCACGACAGTCTCTCCACCCGGTCGATGTCCACACGCCCTGCCTTCAGCACTTCCAGCGCCGCTTCCACCCGCGCTGTTTCCAGGCGCAGGCAAACGCCGCATTCCGAACTCAAATGACGCGGCACCGGCACCAGCTTGCAGACAAAATCCGCCTGCTTCAGCAGCTTCTCGGCCCGGAAGGCGTGGTTGCTGGTATGGAAAATCAGCACCGACAATTCGCTTGCCGTCATCGCGCCAAGCTCCGCACTGCCGCAACGGCTTGTTCGATTTCCGCCCTGCTGGTAAACAGGCCCGGCGCAAAGCGGATGCTGCCCGCCGGGAAAGTCCCCAGCGTGCGATGCGCTGCCGGCGCGCAATGCAGACCGATACGCACCTGAATCCCGAATTCCTCGTCGAGCCGAAATCCGGCTTCGGAAGATGATAGTCCTTCGACGTTGAACGACACGCAGGCCGTCTGCCACCGCGCGTCGTGCGTGCCATGCACCTGCACGCCCGGGATGTCCTTCAGGCCATCGATCAGCGCTTGCGTCTTCTCCCGCAATTCCGCCTGAAGAGCCACGACGCCGCGTTCCAGAATCCAGTCGATGCCGGCATTCAACCCCGCCAGCCCGACAACATTAAGCGTGCCGCTCTCGAAGCGATCCGGCAGAAATTCCGGCTGCTCCTCGTATTCCGAACGGCTGCCGGTGCCGCCGCGCATCAACGGCCGGATGCGGTTCGGGTCGACGCGCTCGCCAATGATCAGCCCGCCAGTGCCGGTTGGCCCGAACAGTGATTTGTGGCCAGTAAAAGCGAGCAAGTCAATCGCGCAGGCTTCCATGTCGATGGGCACCGCCCCGGCGGTCGCCGCGCTATCAACCAGCAGCAGCAGGCCATGCTGACGGGCAATGCGCCCGGCTTCCGCCACTGGCAGGAGCGTGCCGGCCACGTTGGAGGCGTGCATCATGGCAATCAGCACGGTATTTTTGCGGATAGCGGGTTGCAGCAGGCCAATGTCGAGTGTGCCATCCGCCCGGCAGGGCAGCACGGTCAGTTCCACCCCTTCCCGTTCCAGATGACGCAAGGGCCGCATCATGGCGTTGTGTTCCATCGACGTGGTGATGACATGGTCGCCTGGCCGCAGCAGGCCGTAGAGCACCAGATTGAGCGCCTCGGTCACATTGGCGCCAAAAACCACGCGCAGCGGATCGGGCGCGTTGAAAAGCGAGCACACGCTCTCGCGCGCCGACTCGACCAGACGCCCCGCTTCGATGGAAAGGCGGTGGCCACTGCGTCCCGGATTGGCGCCGACCTGTTCCATGAAGCGCAGCATGGCTTCCGCCACCACCGGCGGCTTGGGCCAGGACGTTGCAGCGTTGTCGAGATAGAGCAGGGATGGCGCGGTCACAATCTTTCTCAGCGAATCAACAAGGGGTAGGCCTCTTTCGGCACGACGTGGCCGATTTCAACGGCGAAGCAGTCACTTGCCGCCGTCCGCTGCAGAAAGGCAGTCGCATCCTCATCGGCCAGAGCAATGAGCAAACCGCCAGAGGTTTGCGGATCGAACAGAGGCAGCAGGTCATCCTCTAACTGCGAATCCGCCTTGAGCATGGGAGCGTAATGATCACGATTACGGTAAAGGCCGCCGGGAATCAGCCCGCAGTCGATCATTTCCGCAACACCCGCCATGACAGGAATCGAACTGCGCTTGATGGCATAAGTCAGGCCAGCGCCGCGCGCCATTTCCGTCGCATGACCAATCAGCCCGAAGCCGGTGATGTCGGTGCAGGCGTGCGCGCCGCATTCGAGCATGAGCTTGGCCGCCAAAGCATTGAGCGTCGTCATCCAGCGGCAGGCTTCTTCCACCGCCTGCGCATCTGCCATGTCCGCCTTGATGCCGGTCGAAATGAGGCCGGTTCCCAAGGGCTTGGTCAGGATCAGCCGGTCACCCGCTTTTGCCGTCGAGTTGCGCACCACCTGCTGCGGATGGACCAATCCAGTCACCGCCAGCCCGTACTTGAGTTCGTCATCCTCGATACTGTGCCCGCCAACCAGACACACGCCCGCTTCCCGCAACTTGGCCGCACCGCCCGCCATGATGGCCCGTAGCGCCTCGAGCGGGACACCGCACGCTGGACAGAAGACGAGATTCATCGCCGTCACCGGCCGCCCGCCCATGGCATAAACATCGGAAAGCGCATTCGCCGCCGCGATACTACCAAAGAGGAAGGGATCATCAACCAGCGGCGTGATGATATCGGTCGTCTCGACCAGGGCACAATCGTCCGCAATGCGGTAAACACCGGCGTCGTCGCTGGTCTGCGGACCAACGAGCAGATTCGGGTCATCAAACTCGAACAATCCCGACAACGCGGCTTCAAGGCCCCCCGGGCCTATTTTGGCGGCTCAACCCGCCGCTTTGACCAAGTGGGTCAGCTTGATGTCCAGCTTCGTCATATCCGTCACCTTGAAAAATTGACTCCATTATCGACAAAAACCGCTTTCCGGCTCAATTGCGGCGCACTTATTTCTTCGTGATGGTCACCACCATGCCGCCATCCCTATCCGCCGCAACCGCGTCATACTTCAGCGAACGCGCCGTGCGCAACACATTTTCGCGTGCTGTCACCGTATCAACCAGCACTTGCAGTTGCTCGCCCGCCGCCAGCGTCTGCAAGGCAGCCCGCGTCCTGATCACCGGCTCCGGGCAGGACAGCCCAGTCGTATCTATCGTTTTCATTTGATCCTCCCCTCATTCAAAGCGTTCGCGCATGGCAAAGCCAAGCACCAGACAAAACACCAGACCGATGCCAACGGCAACCTGGCCATTCAAGCCAGGGCCGCCAACGGTCAACACGCCTTCTGCCAGCTTGTCCGGCGCTGCCGCCAGCAACCAGTTGTGGGCGAAACCGGCGCCGACGATCATGCCCAAAACAAAAACGCCGGAGTCGGTGTCGCCCTCGCCGGTCAGAAACAACTGCCGCCCCGGGCAACCGCCCGCCAGCGCAAAGCACAAACCGGCCAACACCATGCCGAGGAAATTCCACAAATGGCTGCTGTGCGCGATCGCTTGCGCCTCAAAACCGGGCTTGAACTGACCCAGCGCCAGATTGGCCAGAAAAGCGGTGACGATCATCGCCAGCAGGCCGAGCAAGAGATGAGTGTCGCGGATGAGCACAAAATCTCGGATCGCGCCCATGGTGCAAAAGCGTGTGCGCTGCGCCAGAAAGCCAATCAGCAACCCGACTGCGAGCGAAATGAGAATGGGCGCATGCAGTGACCCCGGCCCTTTTTCACTGATCAGGATAAAAGCGGGTTGTGCCAGCGCCAGCAACAGGATGCCGACCATCAGCGCCGGCATCAACCCGCCGGCAATCTTGAACGTCTCGCGCGAGCGCCCGAGCGAAAAACCCTGCTTGATAAACGCGCCACCGATGCCAACGCCCAGCGTTAGTCCGGCAATGCCGATAATGGCATTCCAGTCGCCGCCGGCCAGACGCAGGATGGCACGCCACGGGCAGCCGAGGAAAACCAGCGCGCCGATCATGGCAAAGACGCCAAGGAAAAACCGCACCAGTGGCGCTGAACCGGCGCGCGCACGAAATTCGCCAAATAGAAGCGCCGCTGCCAGCGATCCGAGGACAAAGGCCGGAATCTCCGGGCGCAGATATTGCACTACCGCCGCCCGGTGCAGCCCGAAGGCGCCGGCAATATCGCGTTCAAAACAGGCGACGCAAACCCCCATATTGGGCGGATTGCCCAGCTTCGGCAGCAGTGCGGCCAATAAGCCGATCACGACGCCGGCCAGAATGATGCCCCAGCGCGAGGCAAAAAAAGCAGAAAGTTGTTGTCGCATTTTTCCTCCAAAGGATCACAAAAACCATTGCCCAACCGCTGAAAAGAACGCGACATGCCAACCGCCTGCCGAAATGGGCAGAGCAGCGACAGAGGGCGCAGCCAAGACACGTTCTTCAAACAGCGTCGGACATCCGTTCGGGACAGGAATCGAACCTGTTTGGCAAAACGCCAGTCAGTCAAACTGACCTGGAGCACCAGCTCCCCCTATCAAGGGTTTTGGCAGAGAGGGCAGGAATCGAACCTGCCAAGGACGGTGTTATCCGCCCTCTACTGGTTTTGAAGACCAGTCGAGCCACCAGAGTCATCCTCTCCAACAGGGTCGGAGGGTATGTAAGCAAGGAACGATTGTCAACCGGACACTTGTTCAAGTCGCACTTGCAACACCAGAAAAAACAAATGTTTCGGGCATAATGCAGGCCAACCCTCTCGGATGAAAACGTACCATGCTCTGGCCAACCGCTCTCCAGGAAAAATTGACTCACGCGGTCTTTCGTTCCCAAACTGCCCTTGCTGCCCTGTTGCTGTCACTGGGCGCCCATGCCCAGCCGCCCAACTGGCCGGAGATCAAAACACCATCGCCCGGCCCGGCCGCTGCCATCGGTTCGGGTAGCAACGGTTGCCTGGCCGGCGCCGAAGCCTTGCCGGAGGAAGGCCACGGCTATGTCAGCATCCGCCGCGGCCGCAATCGCTTTTACGGCCATCCGGCGCTATTGGGCCTGATCGGCGATCTCGGCAAAAGGCTCGGCAAAAGCGATGCCCTACTGATGATCGGCGACATCAGCCAGCCGCGCGGCGGCCCGATGTCCTCGTCGCATCGCAGCCATCAGAATGGTCTTGACGTCGACATCTGGCTGAGCTTTGCAGCCTCGGCCAGAATCGCCAACGAAATCTATCCGGAAAAAACCGACCCGCCAAGCCTAGTGGCCACCGACGGCCAGCAACTGGCGCCGACCTGGGGCAACCCCCAGCGCCTGCTGCTAAAAACCCTGGCCGAAGACCCGCGCGTCGACCGCCTCTTCATCAACCCTGCCATCAAGCGGGCGCTGTGCGAGACGGAACCACGGGACCAGCGCGCCTGGCTGCGCAAGCTGCGCCCGTGGTGGGGCCACGACGCTCATGTGCATGTGCGCATCAAATGCCCGTCCGGCAATGCCGACTGCGCGGCGCAAGCACCGCTGCCGGCCGGCGACGGTTGCGGCAACGAACTCGCCTGGTGGTTCAGCGACGAGGCCAAAATGCCATCCAAACCGGCCAGTCCAGAATCAGTCCCCATCATGCCGGAAGCGTGCAAGGCTTTGTTACCCAAGCCTTGAGACCGAAAAAACCGGGGAGGCTTTGGGCCTCCCCGGTTCTGTTTTACGACTTTCGATCCGACGCAATCAGATTTTTTCGATCCTGACGGCGCAGGCTTTGTACTCCGAAGTCTTGGTGATCGTGTCAGCGGCCGTGTTGGTCAGCCAGTTGGCATTGCCTTCGCGGTAATGGAAAGTCATCCAGACCATGCCGGCCGGCACTTCTTCGGTGACACGCGCCGGCACCTGAACTTCGCCGCGACGCGACTTGACCCGGATGACTTCGCCATGGGCAATCCCCATCCGCTGGGCATCGGCAATCGAGATGTCCGCCGTTTCTTCCTTGAAGATAGCGTCCATGCCGGCTCGGCCGGTTTGCGTGCGGGTATGGTATTGCGACAGACGGCGTCCGGTACTGAGCACGAATGGATATTCCGCATCTTCGACTTCGGCCGGTGGCGTCCATTCGATGGCCTTGAAGACGCCCTTGCCATGCGTGAACTTGCCATCCTTGTGCAGGAAGGAGGTTCCCGGATGCTCGGTCGTCGGACAAGGCCATTGCAGACCATCTTGCTCGATGCGCGAATACTTGATGCCGCCGAGTGAAGGAGCCCATTTGGAAACCTCGTTATCCCAGATTTCCTGAGCGCTGTCCGATTCCCAGTTGTGGCCGAACTCCTTGGCGATCTGCTTGAAAATCCACCAATCCTGCCTGGCTTCACCGGGGGCTTCCTTGACCTTGCGCACACGGCTGACACGGCGTTCGCTGCTGGTGAACGTTCCGTCCTTCTCGCACCAGGCAGCAGCCGGGAGAATTACATCGGCAAAGCGCGTCGTCTCGTTCTGGAAAATATCCTGAACGACCAGGAAATCGGCCGATTCCAGTTGATGCTCGACGTGATGGATATCTGGCTCGGTATTGGCCAGATTCTCGCCGAAGATCCACAGGGCACGGATTTTCTTGGAGACCAGCCCTGCCATCATGTCCGGCATCATCAGGCCGTTCTTGTCGGAAAGTCCTGTGACGCCCCATGCCTTTTCAAACTTTTCCTTGGCAGCAGGATCGATGACTTTCTGGTAGCCGTGATAAACATTGGGCAATGCGCCCATGTCACAGGCGCCCTGCACGTTGTTCTGGCCGCGCAGCGGATTGACGCCGCCGCACTCCATCCCCATGTTGCCGAGCAGCATCTGCAGGTTGGCAACGCTCATCACATTGTTCGTACCGCAGGTGTGTTCGGTAATGCCGAGGGTGTAACAGACCATGCCAGGCTTGACGCTGGCCAGCTTGCGGGCGATCGCCCGGATCTGGTCGGCGCTGACGCCGGAGATTTCCGCCGCTTTTTCCGGCGGATACTTGAGAACGGTTTCCTTGAGACTGTCGAAGTCCGTGCAGTTATTGGCGACAAAATCCTTGTCGTACAAATCTTCCGTAATCAGGACATGCATCAGGCCATTGAGGAAGGCAATATCCGAGCCGACCTTGATCTGGGCAAACATTTCTGCATAGTCGACCAAGCGGTGCTTGCGGGGATCGGCCACGATCAGACAAGCGCCATTCCTGACCGCCTGCTTGATGTAATAAGAAGCCACCGGGTGTGCCTCGGTCATGTTCGTGCCGATACACAGAATCATTTTTGCCTTTGAAAACTCGCCGAACGAGTTGGTCATCGCGCCAGAACCGAAGGAGGTAGCCAGACCGGCCACCGTAGGAGCGTGTCAAGTTCGAGCGCAGTGATCTATGTTGTTGGTCTTGAACACCGACCGGAACAACTTCTGCATGTTGTAGGAGTCTTCGTTGATACTGCGGGCGCAGCTCACGCCGGCCACAGAATCAGGCCCGTACTGATCGATGCTTTCCTTGAATTTCGAAGCGATCAGCTTGAGCGCCTCATCCCAGCTCGCTTCGCGGAAAACGCCATTTTTCTCCTTGATCAGCGGTTTGGTCAGCCTATCCTCGGAATACATGAAGTCATAGGCGTAACGGCCCTTGACGCACAGCATGCCGTTGTTCGGCTTGGCGCCTTCGACACCGGTCACCTTGACGATTTGCTCGCCCTGGACGTGCAAATTCAACTGGCAGCCGACACCGCAGTAGGGGCAAGTGGTTCTAACCAGTTTCGTATCCCACGGACGCGCCTTGCCGATGGACTT
>JAKJFA010000044.1:325-5898 GCA_022705135.1 Pseudomonadota bacterium | reverse complement strand
GTCGACAATGGCACCCACCGGACAGATTTGCGAGCACTCGCCGCACTGCACACAGCTCGATTCGCCCATCGGCACATCGGCATCACAAATGATCTCGGCGTGGTGACCGCGATATGCGAAATCCAGCACCTCATTGACCACCACATTGTTGCACGCAGCCACGCAACGGCCACAGGAAATGCATTTGTTCTTGTCTAGATAGACAAACGGCGCACTCCGATCCGGTACCTGGTAATGCGTGTCGGCATAATGGAAAGACGGCCTTTCGATGCCCAGATAGTAGGCCGCATCCTGCAATTCGCAATTGCCGCTGCGCTGGCAGGACAGACAATCGTGCTGGCCGCTGGCCAGCAGTAGTTCGACCACCATTTTCTGAGCCGCCAGAATGCTGTCGGACCGGGTGTTGATCGACATGCCTTCCTGCACCTTGACCGTACAGGAGGTCTGCAAGCCCCGCATGCCCTCGACTTCCACCACACACACACGGCACTTGCCCGCCATGCCGGTCTTCGGGTGAAAACACAGGGACGGGATGTACGTACCACTCGCCTTGGCCGCCTCGAGTACTGTGGCGTCCGGCGAGCAATCAACTTCCTTGCCGTTGATTTTGATTTTCATCGACTCGCTCCTTTTAACAATAAATCACTTGACCAGCAAAGCTTCGAACTCGGGCCGGAATTTTTCGACCATGGCCTTGATGGGAACAGAAAAGGCTTCGCCGACTGGACACAGGGTCAAACCCTTGATCGTGCCGACCAGACGCTCGACATTGGCGAGGTCTTCCTGGGTGCCCTTGCCGGCGACAATCTTTTCCAGCGCCATCACGATCATGTGGGAACCCTGCTTGCAGGGCACGCACTTGCCGCAGGACTCATGGGCATAGAACTTGATGGTGCGCAAGGCCAGATCGGGAATGGACCATTCGTCGTTGATGACCATGATGCCGCCGGAACCCAGCGCCGTGCCGTTCTCAAAGCAGGAGTCATAGCTCATCTTGAGGTTTTGCAGTTCGTCCGCCGTCATAATGGCGACGGAAAGACCGCCGACGATGGCCGCCTTCAGCTTGCCCTTGACGCCGCCCGCGGCCGCAATCAGGTCATTGAAGCTGGTGCCCATCGGATATTCGTAACAGCCGGGCTTGTTCACATTGCCGCTGATGCCGAAAATCTTGAAACCGGTGTTGTTGGGCGAACCGAATTTCTGGAAGGCGTCGGCGCCCTGCTCGACGATGAATGGAACGCTGGCCAGCGTTTCAACGTTATTGACGATGGTCGGGCAACCATACAACCCCTGCACCGCCGGGAAGGGCGGCTTGATTCTCGGCTGGCCGCGCTTGCCTTCGATCGATTCGATCAGCGCCGTTTCTTCGCCGCAAACGTAAGCGCCGGCGCCACGATGCACCTTGATGTCGAAGTCCTTCAACTGGCCGTCGGCCTTGGCTTCGGCAATGGCCTTTTCGAGAATGTCGGCAATCCAGCCGAATTCGCCGCGAATGTAGATGAAGGCCTGCTTGGCGCCCAAGGCAAGAGCGGAAATGGCCATGCCTTCCACCAGCAGATGCGGATCGTATTCCATGATCTGCCGGTCCTTGTAGGTACCCGGTTCGCCTTCGTCAGCATTGCAGATCAGGTAGACGGGCTTGGCGTTGTCCTTGGGCAGGAAGCCCCACTTCACGCCAGCCGGGAAACCGGCGCCGCCGCGGCCGCGAATCACCGAAGCCTTCACTTCCTTGACGATGGCGTCCGGCGTCATCGTTCTGGCCTTGGCCAAAGCGGCATAGCCGCCGTTCTTCTTGTAAACGTCAATCGACTTGGCGTTATCAACGCCACGATTCTTCAACAGGACGTTACAGACCGTTCCCCAGTGATACTCGGTCTTGTTATCCGGCATCACGCCCTTCTTCAGGGAATCGATCAGGGCATCGACCTTGGCGATGTCCATGTTTTCATAGTAAGTGTCATTGACCTGAATGACCGGGCAGGAACCGCAGGAAGCCAGACACTCCACTTCCGACAGGGTAAACAGGCCGTCGGGCGTGGTTTCGCCGGCCTTGATGCCGAGCTTGCTTTCCAGATGAGCCAAAATCTTACGGGCGCCCATCAGGGTGGCCGGGATATTGGTATCGACCTGCAGGTGATACTGGCCGATGCTGTCGCGCACGTTGTACATGGTGTAGAAGGTCGCCACGCCCATGGCCTTGGACGACGTGACGCCGACAATGTCGGCCACTTCATCGATTTCCTTGCGGGTCAGAACGTTCTTGTTTCCTTTTTGGGCAAGCATCAGGGCCGGCATCAGGGCAGACTCTCTTTTCGGATAGCCGGCGATGACACCCTTGATTTCTTTTCTCACGCTCTCGGCGATCATAAGCACCTCTCGAAAATTTCGGGTTGTTAACGGGATTTGAATGACATGAATGATGACTGCATTGAACCGTTTCGCCCCTGCTTTTTACAGGAAACCTCTGATCGTGATCATATCATTTCTCGGCCCAATAGCACCATTTGTTCATATTTCCGAGAATCGGCGCGCCGGAAAAATAGCCAATGAAATCAATCCTTACTATCGTTATGTCGCATAGGACAATATGGGAAAAATTTGGCGGCCTTCGTGAGCCGCTGCGCGGCTTTCACCATAAAAACCGCTTCCGACAATCCAAAAGCCAAGACAGGCTTTGGCCGCCGGCCGGGTAATGCGTCAGATTTCGTAGAGGGAATCGCCCTGCCGCTTGAAACCGCGCTCCCTCGCAAGGATATCCAGGTGCAACGTAGTCCAGTCAGCGAGAAACAAGGTTTCTTCCCCATGGCCGGTATAGGTTTTGACATATCCCCGGCATTCCTCGCAAACATCGATGCGCAGAAGCCCTTCTTCCCCCTCGGCTTCCAGGATGCCGAGACGTGGCGATATTTCATTACCGCAATAGGGACAGCCAATACGGCGATACTTCCATCGAGTGCCGCAAAAGCCGCAGAAAAGAAAGCGCTGGCTTCCCGCCTCGCCGGGAACAATCTGCGCCATCACCGGAGCCGCTCCGCAGGTGGGGCAATAGCCACGCCCCCAGTCCTCTTCATTACGCCAGCAGGAAAACGCTTCTATCACCGGGGTCAGCACGGAGGCAACTGCGCTCCAGCCAAGAAGAAGCAGGACACCCGGATCGGGCGGTGCCCGCGTGAAAGGAACGCCGGAAACCACCCACTCGATCGCGCTCATCCGCTCTTCAGGAGAGGTCAGGATGTTATGAAGCTGGCGGCAATTTTCCGCAAGCCTTTCCGGCACTTCCGCTGCCAGAACCTTGTCAACAAGGATAGCCAATGCCTCGCCCGAAGCCGCCGCGTAGTCCAGGTTCAACGATTTGCTGCGCAACAACGGCGTTCCGTTCCGATAATCTTCGGCATAATCCTGCCACGCCGGCATCGCCTCGAACGTAACCCGTGTCCCGGTCGCCTGAACCAGAAGATGATGAAAGCGGGCAATCGACTCCAGATAGGGGTGCGTCTGAATCCATTGATTCCAGGCCGCATCCATGCTCATGCGCCCTGATCCTCATCTTCCTCCGGCAATACCGGCATCAGCCGTATGCCTACCCCGAACAGCAGGATGGTGGCCGCAATAAAGCCGATCGAGACCCCCCACTCGAAGAGACTTGGTGAATAGGGCTCAGGAATAATCTGTGGAATCGGCCCTTTAAGATTCATTGCAAACAGGACGACATTCATGCGGTTGAACACCACGCCGCCCGCAACGAGAAAAGCGCCCGCAGCAAGCAAGCCCCGGCGGGCGCGCAGCTTCGCGCTCGCCAGCAAAGTCAGCGGAAGAAGGACTCCCAGCAGAATTTCAATGATAAATAGGCTGCCTTGCTGACCAGCCAAACCGCTCGGAAGCTGTCCTCGAATCAGGACATCGAGGACACGCACCACCCCATAGACAAGTAATGCCCAGAAGGTGATTTTCCCCAGAGCCGAGAGCTGCGGCATACGCAACGGCCGTGCATAAGCCTTGGCGATCCACATTTCGACGAGCACCATCAACGCCGTACCCGCTGCAACCGATGAAAGCAAAAAGAGAATCGGTATCATCGGCGACCACCACAGCGGATTCAGCTTGTCCGGCATGAGCAGAAACAACGAACCAAGCGAACTCTGATGCATGGTCGAAAACGTCACCGCCGCAATCGCCAGCATAATAGGCACCGGGCGCTCCGTATCGCGCTGGCGGAACAGGTAGGCCATCAGCGCGAAGACGGCAAAGGCCAGCCCGGTATACATCAGGCTGCGCGACATCAAGTATACGAACAGCGTGACCGCAAAAACCACATAGGCGGGCGAAAATTTGCGCCACAAATCCATGGCCCATTTGAGATTCCAGCGCTCGAAGGGCACCGGGAAGAATTCAAAGGCAAGGACACTGACGTAAAGACCAACGCACCAGGAAACCTCGAACATCGCAGAGTGTTCGGGCGCCTGAAGCATCAGTTGCCAGAAGTTCCACGGCAGGCCCAGATCCGCCAGCAAGGTCAGGGTGACAAAACTGTAGCTCAGAAGCCCCATCAGCACTGCAGTTCGCCCCATGGAGTACAGATCCTTGCGGTGAAGCACATAAATCAACCCTGCCGTCGCAAAAGCGCCCGCCGCGACCGCAATCCACACAAGATCCAAGGCAATCCACAACCCCCAGGGGTAAGTATCCGACAGGTTCGTGCTGTCTCCCAAACCCAGCGCAAAGCGCAGGACAAAGGAAACACCGCCCAAAATAGCCAACGCAAGCAGCAACAGATTGACCGGGGTCGCCAGTTTCTTCTTGAGCGGCGCGAACTCGACATGACGCTCCGCGTGCGCGTCAGTTGACTCATCCTTATCGCCATCAACCATGGCACTGCGGCGCTTGAGCGCATACGTTCCGCCAAGCAAGGCGCCCACCGCCACCACTGCCGGCGGGACAGCCGCCAGCGCGGGCGCGCTGCGTTGCGGATAGCTCGCCGTACCGACATCCGACATATCGATCCGGGGAAAAGGGACACTCGACAGATAGAACGTGGCGGTACCGCCAGCTTCCTTCTCGCCATAAATATGATCGACGTAGTGGTTTGAATTCGACCGGATGCGCTTTTTCGCAATGTCAAGCAGTTCCTCGCGCTCACCGAACATCAGCGCTTCAGCCGGACAATGCTTGACGCAAGACGGCACGGAGTGCGCCACCGTAAACCGTTTTTTGTCTTCCTCGGACAAACTCTGGCCATTGCGTTGCTCCGGCGCCGGTTCGGTGGCGCGGTCAGCGCACATGGTGCACTTCCAGATCTTCGGCGCCAGCGAATCCCAATCAGCGGTTGGTGCGCCAAAGGGACAAGCCCACACGCAATAACGGCACCCTATGCACTTGCTTGCGTCATACAAAACCGGGCCCTCCTTGGTCTTGTAGAGCGCCGTAACCGGACAAGCAGATACGCAGGCCGGTTCATCGCAATGCATGCATTGCCGTTTGGTAAAAACATATTTCATTCCGCCAGGCGACGCCGGGCTGTCAATTTCGTGTGACGTCACCACGGTAAAGGTCTTGGCAGACACCGCAGGCGGGTT
>JAKJFA010000044.1:0-293 GCA_022705135.1 Pseudomonadota bacterium | reverse complement strand
AGCTCGGTTTTCTCGGCGGGCAACCCATACCATTGTTTGCAGGCGATCTGGCAAGAACGGCAGCCGATACATTTGGTCGTATCAATGAGAATGGCCTTGCTCATCACACCCTCCTTTTATCGAGCAATGCCACGTTCACCAGGCAAGCCTTGGTCTCTTGCGTCCCGGCTGTGGGATCGAGCGCATCAATAGTCAGGTAGTTGGTGCTGGGACCAGTACTCAAGCCTTTGAATCCCCAGTTATAGGGCATCCAAACCACCGTGACCTCCTGTCCATTGATCTGCAAGGTCTGC
>JAKJFA010000043.1:19538-19873 GCA_022705135.1 Pseudomonadota bacterium | reverse complement strand
GCTGCATTGAAGCAAGTCAAACAGGCCATCAGGCCATATGCGAAATACTTGATTGTGCTCTTCATAAAGGTTCATTTAACCAAAAGCCTAAAAAGTTCATTTGTCCTCGCCAAACAGGTGCGCCAGCCAGCATTGTGACAGATTCCAATCAGTGAATCCTTATCAACTCTCGGTCTGCGCTTCAACCAGGCTGCCGTGGCAATACTGCGCGCGCAGTTTTGGTTTCTCAATCTTGCCGGTCGGGTTGCGCGGCACGCTGTCGAAAATGATGCGGCGCGGCCGTTTGTAACGCGGTAGCGCCTCGCAAAACCGGGCGATGTCGTTTTCACTGGCGG
>JAKJFA010000043.1:0-19528 GCA_022705135.1 Pseudomonadota bacterium | reverse complement strand
GGTCGGGTAGACCGATGACCGCCACATCCTTGATGGCGCTGTGGGCACGCAGGAAATCCTCGATCTGCACCGGATAGATGTTCTCGCCGCCGCAGATGATGACGTCTTTCTTGCGGTCGACAAGGTGAATGAAGCCCTCCTCGTCTTCGCGCGCCATGTCGCCGGTAAAGAGCCAGCCGCCTTTCAGCACTTCGGCAGTCGCTTCCGGATTATTGAAATAGCACTTCATCAGCCCCGGCCCGCGCACGCACAGTTCGCCGACCTCGCCCGGCTTGACCGGTTGGCCGTTTTCATCGGCGATCTGCACTTCCCAGTGCTCACCGGCCTTGCCGATGGCTCCGACCTTGTGGATGTTTTCGACACCGAGATGCACACAGCCGGGGCCAATGGCTTCCGACAAGCCATAGTTGGTATCGTAGGCATGTTGGGGGAAATGCGCTTTCCAGCGCAGGATCAGGCTATGCGGCACCGGCTGGGCGCCGATGTGCATCAAGCGCCAGGTGTCGAGCTGGTAGTCTTCCGGCTTCAGTTCGCCGCGCTCGATGGCATCGAGAATATCCTGCGCCCAAGGGACGAGCAGCCAGACGATGGTGATCTTTTCTTCGGAGACGGCTTTCAGAATCCATTCCGGCTTCACACCGCGCAGCAGCACAGCCTTGCTGCCGGCCAGCAGGCTGCCGAACCAGTGCATCTTGGCGCCGGTATGGTAGAGCGGCGGAATGCAGAGGAAACTGTCGTCGCGCGTCTGCTGATGGTGCGCCTGCTCGACCTCGGCGGCCGTCACCAGACTGCGGTGCGTGTGCAGGATGGCTTTGGGAAAGCCGGTGGTGCCGGAGGAGAAATAAATGGCGGCATCGTCCTCATCGGCCAGCGCGATTTTGGGCGGCAAAGAGGAACAGCAGGCCGTCAGCGCGTAATAGCTTTCGGCAAAGGCTGGACGGCCATGGCCGAGAAAAAGGCGAATCTTGACCTTGGGCATCTGCTCGCGGATGGCGGCAACGCGTTCGGTGAATTCCGGCCCGAAAATCAGCACATCACATTCGGCCAGATCAAGGCAGTACCTGATCTCGTTTTCGGTATAGCGGTAGTTAAGCGGCACGGCGATGGCGCCGGTTTTGAGAATGCCGAAATAGATGGGCAACCATTCCAGGCAGTTCATCAGCAGAATGGCGACCTTGTGGCCTTTCTGCAAACCGCGTTCGAGCAGGAAATTGGCAAACCGGTTGGCCTTGTCGTCGAACTCGCGCCAGGTCATCTCGCGCCGGTATTTTTTCTCCGGATTGGTTTCGACCAGATCGTACTCTTTCCAGTTGGCATGCCTTTGGCGGATTTCCGGATTGATCTCGATCAGGCTGATTTCGTCGCCATACTGGGCGGCATTGCGGGCAAGCAGTTCAGTAATCGGCATTTTTCGCTATTCCAGTCACTTGGCTTATTCAAACAACGCTTCGACAAACTCGCGGACGGCAAAAGGGCGCAGGTCGTCGATGCCCTCGCCCACGCCGATGAAGCGGATCGGCTTCGGGTACTGGCGGGCAATGGCGGCAATGACGCCGCCCTTGGCCGTGCCATCCAGCTTGGTCAGCACCAGCCCGCTCACCTGAATCGACTGATCGAAGGCCCTGACCTGCTGCAAGGCGTTCTGGCCGATATTGGCGTCGAGCACCAGCAGGGTTTCGTGCGGTCCCGTCGGTTCGGCTTTCTGGATGACGCGCCGCACCTTGGCAATTTCTTCCATCAGATGCAGTTGCGTCGGCAGCCGCCCGGCGGTGTCGGCCAACACGATGTCGATGCCGCGCGCCTTGGCGGAAGCGATGGCATCGAAAATGACCGCGCCGGGGTCACCGCCTTCCTGCGCAATCACCGTCACGTTATTGCGCTCGCCCCAGGTCTGCAACTGCTCGCGGGCGGCAGCGCGGAAAGTATCGCCCGCTGCCAGCAGCACCGATTTGCCCTGCGCCTGGAAATACTTGGCCAGCTTGCCGATCGAGGTGGTCTTGCCAGCGCCGTTAACGCCGGCGATCATAATGATGAACGGGCGATGGCCTTCGATGGAAAGCGGGGCTTCCAGCGGCGCTAGCAGATCGATCAGCGCGTCGGACAGCGCCTGCTGGATGGCTTCCGGCGTCTCGAGTTTGTCCTTTTTGGAACGTGCTTGCAGTTCCTTGAGCAGATAAGCTGTGGCCTCGACGCCGACATCACTGGTCAGCAACAGGGTTTCAAGCTCTTCCAGCAGCTCGTCATCGACCTTGCCACGTGCGAAAATGGATTTAAGCTTGCCGCCCAGCTGGGCGCGCGTACGCGAAAGCCCCTTGGACAGGCGCTCGCGCCAGGAGACCTGTTTTTCCGGCGGAGAATCGGGAACGGGCGCGGAAACAGGCGAATCCGCATTCGGCGCCGGTGCGCCGGGTTTTTTCAGGAAACCGAACATGCTTGCGTTGTGTCCAAGATCAGGATGCCGATGCCGCGGCTTCCGTTAAAATGCGCAAAATCGCCCGAATTCTAGCAGAAAGCCCTTATCACCATGACCATGACCCACATCCTCGCCCTTCTGGCCGCAACGCTCTGCCTGGCGCTGCCGGCGCAAGCCAACCCTTTTGAAGCCACTTTGAGCAACGGCTTGCGCATTATCGTCAAGGAAGACCGGCGCGCCCCGACGGCCGTGCACATGGTCTGGTACCGGGTCGGCAGCATGGACGAAGTGGACGGCAGTTCCGGCCTGGCGCACGCGCTCGAACACATGATGTTCAAGGGAACGCCCACGGTTGGCCCCGGCGAATTCAGCAAGCGCGTGGCGGCGGCGGGCGGGCGCGACAACGCGTTCACCAGCCGCGATTACACCGCCTATCACCAGCAGGTGCCGAAGGAAAAGCTGGAGGACATGATCGCGCTCGAAGCCGACCGCATGCGCCACCTCACGGTCGATTCCGGGGAATTTGCCCAGGAAATCCGGGTCATCATGGAAGAACGGCGCCTGCGCACCGACGACAATCCGCACGCCAAGCTCTTCGAGCAGATGAATGCAGTGGCGTTTCAGGCGCATCCCTACCGCCGCCCGGTCATCGGCTGGATGAACGACCTGGAAAACATGACGGCGGCCGACGCCAAAGCCTGGTATGACCAATGGTATGTCCCCAACAACGCCTATGTCGTCGTGGTCGGCGACGTCGACCATCAGGAAGTGTTCCGCCTGGCCGAAAAACATTATGGCCCGCTGCAGGGCCACGCCCTGCCGCAGCGCCGCCCGCTTGCAGAACCGGAACAGAAAGGCCTGCGCCGCATCACCGTGAAGGCGCCAGCCGAACTGCCCATGCTCGCCATGGGGTACAAAACGCCAGTGCTGCGCGATGCCGCCAACGACCGCGAACCTTATGCGCTGGAGATGCTGGCGGCGGTGCTCGATGGCTACGATGCGGCCCGGCTTGGCAAGCGTCTGGTACGCGGGCAGAAAATCGCCATCGGCGCTGGCGCCAGCTATGACAGCACCGCCCGCGGCCCGGGCCTGTTTTATGTGTATGGCACCCCGGCAGAAGGCAAGACGGCCGCCGATCTGGAAGCCGCCCTACGCGCCGAGATCGGCAAGATCCAGCGTGAAGGCATCTCGGAAGCAGAACTCAACCGGGCCAAGGCGCAATTGCTCGCCGCGCAGATTTACAAGCTCGATTCGATGCAGGGGCAAGCGCTGGAAATTGGCGGCATCGAAGGCGTTGGCCTTTCCTACCGCGATATCGACAGGATGATCGAGCGCCTGCGCGAAGTCACTGCCGCCGAGGTACAGGCGGCCGCCGCAAAATATCTCTTGGACGACGGGCTGACGGTCGGCGTGCTCGACCCACAACCGCTGCCCGGCAAAGCGGGGAAACGCTGAATCAGCCCGAAATCGTCACCCCGGCGCTTTTTGCGTTTCCACCGGCTAATCAGAAAGCGACGCTGAATCCGGCAGCTCGGGAAGTTCGAGCGAATAGACCTCGATGGGGTTGGCGCGTCCCCGGATCGGCATCGGGCCGCGATCGACCAGGCGCAGTCCTTCCCGGCCCTTCAGGACTTCCGCTGTCTGCGCGTTCATCAGGATGGGGTTGCCGGGAAAATCCTTGGTCATCGTTTCCAGGCGCGCCGCCAGGTTGACCGCATCGCCGATCACCGTGTACAACAGGCGCTCGAAGGAGCCGATCTGACCGGCCACGGCTTCTCCGGTGCTGATGCCGATGCCGCTGCTGATTTCAACCTCTCCCCGTTCGCGGCGGCGCTGGTTGAGCCGGTTCAACCGTTCGCGCATGGACATCGCCGCTGCCACCGCCCGCCACTCGATCTCCTCATGCGCCACCGGCGCGCCAAAGACGACCACGATGGCATCCCCGATGAAATTGTTGATATAACCGCCCCAGGGTTTGATGGCCTCACT
Organism: Pseudomonadota bacterium; assembly: GCA_022705135.1. Lineage (GTDB taxonomy): Bacteria > Pseudomonadota > Gammaproteobacteria > Burkholderiales > Rhodocyclaceae > UBA1934. The sequence goes on along the minus strand of JAKJFA010000043.1, from coordinate 15,126 downwards.
CATCTCGGCCAGATATTCATTGAGCAGGCTGACCACCTCCTGCGGCGTCATGCGTTCCGAAAGCGTTGAAAAGCCACGGATGTCGGAGAAAACAACGGAAACCCAGCAGGTTTCCCCGCCCAGTTGCAACTGCCCGGACAGCAATTTCTCCCGTACTTCGGGCGAGACAACCCGGCCAAACATGTCGCGTTCCCGCTCGCGCTCTTTCAGGCTGGCCACCATGTAATTGAATGCGGTTCCCAGTTGTGCGAATTCGGCGCTCTGCTTCAATTGCAGGCGCGTATCGAAATCGCCCTGCTCGATACGGCCGGCGGCGCGCCGCAAGGCATCGACCGGCTGGCCGATCCAGCGCCGCCCCAGATACGCCGCTGCCGCAGCGGAAAACAGGGCAAACAGCGACAACAGGACAATGAGGGTTTTCTGATTGGCATGCGTCCGCTCCAAAAAAACCGCTTCCGGAATCACTGTTCCCAGCATCCATTTTGCGTATCCGGTGTTCTGCAGGGTCACGAAGTAGCGGCTTCCCGAGGCCCCGGCAACACGGTAGGAACGGAAGGCTTCGGCTGCGGGAGGCTCGTTTTGAATCACTTTATGCGCAACATCGAGCAAGGGATCGGAAAACTCTCCAAGCATTGGCGCCTGTTTTTGTCCGCCATTCAACGAAGGTGGTGGCTGAAAGCCCCTGTGGCTGCTGGCGACCACCTGGGATTTGCCGTTCATCACAAAAACCCTGCCTTCGGAAGCCACGGGCAGCCTGCCCAGATAGTCGGAAAGCTGTTTCAGTTCAAAACCGATGCCAAGAACCATCGTCCGGCCGTCTTTCCCGCGCAGCGCCAGCGCCGAATCAATTCCCGGCTTGTGGCTGGAAGCAAAAAGGTAGACTTCCGACCAAACCATCCTGCCCGGACTGGCAACGGCCGCCTGATACCAGGGCCGCGATGGCGAATAGTATGCCTCCTCCTCATCCTCCTCGGTACGCTCGAATACCAGCCCGGTATCGTTTTGCCGGAAGTAGTCCGTGCTTCGCCGGGATAATTTCCGCTCCGCATCCCAGCGCCGGGTCACAAAACGGATACGGTGCGCGTCAAGGCGGTTCGCCCCCCAGAAATCGCCGTTGTCGAAACCGATTTCCACCCAGGTGTAGAGCGGTTTTGCGGCAACCAGGCCGAGCAGGTATTTCCGGACTTCAAGCGGCGAGGCGGTGTTCAGCAACCCTTGTTCGAACAGCGCGCGCATCTGGTGATGACTGGCGAGCACATCCTCCGAAACCCCGCGGACGGTTCCCGAAACCCCATGCAGAATTTCACGATTGAGTCCGGCAACAATGTCATCGACGTTTCTTTCCGCCGTCACCAGCCAAAGGGAATGAACAACTCCCGCCACCGTCAGCACGACCAGCACGGTGGCCAATACCAGCCGGAAGGACAGCGTGCGCGAAAAATTCCAGAAGGCTCCGGGATTGTCCCGGACAGGTAAATTGGGCATGGCATTACCGGATGATTGCTCCGTGCGATTCTACCCTGCTCCTGATCCAATCATGGGATCAACGGCAGCGCGCCCGGCAATGCCGCTTGCCGCAAATCATAATAAAACACATTAAATAAATTCAATAATAAATTGTTTTATAAATAATTATTATCGATATGGCACGGCTTCCTGCAACAACCAGTTAGAAAAAGCGAGCACGGCAGGGCGTTCGGCCAGCGCCTCGGCAATCACCAGATAATAGCCGTGCCGCGACGGAATGGTGGTCTCGAAGGGAACAACGAGATGGCCTTTCTCAACGGCGTCGGCAATCAAGGGCCTGGACACCAGCATCACGCCCAAACCGTCAATCGCTGCCTCCATCGCAAGGGTATTACTGAAACGCGGCCCCTTGCGGGTTTCGATATCTTCGACGCCCGCCGCGCGCATCCAGTCCACCCAGGGGGTATGCTCGCTCTGGTCGGGAACGGTATCGTCGTGAATGAGGACGTGCCAGCGCAAATCCTCGGGCGTGCGCAAGGGATGTTCGCCCTTCAGAAGCCGGGGGCTGCAGGCGACTACCAGAACCGGATTGAAAATCTGGCTGACGCGGTGCCCCGGATAATCGCCATTGCCGTAGCGGATGGAGATTTCGCTGACATCGGTACGCGGGTCGACATTGTGTGTCGCCAGGGTATCCGGATTGTCGATATTGTCGGCGCTACCGGAAAGGCGCAAATCAATCTCGGGATAACGTTCGGTAAACCGCGTCAGGCGCGGCATCAACCAGCGCGAAGCAAAACCGGGCGGCGCATTGACGTTCAGAGTTTCAGTTTGCTGCGCCCGTGTCGCCTCCACCGCTGCCGCCAGACACTCGAAGCCTTCCCTGACCTTGGGCAGCATCGCCTCACCTGCCGGCAGCAGGCGAATTGAACGCGGCAAGCGCTCGAACAGGGGCTTGCCCAGATACTCTTCCAGCACCTTGATCTGCTGGCTGATGGCGGCCGGCGTCACACACAACTCTTCCGCCGCCTGCTTGAAGCTCAAGTGGCGCGCGGCGGCCTCGAGGGCACGCAAGGCGGGAAGCGGGGGCAAACGGTAGACCATGGCAGCACGATTAAGATTTTCTACATTGTAAATCAAAAACAATTCGTTTGTTGCACTGCAACATCGACGCTAAAGTGGCGCCATCGGTCGAAAGCAAAAAGTTTGCAAACGATCTGTTGTGCCAATGACTCGAAAGGAGTTTGACATGAGTGCCATTACTGCCATCCTGAACAACCTTGCCGATCTTTCAATGCCGGCAGTTGCTCCCCGGACGCGCCTCGAAGCGCTGCAGCCGACGCCGGATACCCACGGCAATCTGGATATCGGCCGCTTCCTGAGCTGCTGATTCCAAGGAGCACCATCCATATAACTCAACACGAAAGAGATCTGAAATGAGTATCGTCACCAGCATTCTTGATCACCTGATCGGCCCGGCCATTGCCGTTGGTAAGCCACTGACGCGCTACGAAGCCATGCAGCCCGAAGCCGGGCGCAAAGACAAGCTCGATTTCGAGCCCTATCTCTGCCACTGATCGGTTCATCCATCTTCAATCCAAAACAGCAGGCTTGCGAGCCTGCTGTTTTTTTTGGCTTCCAAATTATGACTTTGCTCGAGCGTGATCCTAAATCGTTTCAACGTCGTTCTGCTTGACGGTCTGATCCAAACCTATACCCCCAGCTTGGTCGAATGGACCTTGTCGATTGCGCTCATCGCCGCCGCCCTCTTCTTCTTTGCCACCGGATGCAAGCCCTTGCCCATCCTGTCCAAGGAGGAGACCCGCTGGAACAGCAGCACCAGCCCGAGGCACGAGCGAGAACGGATTGCGCGAGGGCTGCAAACGGAAGGCCTCGATTTCACGGCCGCGCAGCACCAGCCAGCCGGATCGCCGGTTTTCGCCGGTATCGCTGAATTCGAAGCCATATTTGCGGACGAGACAAAGGGCACCCCGTTCGTTTCTGGCCACGCCAAGCGCACGGATGGCCACCGTCTCGTCGAGCAACTGGACGCCATCGCCGTCGCAGGCCCGAAATGCTGCCTGCACGGCAATCTCGCGCGCCTTGATGCTGTCCAGCCAAAGCCAGACCCCGGCGGCGCCCAACGAAAGGGCAATCAGTTCAAAAATGGGCATACGCCCAAGTATAAGCGATCCCCCTTCACAACCTTGATTGCCACGACCATGGCGGGTCTGGCGATGACGCAGCCTGGACATGCAGGGCGTGACAACGGTGTTTGACGGTAGGCAATACATTCGACCGCCCTCCCTACCCTTGCCGTGGTTAAATACGCCTTTGGATCGAACGCGCTCAAGATCAACGGAAACCGCATGGAAGCTCCCTTACGCCGATTACGCCAACTGGCCGGGCCACTCCCGGCCGGGGAGAAGCGTTCCGATCCGCAGTCCCTGCTCCATTTTCTGGCCAAGCTGGGCAAGCTACCGGCAACACCTGCCCTGCAGCTCATGCGGGAACGCTATGTTCCCGAGCTTGAGGAGCAGGCCGATGCGTTCATGCGTCTCAGGCTGCTGGAGGCCCGCCCCGAAATCGAGCGTTGCCTGCCCGAACTGGAGCGGGCGGTCGAAGCCTCGATTCTGCCGCTCCCGCCGGAGACCGCCACCACCGCCGTGATTGCCGACAATTGCCTGAAAGACCTGGCGTTTGCCTATTGCAGGGTGGTCGCCGGCCTCTCCGACCGCCGGCTCGATAACGGCCTGGCCCGGCTGTTGCAGCAATCCACCTGCCGCGCCATGCACACACTGCTGCGTCGGCAAATGCTGGCCTATCGCGCCTATGCCCGGCCCTCTTCCTCATCCTGGCAGATCATGCACGACCTGTACGGTATTGCCCGTGCCCATGGCGTCGCTACCCTTGATGGCGAAGGCAATATCGAGCGCCTCTACCTGTGCGCCCTGCTCATGGCCTATGCCGAGCCGGGCAAAATCCCGCGCCACAGCCTCAACGCGCTGCGTCAGGCGGTGGAATTGCTCTCGCCCTTTGCCGGCATCATTGAGGATGACGAATCGCAGCATACCCCGACGGCGCTCGCCGGCCGGTTCTGGGTCAGGACGGACCGGGGCCATCCCGGACGATCACTGATCCGGGTCGGCAGCACACGCCCCCCGGTGCCGGGATCGCTGATCGTTGAATGCCGCGGCGTCATCAGCGCACTCGACCGCAAGTTGGCCCAGGGTCTGGGCTCAGCGCACGACATTCCCGAGAATGTCCTGACCACCCTGCGCGCTTCCCTGGGCGGCCCATTGACGCGGCGCTTCTCCCGCACCCAGTTCAGCCCCCAAACCCGTCTGGTTGCCGGGATGGACAACGCACTGGCCCTGATTGCGGCGTGCGCCAAGGACGAAGGAGCGCTCGATGCCATCATGCAAAACGGCAGCGCGTGGACCGTGCTGGACGAAAGCCCGGACGGGTTCGGCATCCGCTACCTCGACGGGACGAAATGGCCGCTTCAGGCGGGTGATCTGGTCGTCCTGCAGACAAGCGGAGGAACCCGCCCACACGTTTGCCTGGTCAGACGCATCGCCAATCTGAAATCGCGCTTGGAACTGGGCTTGCAAATGCTTTCGCCGGAGGCTTCGATCATCGAGATCGGTGGATCGGACGGCCAATCCCGCCAGATGGGCCTGTTCCTTCCCCGCCTTCCCGCCTTTGGCGGCAGCGCCGGCCTGCTCGCTTCCCCCGGCGCTTTGAGCAACGGGGCGTTGCTCCGCCGCGAAACGCCGGAGGGGGGCATCCACCTCTGGAAACGCGGCGCGCATTCCGAACATAATGGCCAGGTCGAGTTCCACGTTCTCGCCCCGGCCAATTCCCCGACCTGATCCTATGCTGAGCTATCGCCACGCCTTTCACGCCGGCAACCACGCCGACGTACTCAAACACCTTGTCCTGGTGCACATTGCCCGTTACATGGCCCAGAAAGACGCGCCCTTCTGGTATATCGACACCCACGCCGGCGCCGGCGCTTACGATCTGGAAGGCAAGGAGGCGCAAAAACTGGCTGAATTCTGCGACGGCATCGGCCGCTTGTGGCAGCGCGGTGATCTTCCACCCGCCGTCGAAGAATATGTGGCACTGGTGCGCCAGCTCAATTCCGGCGGCAAATTGAAGCACTATCCCGGCTCTCCCTGGTTCGCCAACCAGATCCTGCGTGAAGACGACCGCCTGCGCCTGTTTGAACTGCACAGCAGCGATTTCAGGCATCTGACCAACAATTTCAGGAATGGCGGACGCCGTCTCAGCATTACCGCCGGCGATGGCTTTGCCGGTCTCAAAGCTCTGCTGCCGCCGCCATCGCGCCGCGCTTTCGTGCTGATCGACCCTTCCTACGAAACCAAGGGCGACTATCTCAATGTCGTCAAAGCGCTGGAAGATGCCCTGAAACGCTTTGCCACCGGCACCTACGCCGTTTGGTATCCGCGCCTCGCCCGCAGCGAATCGCGCCAGCTTCCGGAAAAAATGAAGGCGCTCGCCGCAAACTGGCTGCACGCCAGCCTCAATGTCAGCAAGGCCAAGAGCGATGGTTTCGGCATGCACGGCAGCGGCCTGTTCATCATCAATCCGCCGTGGACACTGGCGGAAACACTGCGGGCCGCCCTACCCTGGCTGGCTGAAACCCTCTCTCAGGGCGAAGGCTCCGGTTTTACTCTGGAACAACAGGGTGCGTAGAAGTTACTGCGCTCGCCACATTGTTCATGGACAAATCGACCCCGGCTCCTTTTTTGGCGCGAAGCCCATAATCGCGGCTATCGCTCCGCGAGGTACCATACAGCAAGCAGGGCGACGATGAGGATTGTCAGGAGGAGCAGCGTCCTCCTGATTGCTGCTGCCGAGATGCTGCTGTCTTTAGAAAACACCTTCCAAACCAGGAGAAATGCGAAAGGATATACGGCGGCGAGGCTGATGGCGACGTTCGCCCAGAGCGTGTGGATTAGAAAGACGTCCCATGTGAAGTTGGCAATGGCCAATGAAAGCAGGATGGAAAAGAGGGTAGCGCAGGCGAAGAGCAGCCCGCCCGCCCAGCCACGGAAGGAAAAGCGTTTGCTGAGCGCGAAGAAGCTTGCGCAGGCCGCGCTGATGACGAGGCCGATCGCCACGAGCGCGATGTTCGCAATGAGGCACTGATAGCCGCTATGATCCACGCAAATTCCTCCGAATACCGGCAATGCAAGACATAAAGCGAATAAAAAAAGGTGCCATAACAAAAAGGGTGCCAGGCTCGATTTTATCCGTCATTCCGTGTTTAATTCGACCCCGGCCCCTTTTTCTTTCTTTTTCTTTAATTTTCAGTTGCTGATGGCCGCAAATAGTAGCAATCACGTAACTTTTTTTTCTCTTCCCTCGATAGTTCATTAACCACTTTTTTGCCAGGTTCAAGTTCATATAAATCACGAACGAATTGTTGATCCAAATCATCGGACAAAAGCCGCTCGATTACAATATCACCATCCCCTCGCTCCATTACAAACTGCATAATGGAGCGATAATCAATCCATTTATTCCATAAATACGGGACAAACCCGCGCTTTAAAAAAAGCTGGCGAACAGGGCCAATTGCCTCCCCATATATAACAAATGGGATATGCATTGGCCTAATTACCGCAATTTTTGCATAATCTTCATCGGAAGATTTAACACCAACCCATTTCAAATAACGATACTCATCATATTTCCTACCGGTATTTTCAGGGCCAAAACCAACGCCCCGACTCTTAATGTAAAGCGGAACAACACAATAATTGTCAATTACCCTTCCTTTCGAATCAATAGGTTGCAATCTATAGATCCTGAATTCAATTTCTTGTGCAGATAAAGCAGGAAAAGAACAGAAATACATAAGAAACGAGAGGGTTTTTGCAGCAATTTTTAACATAAAAAGGTACCAGGTTCGATTTTCTCCGTCACTCCGAAGTAGCAGGCGAGTGAAGCGCGGTGTACTTGGCGCTGGAACCGTAGCTTTTGTCCACCGGGTATTTTTCTTCGTTCTTGGCCAGTTTTTCCTGTGCCGCTTGCGCCAGATCAATCCCCGCTTTGTCGGCAATCAGCAGCAGGTAAAGCAGAATGTCGGCACATTCCTCGCCCAAAGCCGCCAATGCCGCAGGATCATCGGCAATGGCATCAATGTCGTCGTCGCGTTTCCATTGTGTCAATTCCAGCAGTTCCGCCGCTTCCAGACTGAGCGAAACGATCAGGTTGCGCAGGGAATGGAACTGTCGCCAATTACGCGCATCCCGAAATTTCAGCACTGCCTGGGTCAACGTTTCGAGTTCGCTCAATTACAATCTCCCCTCTTCCATCAACAACCGGAATAATGCCATGCCTGTCTACGCCCTCGGCGATCTTTGTCCCCAACTCGGCAACAAGGTCTGGGTTGCCCCCAACGCCACCGTCATCGGCGACGTACAGTTGGCCGATAATGTCTCGGTCTGGTGGAACGCCGTCCTGCGCGCCGATAGCGCCTGCATCAGCATCGGCCCGGGCAGCAACATCCAAGACAATAGCGTGCTGCATGTCGATTATGACACGCCCCTGACTATCGGCAGGGCCGTCACGATTGCCCATATGGTCATGCTGCACGGCTGCACCATCGGCGACAATAGCCTGATTGGCGTTGGCGCCATCATCCTCAACCGCTCGGTGATCGGTAAAAATTGCATTGTCGCATCCAATAGCCTGATTCCCGAAGGCAAGGAATATCCAGAGGGCGTGATGATTATGGGCTCGCCCGGCAAGGTCATGCGCGACCTGACTGAGAAGGAGCTGGCTTATCTGGCCTACCCGAGTTCGCACTATGTCGAGAACGCCGAACGCTATCGCAAGGAGCTGCGCCAGATCGGCTGATGTGGCCGCAACACCCGCCACAGCGCCTTTTCACCACCTGTCTCAGCCTTCAACCGGAGCGCCGCCGCGCGTAAACTGCGTGCGCGTCATCAACAGCATCAAGGGCAGCGCAATGAGCAGGGCAATGCCAAAGCAGAGGAACAAGCGTTCGAAGGAAAGCATGGCGGCCTGCTTCGCCACCTGCTGGTTGAGTAAAAACAGGGCTTTCTGGTCCGCCAGGGTCGAAGGCACACCGTGGCTGAGAAAGAGCGCCTTGAGCTTGGCGAGACGCTCAACCGTTTCCGGCGAGTAGCGGCTGACGTGGTGCAGCAGTTCGCCACGCATGATGGTCTGCAACTGCACGAAGGCGGTGGCGGAAGCGGCAATCCCGACACTGCCACCCAACTGGCGGGTCAGATTATAGAAGCCGCTGCCATTGGCAATGTGCTGTGGTTGCAGATTGGCAAACGACAAGTTGTTGAGCGGAATGAAGATCATGCCGAGTCCGACGCCACGCCAGACCAGCGGCCAGAAAAAATCACCTTCGCCGGAAAGGGTGGTGAATTGGCCGTGCTGCCACATCGACCAGCCGAAAATGGCGGCGCCCATAACGATGAACAGGCGAAGATCGAGCCTGTACGTGGTGACAATCTTCCCCATCAAGGCCATGGTCACCCCGCTGGAAATCGCGCCGGGCAGAATGACCATGCCGGTTTCCCAGGCGTTGTAGCCAAGCAGGGTTTGCAGATAGACGGGCAGGACGAAGACGGTGCTGTACATCGCCGCGCCGAGCAGAAAAGTGAAAATCAGGGAAATGGAAAACTGCGAGTCGCGCAGGATGTGCAAATCGACAATCGGATGTTCGCAGCGCAGTTCGTGCCACACGAAGACGATCAACGCCACGCTGCTAGTGAGGGCATAAGCCACGATTTCCCTGGACTCGAACCAATCCTGGCGTTCGCCGCGTTCCAGCAGGATTTGCAGGCAGCCAATACCGGCGGCCAGCAGCAGCAAACCCTGCCAATCGATGCGGGCGGCACGCTGCCCGTACCGCGATTCCGGCACGACCATCAGCGCAGCAACCAGCGCCAGAGCGCCGAGCGGCAGGTTGATATAGAAGATCCAGGGCCAGGCGTAGGTATCGGTAATCCAGCCGCCGACGGTGGGGCCGAGCGTCGGGCCGACCATGATGCCCAGACCGAAAATGGCAATCGATTGCGCCGCTTCCTTGGGGGTGAACACTTCGTACAGGGTGGCATTGGCCGTGGCGATCAGGCCACCACCGCCTAACCCCTGGACGATGCGCCAAAACACCAGCCCGCCCAGGCTGGTGGCATTGCCGCAGAAAAAGGAAGAAAGCGTAAACACCAGAATGGAAAGAGCGAAATAATTGCGCCGCCCACAGAAACTGGAGAGCCAGCCGGAGATGGGCAGAACAATCACGTTGGCGACGACATAGCCGGTCGACACCCAGGCGATTTCATCGATGGTGGCGCCAAAGGTGCCCATCATGTGCGGAATGGCGACATTGACGATGCTGGTGTCGAGCAGTTCCAGCATGGCGGCCAGCGTCACCGTCACGGCAATCCAGTAGCGATGGGCGTGGATTTCCTCCGGGCTGGTCACCCGTGACAGGGAAGGAAAAAAGGGCCGCACGTCAGCGTGTGGTGATGGCGACGAAGGCGCTCATGCCCGGACGCAGCGGGTGAGCGGCATCGCTGGAATCGACCTGGATGCGGACGGGGATGCGCTGCACGACCTTGGTGAAATTGCCGGTAGCGTTATCCGGCGGCAGCAAGGAAAACAAGGCGCCGCTTGCCGGACTGAGCGATTCGACCTGACCCCGAAAAGTCACGCCGGGATAGGCGTCGATTTCGAGCTGCACCGTCTGGCCGGGCTTGACCCTGGCAATGTCGGTTTCCTTGAGATTGGCCACGGCCCAGAGTTCGTCGGCAATCAGGTTCATCAAGGGTTGACCAGCTTGCAACAATTGCCCTGGCGCAACCGAGCGTGTGCCGATGGTGCCGTTGGCGGGGGCGACAATGCGGGTTTCCGCCAGTTGGAGGGCGGCCAGGTCACGCAAGGCACGCGCCGCTTCGAGGCGCGCCAAGGCAGCACGCAGTGCCGCATTGGACGCCGTGACCTGTTCGCCAGCCGAGCTGGCGGTGTCGCGTGCTGTCCTGACCTGCGCCAGGGCCGCCCGCGCAGCGGCTTCAGCGGTATCCAATGCCTGCTGGGAAACCATTTTCTTTTGCACCAGAGCTCTGATGCGTTCCAGATCTTTTTGCGCTCGATCCGCATTGGCCAGTGCCTGATCAATATTGGAGCGTGCCGCCGCGGCGCTGGCCCGGGCGGCGGCCAGTTGCGCTTCGGCTTGCCCGCTGGCGCCCTCCTTGCCGGCAGCGGCCAGGGCAATTTGCAACTCAGCCTCGGCCTGATTCAACCGGGCGCGGTAGTCGCGGTCATCAATGGTGGCCAGCAAGGCGCCCGCGGCAACACGCTGGTGTTCCTCGACCACGATGCTGGTCACGAACCCGCCCACTTTAGGCAGGATGGGCACGACCCGGCCGGCAACCTGGGCATTGTCAGTAGTGACGTGCGACAGCCCATACCAGTAGCGATAACCGGCCCAGCCCAGAATGCCGAGGGCGACAAGGGCCAGAATCGCCTTGGCCGGACTGCGTTTTCCGGCAGTCGGCAAGCCTTCCTGCGGGGTGTCGTTTGAAGGAGGGATGGTCATGGTGTGCAATCAGGATTGGGTTGAGTGTTTTCCCGCAGAATAGCCGACTACTCCCAGTTTTTGCCCGGTTTTCCCCAGTCATACTGGTCAAAATCACCTACTTTGTAGCTGAATGTTGATTCGTAGGCGAGAAACTCTTCGTCGCCATTGATATTCTTGAATTCCGGGTCATCTCCCCAATAGGTCTGGTACTTTTTCGGGTCAAATTTCATGGCTGGCTCAAGACGATCCGGAACACCGTCGCCATCCTTGTCCTCCTCATTCCTCTGCGCCTCGGATTTTCCACGCCACCAGGTATGGTGATGGTTGAAGTGGGAGAACTCATGCATGACGATGACGGCGAAGGTGTCGATATGGGTGTAGCTCAGATATTGTTTGGTCGTCAAGGTAGAGGGAGCGCTGCGGCTCACCTTGGGGAGCGTAATCTTGAAGTTGCCGCCCAGTTTTTTGGTCAGGTCGCAGACGTGGATGGCCTTGAAGAGGTGCTCGGGCTTGAAGATGGCCACCACGTGCTCACCCGTGCACAAATCAAACTCGGTGCCGCCAAACTGGAGATTGACAGACTGCCCAAAAGGCAGGGCAGCCGGTGTCTGCCGCCAGTAATAGAACCAGTTGTAATGCTCACCGCCCGGATTGTTTTTGGCATCGCGGCTATAGAAAAAACGGACATCGCGCTGTTCTACAGCGGCGCAAGCGCCAAAGCGCAGGCTCGCCTTTACTGTTTTTTTGCCAAATTCCTTGTACGACTCGGGGAGCCCGTCATAGACGACCGTGATCTTCCTCCCCTTGGGCGGATTGCCAGCGGGGAGGAGCGTCCGCTTTGACCCTTCGACTTCCGGAATTTCCCATTCAACGGAATCCGCGTAGCGTTCCGGGCTTGTGCGCGCTTCCAGTTCCATGACCAGAACGGACGGGTCTTCACCAAAGACATAACGCCCCTTCTCCTCCGGCGTCACGACATCGATCGTCACGTTTTCCTGGATGCCTGCGCCAATGACTCCCGACATGACGGGCTCAAGCGGACTGTCCCGGTCGAATTTGAAGCTCATGGTGTTGCCGGTCACCTTGCCGTTCCACAGCCCTGTTCCTTCCGCCTGAACCCTGTTTCCGGAAACCAGCAGATACATGCTGTCGGAAACGCCCCGACAGGTGAGCTTGTTGCCAGACATCGAACATTGCGCATCAATCACGTGGCCACCGCCAAGATCAACAGGCTGCCGCAGATCAACGGCCATCTTGAGATCCCAGGGGTAAGTGATGATCTGCTCGAAGCCGGTCACCTTCCATCTGCCGTTGTGGCCTGACTTGCCACTCACCTTGCTCGCTTCCAGCCGATGGGTGTAATTGACGCCCATTTGCGTCGTGCTTCCCTCCATCACAACGCTATGGCGCGGACAACTGACCGTGGCCGCATAAAGAGGCTCGGCGGTCACCAAAACGGCCAAGCACAGCAGGAAAAGCAAAACAGCCCGAAACCTCACCTGTTTCATGGAACCCCTTCTTCTTCTCGGCGTATGGGTTAACGGCGCAACGCAGCTTACTCCCACTCTATCGTCGCGGGCGGTTTTCCGGATATGTCGTAAACCACCCGGTTGATGCCGCGCACTTCGTTGATGATGCGGTTGGAGACTTTGCCGAGCAGGCTGTGCGGCAGTTCCGCCCAGTGCGCGGTCATGAAATCCTGCGTCTGCACGGCGCGCAACGCCACCACATATTCATAGGTGCGGCCATCGCCCATGACGCCGACCGATTTCACCGGCAGAAAGACGGCAAAGGCCTGGCTGGTCTTGTCGTACCAGTCGGCGGCGCGCAGTTCGTCAATGAAGATGGCGTCGGCGCGGCGCAGCAGATCGGCGAATTCCGGCTTCACTTCGCCCAGAATACGCACGCCCAGACCGGGGCCGGGGAACGGGTGGCGATAGACCATTTCGTGCGGCAAGCCCAGCGCCACGCCCAGTTCGCGCACTTCGTCCTTGAACAGTTCACGCAGCGGCTCCAGCAGCTTGAGATTGAGCGTTTCCGGCAGTCCGCCGACATTGTGGTGGCTCTTGATGGTGTGCGCCTTTTTGGTTTTGGCCCCGGCCGATTCGATCACGTCCGGGTAGATGGTGCCTTGCGCCAGCCAGCGCGCATTCGGCAACTTTCCGGCTTCGGCCTGGAAAACCTCGACAAACTCGCGGCCGATGATCTTGCGCTTCTGCTCGGGGTCGGAGACGCCCTGCAGATGGCCCATGAACTGCGCCGTGGCGTCGACATGAATCACCTTGACGCCCAGATTGCGGGCGAAGGTCTGCATCACCTGCTCGGCTTCGTTCAGCCGCAACAGCCCGTTATCAACAAAAACACAGGTCAATTGATCACCAATGGCGCGGTGGATCAACGCTGCCGCCACCGAGGAATCGACGCCGCCGGAAAGGCCGAGAATGACCTCCTCTTTGCCAACCTGTTCGCGGATTTTCGCCACGGCCTTGTCGATGTACCCCGGCATCGTCCAGTCGTGGCCGCAGCCGCAGATGTCGTGCACAAAGCGGGCGAACATCTCGCGCCCCTTGAGCGTGTGCGTCACTTCCGGGTGGAACTGCACAGCATAGAACTTGCGCGCCTCGTCGGCCATGGCGGCAATCGGGCACGAAGGCGTGCTGGCAATGACCTTGAAGCCCGCCGGCAATTCGATCACCTTATCGCCATGGCTCATCCAGACATCGAGTATGCCGTGGCCTTCGTCGTTGCTGCGATCTTCAATGCCATTGAACAACTGCGAATGACCACGAGCGCGAATTTCCGCGTAACCGAATTCGCGATGGCTCGACCCCTCGACCTTGCCGCCCAGTTGTTCGGCCATGGTGTGCATGCCGTAGCAAATGCCCAGCACCGGCACGCCCAGCTCAAAAACGACTTGCGGCGCCCGCCATTCTTCGGCCTCATACACCGAATTGGGGCCACCGGAAAGAATGATGCCTTGCGGATTGAAGTCGCGAATGAAGGCTTCCGAGACATCGAAGGAATGCAGCTCGCAATACACCTGCTGCTCGCGCACACGACGGGCAATCAGTTGGGAGACTTGCGAACCGAAGTCGAGAATGAGGATTTTTTGGTGAGTCATGATGCCGCCGAAACAAGAATTAAAGACTCTGGCGGGTCACCGACCCGCCAGACGAGATTATATGGGTATCCGTAATCCGTGATTGATAGCCATATGGTGCAGTGCAAAATACAGAACGCTTGGACTTCGAAATACAAATTTTTGGCAGCGTCTCAGTTCGACCCAAAGCGATCCTTGGCAATGTCCAAAAGCAGACGCTCAACGTACCAAATCCTGACAGAGCAAGCATTTGTATCAACCTCGCGCAGAATAAAGTCTTAACCGTCAGGGTACCTAAGCTCGAAATTAGTATTTACCATCCCTGCGCTGAAACCGTGGTGGACTCTGGGCCCATAGTCTCCGATGAAACCGACCTTGCCGCGGGTTTCATCCAATTGGACGTCTTCTCCGATCTCAACCTTCCTGCGTGGAGTACCCCAGGCTGGCCATGCATCACCTAGCGCGTGCAGCACCCTTAGCCAGACTGGGTGCGACAGATAGTTGAAATGCGCATTGTCTCGACGAGCCTGGTCTCCGGGTACAAGCTCTCCTGTTGGCTCGGTTGTCCAGAATTCTCGACGAGCGGGCAATTCACGAAATCCGTAGTAAAAGGCAGTCCAGAGCTCAAGTCCACGCCAGGGGTTGCTCCGGAACCGGAAAAAAATATCCTGATCTACATAGGTGTAATACAAATTTGTCTCCGGAGACTCTCCTCGGTGAGAGCTTGGTTCCAACTCCGAGAAGATGATATACGCACCTTTATCTTCTCGCTCCAGGAAGGGGACCAGTCCTTGAAAGCCTTCGATGGCAGAATCACGTGACAAGTAGGGTATGTTCAGGCGGTCAATGAACTCGAACTTGAGATTTGCTTGTGTGGCGGGGAACTCCACGTCGAAAAAATTCCACACTTTGGAAGGAGATGTCTCAATAGGTGTGAGGCAGGGGTCAGCTATTGGCTTCTCTC
>JAKJFA010000042.1:443-20051 GCA_022705135.1 Pseudomonadota bacterium | reverse complement strand
GCCGAGGCCAAAGTTGATGTGGCCATTCTGGAAGTCGGGCTGGGGGGGCGGCTCGATGCGGTGAATGTCTACGATGCCGATGTCGCCATCGTTACCACGGTCGACCTCGATCATACGGACTGGCTGGGCAATAGCCGCGAATCGATTGGGTTCGAGAAGGCGGGGATATTTCGCGCCGGCAAATCGGCGTTGTGTGCTGATCCCGAACCGCCGCTGTCGCTACTCGACCATGCCGAAGCCTTGGGGTCGGATTTACGCCTGACTGGTCGCGAGTTTGGCGCTGAATTACTTGAGGATCAGAAAAAGTGGCAATGGTGGTGTTGTTTCGGTGAAGAGGGTATTCGGCGCCAGTTCGACTTGCCAGCCATGCCGGGAAGCGCTCAGTTGCGCAACGCGGCCGTGGCGCTGGCGGGGCTGCAATGTCTGCATGATCGATTGCCGGTGACTTTAGCGGCAATTGAGCAGGGCTTGAGAGAAACTCTGCTGCTGGGACGTTTCCAGATCCTTCGTCAGAGGCCGCTCATTATCGTTGATGTAGCGCACAACCCGCAGGCGGTGCGGGAACTGGCGGCTAACTTTGATCGTCTGCAGGTTGGCGGGAGAACGCATGCCATCGTCGGCATGTTGGCGGACAAGGATGCCGGCGCGGCGTTGATGCCCCTGAAAGGCCAAATTGACGTCTGGCACTTAGCGACACTACAAGGCTGGCGCGGCGCTCCGGCGGAACGGCTGGCCGGGATCGTCTCCGACCTTGGACTGGGGGGCGAAGTGCTTCTTTATCCTTCTCCGCAAAAGGCAATGCAGGCGGTGCAAGGGAGCGCCGCTGAAAGTGATAGAATCCTCGCCTTCGGTTCCTTTTACACGGTTTCTGGCGTGATGGAAGTGCTCGGATATGGAAGATAAAGACGCCCTGCTGCACTTGAAAAAGCGCGCCCGCCGCCGCCTGGTGGGGGCGGTGGCGCTGGCTGCAACGGCCACTTTTGTGCTCAATATGGCGATGGATCATCAGCCGAAACAAGAGGCGCAGGACGTTGAGATCCGCATCCCCGGCCAGGACGAGAAACCCTTTGCGCCCGGTTTCGCGGCCGCGCCAGCAGTGCAAGGCGCACCTGCTCCGGTGTCCGAGCCGGCCCCTGCAAAACCCTTGCCGACCGCCACGAAGCCACAGGCGGTTGTGTCGACTCCGCCGGTTCAGGCGCCTGCGAAAAAGACGCCCGAAGTTGCAGCAGCGGGTAAACCGGTGGCCAAGCCTGCGGACAAGATTCCGCCCGCTCCAGTCAAACCATCCGAAAAGCCCGTCGCCAAGCCGCAGGAGAATGATGCTGCCCGTGCCGCCGCCATTCTTGCCGGTAAATCGCCTGAGCCGGCCAATCACGGGACGCAATATGTCATCCTGATTGGTGCTTTTGCCGATCCGGCCAATGTCAAGAATTTGCAGACCAAACTCAGTCAGCTCGGGATCAAGGTCTATACCGAGCCGCTCGATTCACCGCAGGGCAAAAAGACGCGGGTGCGGGCCGGCCCTTTCCCAACGCGCGAGGCGGGCGAGAAGGCGCTGGAAAAAATGAAGCGTATCGGGGTTAACGGGGTTCTGACCGCCAAGCAATGACGGTTTTTGATTATGTCGTGTTAGGCATTATTGCCGCCTCGCTCCTGCTCGGGCTTTGGCGTGGTGTGATCGGAGAGCTGATTGCGCTGGCGGCTTGGGTGCTGGCCTTTTTGGCGGCGGTGGAATGGGGCGGGGAAATTGGCGATGCCCTGCTTCCGGGGATTACCGACGGGTCACTGAGGAATCTGGCGGGTTGTGCCATCATTTTTGTTGTGGTGTTGATTTTGATGGCCATCGTGCGGCTGGCGGTGAGCGGGATTATCAAGGCGCTTGGCCTGACCCTTTCCGACCGCCTGCTGGGGGTGGTCTTTGGCGTTGGGCGCGGGGTGCTGATTGCGATGATTTTGGTGATTGCCGGCGGGATGACCTCGGCACCAAAACAGTCCTGGTGGCGCGATGCCCTGTTTTCGGCACCGCTCGAAACGGCGGTTCTGGTGGCCAAACCCTGGTTGCCCGACGATTTGGCAAAAAGAATTCGTTTCAAATAGGCAGGTCATCTTATGTGTGGAATTCTCGGAGTGGTGGCGACAACGCCGGTCAATCAGTTGCTGTATGACGGTTTGATGGTGTTGCAGCACCGTGGCCAGGATGCGGCGGGGATTGCAACGGTGGAAGGCAATACCTTTCACTTGCACAAGGGACCAGGTCTTGTGCGCGATGTGTTCCGTACCCGCAATATGCGGGCGCTGCCCGGAAATATGGGAATCGGTCATGTGCGCTATCCGACGGCGGGTTCTGCCTTCGCTTTTGCCGAGGCGCAGCCTTTCTATGTCAACTCGCCGTTTGGCATCGTTCTGGGACACAACGGCAAACTGACCAATGCCGATCAGTTGAAGCAAGAGATGTTCCGGCTCGATCGGCGGCATATCAACACCAATTCCGATTCGGAAGTCCTGCTCAACGTCTTTGCCCATGAACTGCAGGCAGCGGCGCATGGCTATGAACTCGATGTGCAAAGCATCTTTCAGGCCGTTGCCGGCGTGCACCGGCGCTGTCGCGGGGCCTATGCCGTCGTTGCGCTGATCGCCGGTTATGGTCTGCTGGCCTTCCGTGATCCTTTCGGCATCCGTCCGCTGATCTACGGCGCCAATGAAACGGAGGAGGGGACCGAATATCTGGTGGCGTCCGAATCCGTCGCGCTTGATACCCTGGGGTTCCAGGTGATCCGCGATGTCGAGCCGGGCGAGGCCATCTTCATTGACCTCGACCACAATCTGCATACCTGCCAGTGTGCCCAGTCGCCGACTTACTCGCCCTGTATTTTCGAATACGTTTACCTGGCGCGGCCCGATTCCGTCATCGACGGCGTTTCAGTGTATGAATCGCGTCTGCGCATGGGTGAATTTCTGGCGGAAAAAGTCCGGTCGGTGATCCCCCCCCAAAACATCGATGTGGTTATTCCCATTCCGGATTCCAGCCGGCCGGCCGCCATGCAATTGGCGCAGGAATTGGGCGTGCCCTATCGGGAAGGCTTTGTGAAGAATCGCTACGTCGGCCGCACCTTCATCATGCCCGGGCAGGCCATGCGCAGGAAATCGGTTCGGCAAAAGCTCAATACCTGCGCGCAGGAGTTCAAGGGTAAGCGCGTCTTGCTGGTCGATGACTCCATCGTGCGCGGCACGACCAGCCGGGAAATCGTCGAAATGGCGCGTGCCGCCGGCGCCGTCAAGGTCTATTTCACCTCGGCCGCGCCGCCGGTACGCTTTCCCAATGTCTATGGAATCGACATGCCGACGCGCGACGAA
This sequence comes from Pseudomonadota bacterium, assembly GCA_022705135.1. Taxonomy (GTDB): domain Bacteria; phylum Pseudomonadota; class Gammaproteobacteria; order Burkholderiales; family Rhodocyclaceae; genus UBA1934. Next base: position 16,697 of record JAKJFA010000042.1, on the reverse strand, counting down.
CTGATCGCCACCGGCCGCACTGCCGATGGCATCGCCCGGGAAATCGGCGCCGATGCTCTGATCTACCAGAATCTGGATGCCCTCAAACGCTCGGTTCAGTCGCTCAATCCACAGCTTACGGTTTTTGAGGCTTCTTGCTTCGATGGCTGTTACATCACCGGCGATGTGGATGAATACTATCTGCAGGCCATCGAGAAGCAGCGCAACGGCAAACCGGGCAAGTCGAATGACGATGATGGCGACGACCAGACCTCACAGCAACTGGTACTGGATCTGCCGGTCCATCTCGGTCAGGAATAAGGCAGCGACAAAGCAGCGTTGTTGCTTGACCCTGCCTCAGGGTGGTCTATTTAGGGGCGTATAATCCTTGACATGGCGGTTCAAGGGCGCAATGGCTAATCGCCACCGCATTCGCCACCACATTCACAGGAAATGAAATGCCTGAGGCCACTCAGCAGCCTGCCCCTTTGCTGCCCATTGATTACATCTTTACAGGTGTTGGCGCTTATCCGGTCGAATTCGTCTTTTATTACGATTACGCCATTGATGCCGAACGTTTCACGTTGGTACTGAAAAAGACGTTGACCGATTTCCATCTGGTCAGCAGCCAACTTCAGGAATCCGGCGACGCCAACGCCGCGCACGGCCATCGTGTTGCCGGCAGCGGACGGTGTCAAGATCGACGTCTGTTATCCTTTTGACTAACAGGCCTGCCAAATCAAGTCCCCTGATAACTTCGCTTGGTGCGGTGCGGTTCTTTGCGGCGGGGTTTGACGGACTTTGTTTTTTCGTCTTCCGGTGCCGGGCGCCAGACGACGAGCAGTTTGCCAATGTGTTGTACCGGCGCAGCGTGCAGTTGTGTGCAAATGGCAGTGAGATAGACTTCACGTTCGCTGCGCTCATCGTTGTAGACGCGGATTTTGATGAGTTCGTGGGCTTTGAGGCAGGCGTCGATCTCCTTCAGCACGGCTTCGGAAAGGCCGTTCTGGGCGATGGAAACGACAGGATTGAGGCTGTGGGCACGGGCGCGCAGGGCGCGGACCTGGTCGGAAGAGAGTTGCAGCATTGTTTAACCTATTTTCAAAACGGCATTTTATCGGATGGCACGGACAAGAACCAGTAAAGCGTGGATGCGCGAACACGTGAACGACACGTACGTTCAGCAGGCGAAGGCGGGGGGCTGGCGTTCGCGCGCCGCCTTCAAGCTGATGGAAATCGACGACCGCGACAAATTGTTGAAACGCGGCGAAGTGGTGGTCGATCTGGGCGCAACGCCGGGGGGTTGGTCGCAGGTGGCGGCGAAACGGGTGGGTGAGAGCGGCAAGGTGATTGCGCTTGACCTGCTGGAAATGCAGCCGATTCATGGCGTGGACTTTATTCAGGGCGATTTCCGTGAGGAAGAAGTTGTACGACAACTCGAAGAAAAGCTGGCCGACCGCAAAATCGGACTTGTTTTATCGGACATGGCCCCCAACATGTCCGGGGTGCCGTTGGTCGATCAGGCGCGCGGAATGTATCTGGCGGAATTGGGGCTGGATTTTTGTCGTCAGCACTTGAAACCGGATGGCGCTTATCTGGTCAAAGTCTTTCAGGGCAGTGATTTTGAGGGATTCGTCAGGGCCATGCGCGAAGCGTTTGTGACGGTGGCGACGCGCAAACCCAAGGCATCCCGAGACCGCAGCGCTGAACTCTACATGTTGGGGCGCGCATTGCGCTAGAATGGCGCGGCTATGGAGTTGCGATGAGAGGAGTGGGAACTTGAACAATATGTTCAAAAATGTGGCGATCTGGCTGGTGATTGCCATGGTGCTGATGACGGTATTCAACCAGTTCAATACGCGCACGGTGAAGCCGCATTCGATGGATTATTCGCAATTCATGGAGGATGCCAAGGAAGGGCGCATTGCCAAGGTCACCATTGAAGGCCGCACCTTGAAGGCCACCACGACGGACGGAAAGAAAGTGACCGCCTATGCGCCGCAGGATTTCTGGCTTGTTTCCGATTTGCTGAAATATGGGGTCAAGATCGAGGCCAGGCCGGAGGAAGAGTCTTCCTTCCTGAGGGATGTGTTCGTCAGCTGGTTCCCGATGCTGATTCTCATCGGCGTCTGGATTTTCTTCATGCGCCAGATGCAGGGCGGCGGACGCGGCGGTGCCTTTTCTTTCGGGAAGTCGCGCGCCCGCATGATGGACGAGTCGGCCAATGCCATTACCTTCGCCGATGTGGCGGGCTGCGACGAGGCCAAGGAGGATGTGCAGGAACTGGTCGATTTTCTGCGCGACCCCTCCAAGTTCCAGAAACTCGGCGGCCGCATTCCGAAGGGGGTGCTGATGGTCGGCAATCCGGGTACCGGCAAGACCTTGCTGGCCAAGGCGATTGCTGGTGAGGCCAAGGTGCCTTTTTTCAGCATTTCCGGCTCCGATTTTGTCGAAATGTTTGTCGGTGTCGGCGCGGCGCGCGTCCGTGACATGTTCGAAAACGCCAAAAAGCACGCGCCGTGCATCATTTTCATCGATGAAATCGATGCGGTCGGTCGTCATCGCGGCGCCGGACTTGGTGGCGGCAACGACGAACGCGAACAGACACTCAATCAGTTGCTCGTCGAGATGGACGGCTTTGAAGGCCATGCCGGCATTATCGTCATTGCCGCGACCAATCGTCCCGACATCCTCGATCCGGCGTTGTTGCGGCCGGGACGCTTCGACCGGCAGGTCGTGGTGCCCTTGCCTGACATTCGCGGCCGCGAGGAAATCCTCAAGGTGCATATGCGTAAGGTGCCGATTTCCGCCGACGTCCAGCCCGACATCATCGCGCGCGGAACGCCCGGCATGTCCGGCGCCGATCTCGCCAACCTGGTCAATGAGGCCGCGCTGTTCGCGGCGCGGGGCAACAAGCGCCTGGTGGATATGGAAGACTTTGAGCATGCCAAGGACAAGATTTTCATGGGCGCCGAGCGCAAATCCATGATCATTTCGCCCGAAGACAAGCGCAAGACGGCCTACCATGAGTCCGGTCACGCCATCATCGGTTATTTGCTGCCGGGTTGCGACCCGGTGCACAAGGTGACGGTGATTCCGCGCGGGCGTGCGCTGGGGCTGACCTGGTCGCTGCCTGAGAAGGATCGCTACAGTCTTTACCGCGAGCAGATGCTGGCGCAGATCTGCATGTTGTTTGGCGGCCGGGTGGCGGAAGAGCTTTTTGCCGGCGATGTTTCCACCGGCGCTTCCAACGATTTCGAACGTGCCACCGGCATTGCCCGCGACATGGTGACGCGCTATGGCATGTCGGATGTCCTGGGGCCGATGGTTTACGGCGAAAATGAGGGCGAAGTCTTCCTCGGCCGCTCGGTGACGACGCACAAGAGCGTTTCTGAGGTCACCATGCAGAAGGTCGATTCTGAAATCCGGCGCATTATCGACGAGCAATATGCGCGCGCCAAAGATCTGCTCGAAACCAACCGCGACAAAATGGAAGCGATGACGGCGGCCCTGCTGGAATGGGAAACCATCGACGCCGAGCAGATCGAGGACATTATGACCGGCAAACCACCCAGGCCGCCGAAGCCCTCCGCCTCGACGGCCGATCCGCCAGCTTCGGGTGACAACCCAGGCGCGGAATCCGGAGTCGCGGCAACGGCCTGACATCATTGTTCCACTTTCAGCGGGAGGGCTCGGCTCTCCCGTTTTCTTTATGAAATTCAACTGCGGAAAATTCCGGTTTGACCTCACAAGGCCCTTGGTCATGGGCATTGTCAATCTGACGCCGGATTCTTTTTCCGGCGACGGTTTGGCCAAGGATAGGGGGCGTGCGGTTGCCCATGCTGAAGCGCTGATTGCGGCCGGTGCTGATCTGCTCGACCTGGGCGCCGAATCGTCGCGTCCCGGCGCGCAGCCCACGCCGTTGGACGAGGAACTCGAACGCCTCCTGCCGGTATTGGAAGCCTTGAAAGGCTGTGGCGTGCCGCTGTCGGTCGACACCTACAAGCCGGTGGTGATGAAGGCGGCGCTGGCGGCCGGCGCCGACCTCATCAACGATATTTCCGGTTTGAGTGACCCGGAAGCCTTGCCGGCCGTGGCGGCGACTTCCTGCGGACTGTGCCTCATGCACATGCAGGGCACACCGGGAACCATGCAACAACAGCCGGCCTACGCCGACGTGGTGGCGGAGGTTGCTGGCTTTTTGGCAGAACGGGTTGCTGCCTGTCGGCAGGCCGGAATTGCCGACGAACGCCTGTTGCTTGATCCCGGTTTCGGTTTTGGCAAGACGCTGGCGCATAATCTAGAACTCTTCCGCCATTTGCCGCAACTGGGCGGGGGCTTTCCGCTGCTGGTCGGAGTTTCGCGTAAATCGATGCTGGGGGCGATCACCGGCAAACCGGTGGAAGAACGCTTGGCCGCAAGCGTAGCGGCGGCGGTATTGGCCGCCCAGCGCGGCGCGGCGATCCTGCGCGTGCATGACGTGGCGGCGACGCGCGATGCCCTGGCGGTATGGGCGGCAATGGAATGTGATGTTGATTGAGTGTTATCGGGAGCAAGGATGAGCAGAATCTATTTTGGTACCGATGGTGTGCGCGGCCGGGTGGGGCAGTCGCCGATTACGCCGGAGTTTGTGATGAAACTGGGCTACGCTGCCGGCCGTGTGCTGGTGGCGGAAGACGGCCTGCCGACAGGCGAGCGGCCGGCGGTGTTGATCGGCAAGGACACCCGTCTCTCCGGCTACATGCTGGAGGCGGCGCTGGAAGCCGGATTTTCCGCCGCCGGGGTGGATGTCTGCCTGGTTGGCCCGTTGCCAACCCCCGCCATTGCTTATTTGACGCGGGCCCTGCGTTTGCAGGCGGGCGTCGTCATTTCGGCCTCGCACAATCCCTATTTCGATAACGGCATCAAGTTTTTTTCGGCCCAGGGAACCAAGCTGCCCGATGAGGTTGAGCAGGCCATCGAGGCAGGTATCGAGGCGCCGCTCGAATGCGTGCCCTCAGCCGAACTTGGCCGGGCGCGGCGCATCGAGGACGCGCGTGGCCGTTACATCGAATTCTGCAAAAGTTCCTTCCCCAATGATCTCGATTTGCGTGGTCTGAAAATCGTCGTCGATTGTGCCCACGGCGCTGATTATCACGTGGCGCCGGCGGTGTTCCATGAACTGGGGGCGGAAGTCTTCAGCATCGGCGTTCAGCCCAATGGCCTCAATATCAATGATGGCGTCGGCGCGACTTCGCCTCAGGCGCTCAGGAATGCCGTGCTGGCCGAAAAAGCCGATTTGGGGATTGCCCTTGATGGCGACGGCGACCGGGTAATGATGGCCGATGCTGCCGGGCAGATCTACGATGGCGACCAGCTGCTGTATGCCATTGTGCGTGGCCGCCTGCAAAAAGGGCCGGTCAATGGCGTTGCGGGAACGCTGATGACCAATCTGGCGTTGGAACACGCCTTAGGCAAACTAGGTATTCCATTCGCCCGCGCGGCGGTGGGCGACCGCTACGTGCTGGAAATGTTGCAGGAACAGGGCTGGCTGTTCGGTGGCGAGAATTCCGGCCATATTCTGTGTCTGGATTGCCATACGACGGGTGATGGCGTTATTGCCGCCTTGCAGGTGCTGGCTTCACTGCGCCGGCATGGCGGATCACTGGCTGATCTGCTGGGTGACCTCATGCTTTATCCGCAAAAACTCATTAACGTCAAAATCGAAAAAGGCTTTGCTTGGCGCGAACATGCAGCGATTCAATCGGCCAAGTCAGAAGTTGAAACGCGATTGTCGGGGCGGGGCCGGGTGCTGCTGCGTCCTTCCGGCACCGAGCCGCTGTTGCGGGTTATGGTCGAAGGTGAAGACGAGCACGAGGTGACGGCCTGCGCCGAAATTCTGGCGGCAGCGGTGCGGGGCGCCTTGGATCGGGTGTAAGGGGGCAGCAGGCTGATCCCCTACGGGGCTAGGATTGTTTGCCGGAAACCGTGCCGCGGCTGCACTCTTCGAGCAGATAGGCGATGGAATGGTAGATCCTTCCGGTTTCGGCCGTCAGGCCGATTTCGCAGGTGCGGTTGGTCGAAACCCCCTCGATGCAGCTTTCTGGCAGGTTGACCCGGCGCAGGGCGTGGGCGTTGAGTTCCGGCACAACAAACCCGCGATCGCCGGCAAAACCGCAGCAGGTGACTTCGGAGAGTTCGATGACCTCGTCGGCGCAGGCAGCGATGAGCTGGCGCAATTTGGTGTCGGATGCCGCGTTGCGCACGCTGCAATTGATGTGCAGGGCGATTGGGCCGGGTTTGCGCTGGATGGCCAGGCGGGGCAGCAGGGCATCGTGCGCGAATACGTGGAAGTCGAGCAATTCGAGGTGGCCGGCCAGTTTTTTCTGCATGCGCGCCGAGCAGGTACTGGCGTCCATGATGACCGGATAATATCCGCCGTGGCCATCGTCCGCCGCGTTCAATAGGGCCTCAATCAGGTCGTCGGACATGCGGTCGGCCTCTTCGGCCATGCCTTTGCTGGCGAGCATCTGGCCGCAGCAGAGCTGCTGATAGCCTTCCGGCAGGCGGGGGGCGTAGCCGGCGCGTTGCAGCAGCCGGATGACGACGTCCGCCAGATCAGGGTCGTTCGCCTGACTGGGGCCGAAGATGCGACCGGGACAAGCCGGAAAATAGACGACCGGCGTGCCATCGCCGTCATTGTGCCACTCCGGCGCTCTGCCGGGACGGGCCATGCCCTGCTTCTTCCAAGCGCCGCCGGAAAGCCGGGCGAGCAGATCGTTGCCCAGGATGCCGGCGCTGGCGTGGCCGAGCGCCAAGCCCATTCTCGCCAATGAGGAGAGGGTGGCAAAGTGTCCGGCACTCCATTGTCCGAGTTTGCGGCCGGCCGTTCCCAGTCTGCGGCCGCGCAAGCTGCGGGTCAGTTCGCCGGTATCGATGCCGGTCGGGCAGATGGTGGCGCACAGGCTGCAACCGGCGCAGGTGTCGAGACCGTGATATGCGAAGCTGTTTTCAAGTTCGGATACGCGCTCTCCGGCCGCTGTTTTCCGCGCCAACTCGCGCAGGCTGACGATGCGCTGGCGAGGCGAAAGGGTGAGGCCGTGGGAAGGGCAGATGACCTCGCAAAAGCCGCATTCGGTGCACCCATCCACCCGCGCGTCGGCGGCGGGAATCAATTTCAGGTACTGGAGATGCGACTGTGGATCGCCGCTTAGAACGACGCCGGGATTCAGCAGATCTTCCGGGTCGAGGAGTTTTTTGATCGAGTGCATCAGGTTAGTGGCCTCTTCCCCCCATTCCTTCCTGACGAAGGGAGCCATGTTGCGGCCGGTGCCGTGTTCACCCTTGAGCGAACCGTCGTATTTGTCGATGACGAGGGAGCAGACCTCATCGAGCATGCGGGCATAGCGTTCGACTTCGGCGGGATTGCCGAAATCCTGAGCGAAGACGAAGTGCAGGTTGCCCTCCAGGGCGTGACCGTACAGGGTTGCGCCGTGGTAGCCGTGCCGCTTCAACAGCGCCTGCAAATCGAGCGTGGCGGCGGCCAGCGATTCGACTGCAAAGGCGACGTCCTCGATGATGACCGTGGTCCCGGTCGGGCGGACGGCGATGGTTGAGGGGAAAATGCCCTTGCGCACATTCCAGTACATGGCGCAGGTCGCCGGGTCGGTTGAAAATTCCGGCGGCTCGATGGTGCTCGTGTTTCTCAGGACATCGAGCGCCTTGTCGATGCGTTCGTGAAGCTGTTCCGGGTTACTGGCGCGCACTTCCATGAGCAGGGCTGCAGCCTCTTCGCCGAGGGTCCGGATGATGCCGGGAAGTCCGGCTTTGTGCTCCACCGCGTGCAGGGCTTGCCGGTCGAGCAGTTCGACGGCCGATACCGACTGCGGCTTAAGTTGAATGACCGCCTGACAGGCGGTGGCGACATCCGGAAAGAAGACCAGGGCGCTGGCTTTGCAAGGCTCTTCGACCAAGGTCCGGAAAGTGATGCGTGAAATGAATCCCAGCGTTCCCTCTGAACCGATCATCAGGTGGGCAAGGATGTCGATCGGGTCTTCATAATCGACCAGCGCGTTGAGACTGTAGCCGGTCGTGTTCTTGATCCGGTACTTGTGGCGGATCAGCTTGGCAAGCGCCTCGTTGGCGCGGGTGGATTCGCCCATGCGTTTGAGCCCATCGAGCAGGGCAGCGTGGCTTTGACGGAAAGAGGCGACGCTTTCGGCATCTTCGGTGTCCAGCACTGTCCCATCGGCCAGCACCACGCGCAATCCGGTCAGGGTGGTGTAACAGTTCTCGCTCGCCCCGCAACACATGCCGGAAGCGTTGTTGGCGGCAATACCGCCGATTTTGCAGGCGTTGATCGAAGCTGGATCGGCGGCGAGTTTGCGGCCAAACGGAGCCAGCCTGGCGTTGACCTGACCACCGATCATGCCGGGTCCGAGGCGGACGGTTTTGCCCTCGGCAGCGATGTCGCAGGTGGCGAAACCGTCGCCGATCATGGCCAGGATGCCGTCCGTGATCGCCTGGCCGGAAAGGCTGGTGCCGGCGGCGCGAAACGTCACCGGGCGCTTGTGTTTCCTTGCCGCCTGGAGCAGGGATTGAATCTCCTGCTCGTTTTCGACCCGGACCACCACTTCCGGGACGAGCCGGTAGAGGCTGGCGTCGGTGCCGTAGGCAAAGCGCCGCAAGTTATCGGTAATGACCCGTTGTTTTGGCAAAAAAGTGGAAAGTGTTCGGATCAGCGGGCTCATTCCTTCCTCCTGAGAGGCTGTCGTTGCGTCGAAGCATACTGCAAACCGGGCGCGGTGGGTTTGCTGCCGTAGGGATTTTGATCGCGCGCGCTGCTGCTGCTATAATTCGCCGGTTTTGCCGATATGGCTGAACACAAGGGTGTGGCTGCGGGTTCGCGGCCGCACCTCAATCCACACACCTGCTGAAAAAAGGGTGTCCGCTGGCGTATTCAGGCGGGCGTTGCTGGCGGGTGGCGGTTCAACCCTTGAAGGAGTTTTTATGTCTGTCACAATGCGTCAAATGCTGGAGGCTGGTGTTCATTTTGGCCACCAGACCCGTTTCTGGAGCCCGAAAATGGCTCCCTATATCTTCGGTGCCCGCAACAAAATCCACGTCATCAATCTTGAGCAGACGCTTGCCAAATATAACGAGGCCATGGCCTTCGTCCGCAAGCTTTCCTCGAATCGTGGCGCCGTCCTTTTTGTTGGCACCAAGCGGCAGGCGCGCGAAATTTTCGCCGAAGAAGCGCAGCGTGCTGGTGCGCCGTATGTTGATCAGCGCTGGCTGGGCGGCATGCTGACCAATTTCAAGACGGTCAAGCAATCGATCAAGCGTCTGAAAGACATGGAAGCTGCGGTCGAGGCTGCCGAGCTGGAAAAAATGTCCAAGAAGGAAGCGCTGATGACCCAGCGCGAACTGGAAAAGCTGCAGAAATCGATTGGTGGCATCAAGGAAATGGCGGGTCTTCCCGATGCCATTTTTGTCGTTGATGTCGGTTACCACAAGATTGCTGTTACCGAGGCCAACAAGCTCGGGATCCCCGTCATTGCTGTTGTCGATACCAACTGCTCGCCGGAAGGCGTGGATTATGTGATTCCCGGTAACGACGACTCTTCCCGTGCCATCCGGCTGTATGCCCGTGGTGTCGCCGACGCGATTCTCGAAGGCCGCAGCCAGGTCATTCAGGAAATTGTCGCTGCCGGCGGTGACGACGAATTTGTCGAAGTCGAAGAACAAGCGGAGTAAATCCGTGAGGGATGAGGGGCGAGGAGTGAGGGGAGAGCCTCCCACTTCTGGCCTCTTGTTCCCATAACTCTAGGAGAAAGAAATGGCGGCAATTACCGCAAGCATGGTCGGCGAGCTGCGTGCGAAAACCGACGCACCGATGATGGAATGCAAGAAGGCTTTGACAGAAGCTGACGGCGATATGGCCAAGGCTGAAGAAATTTTGCGCGTCAAGCTCGGTAACAAGGCGAGCAAGGCAGCGACCCGCGTCGCGGCCGAGGGCATCGTCAGTATCTTCATTTCCGGCGATGGCAAGACGGGCGCCATCATTGAGGTCAATAGCGAAACGGATTTCGTCGCCAAGAACGATGAGTTTATCCAGCTGGCCAAGGATTGCGCCGAACTGGTGGCAACCAGGAATCCCGCCGATGTGGCGGCGCTGTCTGCCTTGCCGATGGGAGAAGGCACGGTTGAGTCGACCCGTACCGCGCTGGTCGGAAAAATCGGCGAAAACATGTCAATCCGCCGTTTTGCCCGCATCGAAGCCAAAGGCAAACTCTATGCCTACATTCATGGTGGCGCCAAAATCGGCGTGCTCCTGGATGTGGTGGGCGGTGATGAGCAACTGGGTAAGGATCTGGCAATGCACATTGCCGCTTCCAAGCCCAAGGCACTGGACGCTTCCGGCATTGCCGCAGAGTTGCTGGATACTGAGCGCCGCATCGCCATCGAGAAAGCGCGCGAGGCGGGTAAGCCGGAGGCGATGCTGGATAAGATCGCCGAAGGCACGGTGCAGAAATACCTGAAGGAAGTGACGCTGCTGGGCCAGGTTTTCGTCAAGAACGACAAGCAAACCATCGAGCAGTTGCTGAAAACCAAATCGGCTTCGGTTTCCAGTTTCACCCTGTATATGGTGGGAGAGGGGATCGAGAAGAAGGTCACCGATTTTGCCGCCGAAGTCGCGGCCCAAGCTGCTGCAGCCGCCCAGAAATAAGGTGCTGCCATGACCACGCCCAAATACAAACGCATCCTGCTCAAGCTTTCAGGCGAGGCCCTGATGGGATCGGACGCCTATGGCATCAATCCGCAGACCATCAGCGGGATTGTCGCCGAAGTCAAGGAGGTTGTTGATTTGGGCGTGGAGATCGCTGTGGTCATCGGCGGCGGCAATATCTTCCGGGGCATGGCCGGAACCGCCACCGGCATGGACCGGGCTACTGCCGACTACATGGGTATGCTGGCGACCGTGATGAACGCCATGGCCCTTGCCGATGCCATGCGCCAGGCGGGGTTGAACGCCCGCGTCCAGTCGGCGCTCAATATCGAACAGGTCGTCGAGCCCTATATCCGCGGCAAGGCCATTCGCCACCTGGAAGAGGGCAAGATTGTCATTTTTGGCGCCGGGACCGGCAACCCCTTCTTTACCACCGACACGGCGGCGGCCCTGCGCGGTTCCGAGATCGGCGCCGAGATTGTCCTGAAAGCGACCAAGGTCGACGGCATCTACTCAGCGGATCCGGTCAAGAATCCCGAGGCCACGCGCTATGAGCGCATCAGTTTCAATGAGGCGATGATCGCCAACCTGGCGGTGATGGATGCAACCGCCTTCGCCTTGTGCCGCGACCAGCGGTTGCCGATCAACGTCTTTTCCATTTTCAAACCCGGTGCGCTCAAGCGGGTCGTTTGCGGTGAAAATGAAGGAACGCTGGTTTACTGCTGAGGAGGGAAAAATGATTCCTGAATTGAAAAAGAACGCCGAACAGAAAATGCACAAAACCCTGGAGGTGCTGAAGGCCGACCTCGGCAAGGTCCGGACCGGGCGCGCTCATACCGGCCTGCTCGATCACATCCAGGTCGATTATTACGGCTCCCTGATGCCGATCAATCAGGTGGCCAACCTGACCCTGATCGATTCTCGCACCATCGGTGTGCAGCCTTGGGAAAAGAACATGGTGGGCAAGGTAGAAAAGGCGATTCGCGATTCTGACCTCGGCCTCAATCCGGCGACGCAGGGCGAGTTAATCCGCATTGCCATGCCGGCGTTGACTGAGGAGCGCCGCCGGGATCTGACCAAAGTGGTCCGCCATGAAGGCGAGAACGCCAAGGTGGCGATTCGCAATTTGCGCCGGGACGCCAACACGCATCTGAAGGATGCCCTCAAGAAGCACGAAATTCCCGAGGATGACGAGCGCAAGGCGCAGGATGAGATCCAGAAACTGACGGACAAGTACATTGCCGAAGTCGACAAGATCCTGGCCCAAAAAGAGGCCGAATTGATGCAGGTCTAGGCGGCCAGGGCATGCCCGGCTTTGCCAGTTCGACCCGCGACCTCCCGATGTCGGGGGTGATCCCGAAACACATTGCGGTCATCATGGACGGCAATGGACGCTGGGCGAAACAGCGTCATCTCCCCCGTTTTGCCGGCCACAAGAAGGGGGTTGAGACCGTTCGGGATGTCGTCAAAGGCTGTCTGGAACGCGGCGTTTCCTATCTGACCCTGTTTGCGTTTAGTTCCGAGAACTGGCGCCGTCCCGAGGAGGAAGTCAGCCTCCTCATGCAACTGTTCGTCAGAGCCCTGCAGCATGAGGTCAAGAAGTTGCGCAAAAATGGTGTGCGTTTGCACGTGGTCGGCGACCTCTCCCGCTTCGATGCGCAGTTGCAAAAACTGATCGCCGAGGCGGAAGAACAGACGGCTGAAAACGACGCCCTGCACCTGACCATTGCCGCCAACTACGGTGGGCGCTGGGATATCCTGCAGGCTGCGAACCGCATGATGCAGGCTTCTCCTGAGAAAGCGGGACACTGGACCGAGGCCGATCTTGAACCTCATCTGTGCATGAGTTTTGCGCCGGAACCCGATCTGTTCATCCGCACGGGTGGCGAACAGCGCATTAGTAATTTCCTGCTCTGGCAGTTGGCTTACACCGAACTCTACTTCACCGAGACCTTGTGGCCGGAATTCGACGAGGCCGCGCTTGCGACAGCCATTGCTTCTTATGGACAACGGGAGCGTCGTTTTGGCCGTACCAGCGAGCAACTGGCTGAGACCTCGTCGGCACTCAATTCAGCGGGTACCCATGCTTAGAACCCGTGTCATCACGGCAGTTTTGCTGCTCGCAGTCTTTCTGCCTTCCCTATTCTTTTTGCCGCAAGTCGGCTGGGCCGTCTTTGTCGCGGTGATTGCCGGCATTGGCGCCTGGGAGTGGGGTGGGTTCATGCAGGTCGGCCGGTATTTTCGCGTTGGTCTGGGCGTTACCCTGTCGGCGATTTGCCTGGCCTTGCTTGGGTTCTTTCCGCAATGGTTCGGGGCGCTGGATCACCCTTTTGCGCCGTTCGGGTCAATTGTGCTGCACGCGTCCGCCGCCTTGTTCTGGCTCTTGCTCGTGCCGTTCTGGCTGCATTGCAAATGGCGTTTGACAGGATTCTTGGGGGTGATGGTCGGCTTGCTGGTCCTTCTTCCCGCCTGGGCGGCGTTGGTGCAGCTTCGCACGCTCGGTCCATGGCAGTTGCTGACGATTCTGGCCTTAGTCTGGGTTGCGGATAGCGCCGCCTATTTTTTCGGCAGCCATTTCGGACGGCACAAGCTGGCGGTGACGATCAGTCCCGGCAAAACCTGGGAGGGCGCTCTTGGCGCCGCCGTCACGGTCCTGGTCTATGGCTTGGTGATGCGTCAGGTCTTCGGTTTGGATGATTCTCCGCTTTGGCTCTGGCTGCTTGGCTTGCCGGTGATGACGGCGCTCAGTATCGTCGGCGACCTGTTCGAATCGCTGCTGAAACGACAGGCCGGCTTGAAAGACAGCAGCAACATCCTGCCCGGCCATGGCGGCGTGCTCGATCGCATCGACAGCCAGACCTCGACCCTGCCGCTCCTGATGGCGGCCTTGATCCTGTTATGAAGCCGCAATCCCTCACTCTGCTCGGCTCTACGGGCTCGATTGGCGTCAATACGCTCGATGTCGTGCGCCGCCATCCGGAACGCTATCGGGTGGTTGCCCTGTGCGCTCATACCCGGATTGACGAATTGTTTGCGCAATGCGTCGAATTTCGGCCGCTTCGTGCCGTCATCGGCGATGCTTTGTTGGCAACGCAACTGGCGCAGCGTTTGCGGCAGGCCGGTCTTGCGACCGAAGTTTCGCATGGCGTTGAGGCTCTGGAACGGGTCGCCTCGGCGCCGGAAACCGATACGGTGATGGCGGCCATCGTCGGCGCAGCCGGTCTGCGTCCGACCTTGGCGGCGGCGCGCGCCGGAAAGAAAATCCTGTTGGCCAACAAGGAAGCGCTGGTCATGGCCGGTGCCCTGTTCATGCGGGTGGCGCGCGAAAACGGTGCCTGTCTGTTGCCGGTCGATAGCGAGCACAACGCCATTTTTCAGTCCTTGCCGCCCAATTTTTCCGACGATCTGGCCCGCCAGGGCGTGCGCCGCATTCTGCTCACGGCTTCCGGCGGGTGCTTCCGCACCACGCCTTTGGCCGAAATGACCGAGGTCACGCCGGAACAGGCCTGTGCCCACCCCAACTGGGTGATGGGGCCAAAAATTTCGGTCGATTCGGCCACCTTGATGAACAAGGGGCTGGAGGTGATCGAGGCGCGCTGGCTGTTCAATCTGGCGCCGGAACAAATCCAGGTGGTCGTGCATCCGCAGAGTGTCATTCATTCCATGGTCGAATATGTCGATGGATCGATCCTGGCGCAACTGGGCAATCCCGACATGCGTACTCCGATCGCCCATTGTCTGGCCTACCCGGAACGGATTGAGTCCGGGGTTGAAGCGCTCAATCTGTTCAAGATTGGTCGTCTGGACTTCGAAGCGCCCGATTTCGAGCGTTTCCCCTGCCTCGGCTTTGCCTATGATGCCTTGAAGGCAGGTGGCACCGCTCCGGCCATTCTGAATGCCGCCAATGAAGTGGCGGTGGAGGCATTTCTGGCGCGGCGTCTGCCTTTTCTGGCGATCCCCAGGGCGATCGCGGCCACCCGCGAAGCCGTGGCGTTGAATTGCGGCGAATCGTTGCCGGCCATCCTGCAAGCTGATGCTGAGGCGCGGGCGTTCGCCAGCGCATGGGTAGGTCGGCAATAGCATGGGAAACCTTCTGTACACCCTTCTGGCCTTCCTGGTCGTCCTCGGTATTCTGATCGTCGTGCACGAACTGGGGCATCTGGTCGTGGCCCGTCTATGTGGTGTCAAGGTGCTGCGCTTTTCGGTCGGGTTTGGCAAGCCCCTGTGGAGCCGAAAATTCGGCGCCGATCAGACCGAATGGGCGATTGCCGTCTTCCCACTTGGTGGTTACGTCAAGATGCTGGATGAGCGTGAGGGTGAGGTTGCCGAGGAAGAGCGGCATCGCGCCTATAACCGCAAGTCGGTCGGTCGGCGCAGCGCCATTGTCGCCGCCGGGCCGCTGGCCAATTTTGTCCTGGCCTTCCTGATCTATTGGGGAATTTTTTGGGTCGGCAGCCAGGAGTTGCTGCCGGTGTTGGGTGTTCCCCCGGCGAACTCGCCTGCCGCGGCTGCGGGGATTGCCAATGGCGATCGTGTGCGCGCCCTGGATGGCGAAAAAGTCGAAACCTGGCAGGACTTCCGCTGGCTGATACTCCGGAAAGCGGCGAGCCAGGAAGACACCGAACTCGAAATCATCAATCCGCAGCAGCAGATCTCGTTTCTGCGTTTGCCGCTGGCCGCAGTGCGTGCGCAGGGCTGGGAAGGGGATGGTTTCGGGCGCCTGGGTTTGCGCCCGAGGACGGTGTTGGCGATTGCCGAAGTCGTTGCCGGAGGGGCCGGCGATCGGGCGGGACTGAAGCAGGGCGATCGTTTATTGGCGATCGATGGCGAACGTTGCGACACCTCCTCCGGTTTTGTCGAAAAAATCAAGGGCTCGGCCGAAAAAAAACTGACCATCACCTTGTTGCGGCATAGAGAAAGACTGGACATCCAAGTCCAGCCTGATGCGTTTGAAGATCGCGGGGGAAGGATCGGCAAACTCAACATCGCCGTCGGCGAATACGCCCAGATCGGAGCAGAGGACAAGGCGGTGGTGCGCTACGATTTTTTTACGGCAGGCCACAAAGCACTGCGCGAGACTTGGGATAAGTCCGTATTTACCTTGGTGATGATGGGGAAAATGCTGACGGGCGAAGTCTCCTGGCGCAATCTTTCCGGCCCGGTCACCATCGCCGACTATGCCGGCCAGTCGGCCAAACTCGGCGCGGAGTACTATCTGAAGTTCATGGCGCTGGTCAGTGTCAGCTTGGCCGTGCTCAATCTCTTGCCCATACCCGTATTGGATGGCGGGCATTTGTTGTATCATGTCGCCGAAGTCGTCAAGCGGGGTCCACTTTCCGAACGCTTTATGGAAATGGGGCAACGCGTTGGTCTCGCCATCTTGCTCGTGCTGATGGCGTTTGCTTTTTTCAATGACATCAATCGTCTGCTCTCTGGCTGAGTCTATGAATAAATCGCTGCTTGCGGTTCTGATTGGAAGCCTGGTTTCGGCCTCGGCTTTGGCCTTCGAGCCCTTCACTGTCAAGGATATCCGCGTCGAGGGCATTCAACGTACCGAGGCGGGCACC
>JAKJFA010000042.1:0-433 GCA_022705135.1 Pseudomonadota bacterium | reverse complement strand
GTCTTTAGCTACCTGCCGGTGCGGGTTGGTGAGGTCTTCAATGACGAGAAGGCGGCGCAGGCCATCAAAGCGCTCTTTGCGACTGGATTCTTCAAGGATGTGCGAGTCGAAGTCGAGGGCGATGTTCTTGTCGTCGTCGTGCAGGAGCGGCCGGCAGTCGCCAAGATCGACTTTGTTGGCATGGACGAATTCGAGAAAGACAAAATCATCAAGGCCCTTAAGGACACCGGCGTTGCCGAGGGCCGTATTTTCGACCGCTCGGCGCTCGACAAGTCGGAACAGGAATTGAAACGCCAGTATCTGACACGCGGTCTATACAGCGTGATTATCACGACGACGGTGACGCCGCTGGAGCGCAATCGGGTGTCCATCAATTTCAACATCGATGAAGGAAAGCCGGCGAAAATCCGCCAGATCAACATTGTCGGCAACA
>JAKJFA010000041.1:272-20192 GCA_022705135.1 Pseudomonadota bacterium | reverse complement strand
ACGGTTCCGAGCTTTCCCGCCAGACTGCGCGCCGCGCCGTTTCGTTTGCTCAGGAAGCCGGTGCGAGGGTTACGGCCTTTCACGCCAAGACGACCTACCCCATCTCTTTTCTGGGCGAAGGCGGCATGGCGGATCCCTTCACACCGGAGAGCTTTGCCGAAATGACCGAGCAGCAGGCCCGAGTCTATTTGGGCGAGGTTGAGCAGATGTGTGCGGCGGCGGGTGTTCCCTGCGATGCTGTGAGCGTGACCAGCAATCTGCCCCACGAAGCGATTATCGCCGCTGCCGAAGCTGCGGGGTGCGATCTGATCTTCATGGCCTCGCATGGCCGGCGCGGACTGACGAGCCTTCTCCTTGGCAGCGAAACCAACAAGGTGCTGACCCATTCGGACATTCCGGTGTTGGTCTACCGCCAGTCCTCCGCTAAGGCTTGATCCGCCGAAAGAGCGTCTCGGCCTTCTTGTTTTCCCTTGCGCCACGGAATGCGTGATGCATCCGGAGCGCCGCAAATTGTGCACCCGCGTCTTGCAAAGACAGGGCCGGAGTAGGATCATAATGCGCTGCGAAACGCCGTACCCATCCGCAAGGAGTCCGTCATCGCCAAGGAACGCTATCTCGTGAACCGAACCTTCGACGAAATTCACGTCGGGGACACGTCGACCCTGAAGCGGACGCTGCAGGCGGAAGACGTCAAGATTTTTGCCATCATGACCGGGGACGTCAATCCCGCAGTTCTCGATCCCTCGTCGGCCGAGGGGGGTGGGCAGCGCCAGGTGATGGCCCACGGCATGTGGAGCGGCTCACTGATTTCCACCGTTCTGGGCACCCAGTTGCCCGGCCCAGGCACTATCCTGATCGACCAGTCGCTCCATTTTTCCCGTCCGGTGGTGCTGGGCGATAGCCTGACGGTGACGGTCACCGTCAAGAAGAAATTCGAGCACAACCGCCACATTCTGCTCGATTGCGTCTGCGTCAATCAGGACGGGCTGCAGACAGTGAACGGCACGGCCGAAGTGCTTGCACCCAGCCAGAAAATTCAGCGCCTGCAACGCATTGAGTTGCCCGATATCCGCATCGACGACAAGATCGAGCGTCTGAACCGCCTGAAAGCGCGGGTGCGTGATCTGGCGCCAATCAAGGTCGCGGTGGCGTATCCCTGTGACAGCGAGTCCTTGCGCGGCCCGGTGCAGGCTTGGGAGGCCGGCATCATCGAGCCTGTCCTGGTTGGCCCGGAAGAAAGAATCCGCGCGTTGGCAGAGGAGAACCAGCTCGACCTGTCGCGCATTCGCGTCGTTCATGCCATGCACGGCCGCGACGCGGCGGCGGTCGCTGTTTCGCTGGCGCGCAGCGGCGATGCCGAGGCCTTGATGAAGGGCAGCTTGCATACCGACGAGTTATTGGCCGAGGTCGTGTCCGGTAGCAGCGGTCTACGGACCCAGCGCCGCATCAGCCACGTTTTCGTCATGGACGTGCCGACCTATCCGGGACCGCTGCTCATTACCGATGCCGCGGTCAATATCGCGCCCGGTCTCGAGGAAAAGGTCGATATCACTCAGAACGCCATTGATCTGGCGCATGCCTTGGGAATTCCCGAGCCCAAGGTGGCCATTCTTTCGGCGGTGGAGACGGTCAATCCCAAAATACCCTCTACACTCGATGCCGCCGCCTTGTGCAAGATGGCCGATCGTGGCCAGATCAAGGGCGGAGTGCTGGATGGTCCCCTGGCCTTCGACAATGCGGTTTCCTTGCTGGCGGCAACGATCAAGGGCATTCGGTCGGTGGTGGCGGGGCAGGCCGAGATCCTCGTTGTTCCGAACCTGGAATCCGGCAACATGCTGGCCAAGCAACTCGAATATCTGGCGGGTGCGCTCAGCGCCGGCATCGTCCTCGGCGCCAAGGTGCCGATCATCCTGACCAGTCGAGCCGATACGGCCGAGAGCCGGGTCGCCTCCTGTGTCATCGCTTCTCTTGTTGCCCAGCATCGGCGCGCGCTGGCGGCCTCCTTTCCAGAGGGCTAACAACGGTCGATAGGCCTGAACGAAGCGCGAAAGAATTCCAAAGCCATCAGTAAATCGTCATCACAAGTCGTTCTATTTTTTAAATAAAGGGGAAAAACATGGAAGAAGTGCATGTCAAGAGTTACATGAGCAAGCCGGTCAGTTCCACGCGCAGCAAGATCGTCAGTGCGGCCGAGGCTGTTCGCCTGATCCGTGACGGGGATGTTGTTGCCACGGGCGGTTTTGTCGGCATTGGCTTTGCCGAAAATATTGCGGTCGCGCTGGAAAAGCGTTTTCTTGGTGAAGACCCGCTTGTGCCGGCCGGTTCGCCGCGTAACCTGACCCTGTTGTATGCGGCCGGCCAGGGCGACGGTAAGGAGCGCGGCCTCAACCACTTCGGCCACGATGGACTGGTCAAGCGCGTTGTTGGCGGCCATTGGGGTCTGGTGCCGAAGCTGCAAAAGCTGGCCTTCGCCGACAAGATTGAGGGCTACAATTTCCCGCAAGGGGTGATCAGCCAGTTGTTCCGCGACATCGCCGCTAAAAAACCGGTGCAGATCTCTCGGGTTGGCCTGGGTACTTTTGTCGATCCGCGGTTCGGTGGCGGCAAGATCAACAAGATCACGACTGAGGACCTGGTCAAGCTGGTTGAGATCGACGGCAAGGAATATCTGCAATACAAAGCCATTCCAGTCAATGTCGGCATCGTTCGCGGTACTACGGCCGATCCGGACGGCAACATCACCATGGAAAAGGAAGCGCTGACGCTGGAAGCGCTGGCCATCGCCACCGCCGCCCATAATTCTGGCGGCATCGTCATCGTCCAGGTCGAGCGCATCGCCGAACGCGGCACGCTCAATCCGCGCCAGGTCAAAATTCCAGGCATTCTGGTCGATTGCGTCGTGGTGGCGGAAAAGCCCGAATACCAGATGCAGACCTTCATCGAGCATTATAGTCCGGCCTTTGCCGGCGAACTCAAGGTGCCGATGTCTTCCATTGCGCCGATGGAGATGAACGAACGCAAAATCATCGCGCGCCGTGCCGCTTTTGAGTTGATGGCCAATAGTGTGGTCAATCTCGGGATCGGCGTTCCGGAAGGTGTTGCCGCAGTCGCCGCTGAGGAAGGCGTGACCGACTTGATGACGCTGACGGCAGAACCTGGCGTTGTGGGCGGAATTCCGGCGGGCGGACTCAATTTTGGCGCGGCTACCAATACTCAGGCGATTATTGACCAGCCTTATCAGTTTGACTTTTATGATGGGGGTGGTCTGGATATTGCCTTCCTTGGCCTGGCGCAAGCGGACAAACAGGGCAACCTCAACGTCTCCAAGTTCGGTCCCCGCCTGGCTGGCGCCGGCGGCTTCATCAACATCAGCCAGAATGCCAAGAAAGTCGTTTTTGTCGGCACGTTTACGGCCGGCGACCTCGAAATCATGGTCGAAGACGCCAAGCTGCGCATCGTCAAGGAAGGGGGGACGAAGAAGTTCATCGATGAGGTCGAGCACCGCACTTTCTCCGGGCCGGTTGCTGCGCAGAGCGGCCAGCAGATTCTGTACGTTACCGAGCGCTGTGTTTTCAGGCTGGTCAAGGATGGAATCGAGCTGATCGAAATCGCCCCGGGTATGGATCTCGAGAAGGACATTCTGGCGAATATGACGTTCAAGCCGCAGATCAGCCCCAATCTTGGCGTGATGGATCCGCGCATTTTCCGCACCGAAGCGATGGGGCTGCGTCAGGACATGCTGGCGCTGCCGCTCGAGAGCCGCTTCAACTACGACAAGGAAAGCAACACCCTCTTCCTCAATTTTGAGGGTTTGCATGTGCGCAGCCTCGAACAGATCGAGAAAATCCGCGGCTTGGTCGCCGGCATCGCCGGCAGCGCGCCGCAGCGCGTCTTTACCGTGGTTAATTACGATAATTTCGAAATTGAACCGGAGCTTGCCGAGGCATATTTCGATATGGTGCGTGATGTCGTTAGCAAGTGCTACGCGCATGTGACGCGTTATACGACCAGCTCCTTCATGCGCGCGCGCCTGGGCAAGAATCTTGAGGCTCGCGGTGTGGCGCCGCACATCTATGTGAGCGAAGGCGAGGCGCTGGAAAAACTCAAAGCGACAAAACCCGCCTGATTCCGGCGCGAAATGCCGGGAAGCAGCAAAGCGGGAGGGTGCATGCCCTCCCGCTTTTTTTGTGCGCGTTACTGCTGTTTGGCTTGTCGGATCAGGTCGGCAAGCTGCTTTTTTTCCTGCGGGCTGAATTTGTCGATGCTTTTCTTCCAGCCATAGGTCTGATAGCGGCTGCGGACATAGTGCCAGCCTGCTTTGCCATAGCCGTCGACCTTGGCTTTGAGCTTGGGGACGGCGTTGACGACGAACTTGAATTGCGGCCAGGTCAGGCCTTGCAATTCTTTTTCCAGGGTTTCGCTGGCGGGTATGGCGGTTCTTGCGGAAACAGCCGGTTTTGATGCCGGAGCGGCGGCGATGCCGAAAAGCGGCAGACCGGCAACAAGCAAGGCGAGAAGGAATTTCATGGGCGCGCCCCGGAGTAAAGGAGGAAGTCGCCGCGTTCCTCCTCCCAGGCGGCTTCGTCCGGCTGAACAAGGGCGTCAAGCTCGGCAGGCGTGGCGGCAGCATCGTCGACCCATTCACGCAGCAGGGGCGAGCCGTTGATCAGGTCAATGGCCAGGCGGTCATGTTCGTACTCGTAGGCAAAATCGCGCCACAGCGGATAATCGGGCTGCAGGCGGCGCAATGCCTTGAAGGCGAGCGCCTGCAGGTGCCAGGGGCGGAACGCGGCATGGTCGTAACTGCCGTCCTCGACATGGATGAAGAGACCGTTGCAAAGCTTGCCTGCATGTTTATGGAAGGTTGGCTCGAACCAGCAGGTGCGCAGGCGGCAGCCGGCCAGCCAGTGTGGCGCCAGCTTCTGCATTTCCTCCAGCAAAGCCTGGGCGTTGAGGTCGGGCGCGCCGAACAGTTCAAGTGGCCGGGTGGTGCCACGGCCTTCGGAGAGCGTCGTGCCTTCCAGCAGGACGGTGCCGGCATAGGCGCGCGCCATGAACAGGTTGGGGGCGTTCGGGCTGGGATTGATCCAGGTGCGCGTGCCGAGCGGCCAGCCGTAGCCGGGAGCCTGTTCCGGCTGCCAGCCCTGCATGGCGATGACCTGGCAGTCGACGTCGATGTTGCCGGTGGTGATGAACCAGCGTGCCAGTTCGCCCAAGGTCAGGCCGTGGCGCATCGGCAGCGGGCCGGCGCCGACAAAGCTTTCCCAGCCTTCCCGTAGTTTCAGGCCTTCCACTGGCCGGCCAGCCGGGTTGGGGCGGTCCAGAATCCATACCGGTTTGCCGTGCTGCGCCGCCGCTTCCAGCACATAGCGCAGGGTGGTGATGAAGGTGTAGATGCGGCAGCCAAGATCCTGCAGATCAACCAGCAGCACGTCGAAGGTATCCATCATGGCCGGAGTTGGCCGCCGCACTTCGCCGTAGAGGCTGAACACCGGAATGCCGTGCAGCGGATCGACAAAATTGGGCGATTCGATCATGTTGTCCTGTTTGTCGCCACGTAGCCCGTGTTGCGGGCCAAAAGCAGCAGTCAATTTGAGTCCGGGCAAGGCGGCGAGGGCATCGAGACTATGCGTGAGGTCACGGGTCACCGAGGCGGGATGAGCGAGCAGAGCTACCCGACGCCCGGCAAGGGGACGCCGGAGCTCAGGTTCCGCCAGCAGGCGGTCGATTCCGAAACTGGGAGAGGAGGTCATTTCAAAGGCTGGAGAGTGAGATCAGAAAGGAGGCGCGTCGGTGGAAATCGGGTTGCGGGCATGGGTGGGACAGTGCCCAGAAGGAATGGGCGCCATCCACCGTTTCGAGCACGGCGGACAGGCCAAGCCGCAGGGCAACGCGGCTGTGTCCGGAGGGCAGGAGTTCAGCGCCAAGGCTTGCCCGAAATTCCAGGCAGGTGGGGGAATGATGGATGGCGGTGTCGGGCGCAGGCGAGGGGCGCAGTCCTCCGGTACGCCGCCGATAGGCTGAAAAGGCGTAATGCGCCCATTCTCCCGAGGGTGAGAAATTGAATTCCTGGTAGGCGCGCTGGCCTTCAATGGCGATGAAGGCCTCGAAACAGGTGTGTTTCCACAAGCCTTCGGAACAGGCGGGTTTGCGCCGGGCAGGAAGGGCAAGACGGTTAATGTGGCCATGTACTTGATAGATCAGCGACAAGCCATGCGCGTCGGAACGGGCGATGAGAACCTCGATGCCTTCGATTTCCGGGCAGGGATGGGCGGGATGGCGGCACAGCGAAACGGTTGGATCGGGCACGGCGGAACCGGTGGATGTGACTAGAATCTCAGGATGCCACAATATTGCGCCTGGGTGGAGTGTGTCTGGCCGAGGTAGAATCGCACCCCGGTTCAATTTTGGGTGCACGGCATGCCCTACCTTATTCTTTCCGATGCTTCGCTTGCTTTCGGGCATGTGCCGCTGCTGGATCATGTTGATTTACAGATCGACCCTGGCGAGCGGGTGGCGCTCATCGGGCGCAACGGAACGGGCAAGTCATCGCTCCTGGCGGTGTTGGCTGGGCAAAAGCTGCTTGACGAAGGCCGGATGTGGACGCAGCCGGGAATCCGCATCCGCCATGTGCCGCAGGAGCCGCCGTTTGATGCCGGGCAGACCGTGTTCGAGGCCGTGGTGGCGGGCTTGGGCCAGACATCGCGTCTACTGGCCGAGTACCACGGTGTGTCGCACCAACTGGCGACGCAGCCCGCCGACCACCAGGCCTTGCTTCATCAACTGGAAGGTTTGCAGCACGAACTGGAGGTGCTGGGGGCTTGGTCGTGGCGTTCACAGGCCGAACGCGCCATCGAGCGCTTTGGTCTCGATGCCGAGGCTCCGGTTGGCACGCTTTCCGGCGGCCAGAAGAAACGGCTGGCCTTGGCGCAGGCGCTGGTGGCCGCGCCCGAAGTCTTGTTGCTTGATGAGCCGACCAATCATCTCGACATCGCCGCGATCGAATGGCTGGAACATCTGCTGATTGAATCGGCGACCACCTTGTTGTTTGTGACGCACGACCGGCGTTTTCTGGATCGGGTGGCAACGCGCATCATTGAACTCGATCGCGGCAAATTAATGAGTTTTAATGGCAATTTTGCCGATTATCAGTGCATTAAGGAGAAGTTGCTGCAAGACGAGGCTTTGGCGGCGGCGCGCTTTGACAAAGTGCTCAAAGAGGAGGAGGTCTGGATCCGCAAAGGGGTCGAGGCACGGCGTACCCGCGCTGTGTTTCGTGTCCAGCGTCTGGATCGGCTGCGGGCCGAGCGCGCTGTGCGCCGTGAGCGTTTGGGCAAGGTGCATTTACAACTCGACGCTGGCGACAAGAGCGGGCAACTGGTGGCTGAACTGAAGGGGGTGAGCAAACGGTTTGGCGACAAGGTGGTGGTGCGTGATTTCTCGGCCCGCGTTCAGCGCGGCGACAAGATCGGCCTGATCGGCCCCAATGGTGCCGGGAAAACGACCTTGTTGCGCCTGATTCTGGGCGAATTGGCGCCGGACGAGGGGTCGGTGCGGCGCGGCAGCAAGCTGGAGATCGCCTACTTCGACCAGTTCCGCGCCCAGCTTGATCCCGAGGCCAAGCTGGCGGATGTGATTTCACCCGGCTCGGATTATGTCGACATTGCCGGTGTGCGAAAGCATGTGATTGGCTATCTCGGCGATTTTCTCTTCGCGCCGGAACGGGCGCGCTCGCCGGTCAAGTCCCTGTCCGGTGGCGAGCGCAACCGTTTGTTGCTGGCCCGCCTGTTTGCGCGGCCGGCCAATGTCCTGGTGCTGGACGAACCGACCAACGATCTGGACATTGAAACCCTTGAGTTGCTTGAACAATTGCTGCAGGATTTTGCCGGAACCCTTTTTCTGGTCAGCCATGACCGGGCCTTTCTCGACAACGTCGTGACGCAGACCATCGTGGCCGAGGGAGGGGGTGTCTGGCGCGAGTTTGCCGGCGGCTACAGCGATTGGTCGCGCTGGCAAGTCGGTCAGGCGCAGGAATTGGAGGAATCTGCGGCCAAGCCAGTGTCAAATCGAAAAAAAGGACCGGAACGAGCGAAAAGCGCCGGGCTGACGTGGAAGGAAGGGCGCGAACTGGAGGCTTTGCCCGATCATATGGCCGCGCTTGAAGCGGAACAACGGGATCTGGTGGCCCGTTTGGAAGACCCGGCGCTGTACCGGTCTGACCCTGCCAAGGCGCAGGAATACTCGAACCGGCTGGCGGCGATCGATACCGAACTGCTGCGACTGCTGGAGCGTTGGGAGGCGCTGGAAGCGCGTTTGTCTTGATTTTTCAGCAGCCTGTTAATCCGCGCGGCCAGGCTGAGTTATTGCGCTTCGGGTGATTCCGGCTGTTCCAATGGTGAAGCCGGCATCTCCGCCGGGCTCTTGAGGAGTTCGGGCGGGGCGCCGACGCGCTGCATGACGGTTTCTGGCGAGAGATGCAGGAGTTCGCCGATTTCGGCGTAATCGTCCGGCAGGGCAGGATCATTCCAGCCGTTCGCCGAGTGCCGCGCGAGGCGGACGGCGAGGCTGACATTCTTGCAGCGTGGCAAATCGGCATGGGCGTCGTCAATCAGCTTGCTGAGGAGATCAGGCAGGTGCCAGTTCTGGCAGAGCAGAAGCTGCAGTTCTTGCAAGGAGAACCCCAGAATCTGTTCTTGCGCCGTGGTGCTGCGCATGCCCTTGTTTTCGGCCAGGAGACGGCGGATGTCCATGGCGAGCTTGGGGGCGAAACACCAGAGCAGGATTTCGCTCAGGTCATGCAACAACGCCGCCAGACGGACTTCTTCGGCGTTGATGTCATGCCGCCAGACGGCCCAGTCGTAGGCGTATTCGCCGGCGCGCTGGGCACGGCGGATGACTTGCATGACCCCCAGCCAGGCTTGGGGCGGAGCCTCTTTCAGGGCATTCTCGATGGTCGGCAGGTCGCGGAAACGGTTGAAAAAGGGTTCGACCCCCGACATCATGATGGCGCTGCCGATGGTGGTGATGTCGTTTTGCAGGTGGCGGCCGCGCTGGGTCTGGATGTAAGCCAGAACGCGGACGGACAGGATCGGATCCTGCAGGACGACGAGCGACAGCTCCCGCGCCGCCAGGGCCTCCTTGTTGGCTTCCATTTCCTCCAACTGGCGGCGGGTATGGCGCAGTATGGGCAGACTGCTCTCGCTGAACAGCGTGACCCACGGCTCGATGCCTTGCAGCGGACGTTCGATCATCTTCGTGTTTGATCTGAAAAAATGGCTATAACCCCATGTTTTATATTGCTCTTCCAATATAAACGTGCATTCTCGATTTCAGCAAGCATTTTTTGCATGCGATAATCCGCGCCATTTCATTTTTCGCAAAAAATACATGCGCTACGCCATCGTCCCGGTGACTCCCTTTGAACAGAATTGCACCTTATTCTGGTGTGAAAAGACGCTGCAGGCGGCTGTTATCGATCCAGGCGGTGATCTGGACCGCATCCTGAGGACGGCCGAGCGGGAAAAACTCCAGATCGTCAAGGTGCTGGTGACACATGGCCATATCGACCATGCCGGCGGGGTGGCCGAATTGGCCGAACGTCTGGGCGGAGTACCGATCGAGGGGCCGCACGAGGCGGACCGCTTCTGGATCGAAGGCATGGAAAATCAAAGTCGCATGTTCGGTCTTGCCGGTGTTCGCGCTTTTGAGCCGGATCGTTGGCTGGAGGACGGGGACAAGGTCAATTTCGGCGAAGTGGAACTCGAAGTGCTGCACTGCCCCGGCCATACTCCGGGCCACGTCGTCTTTTACCACGCGCCGGACAAGCTCCTGCAGGTGGGGGATGTCCTGTTTCAGGGCTCCATCGGCCGGACTGATTTTCCGCGCGGCGACTACGACGCCTTGATCCGTTCCATTCGCGAAAAGCTTTTCCCGCTTGGAGACGACGTCCGCTTCATTTCCGGACACGGCCCGATGTCCACCCTGGGCGAGGAACGCCGCTACAACCCCTACTGCAGGGGAGATTAGGACAGCGGCAGCGTGACCTTGTGGCCCCAGTCGAGGGCGGCAAGCTGGGCCTGGACATAGCCCGTGCCGGAGATTCCGAGATTGCCCAGAATCTCGCTGGCAAGCGCGTGTTTGCGGACTTCCGCCGCCTCGATGGCGCAGAGCAGGTCGCCCAGCGGACCGGCGCGCTCAGTCAGCGCCAGCTTGACGGTTGCCGGGATGGGAAGCTGGGCGATGATCTCCTCCATTGGCAGATTGAGCAGCACGTAGAGCAGAGAGAAAATGCCGGTCATGTAGGCGCAGTCCGGAGAGATGGCCAGTTGCGGTGCCGGGTTGATTTGCTGGAACGCCAGTTCCATCAGTCTGCCGCGCAGAGCCGCCCACTGTAGCAAGGGATTGGGCTGGTCATCCTCATCCTGTCTGGCATAGACGAGGAGTTGGAGCCAGCGCTGCAATTGGCGGCGGCCGAGCAGGGTAATGGCATGCGAGAAACTGGTGACGGTCGTATGCAGGCTAAGCGCGGCGGAATTGACCAGGCGAAGCAGGCTGTAGGAAAGCTTGGGCTCCTGCCGGAAAATCTGCTCCAGCTCGCGGGTCTCGGCGTCCTGGGTCAGGAGCGACAGCAATTGCAGGACATGCATGCGCAACACATCCGGCTTGTTGACCCGCCGGTCGCGGTGAATGAGGAATTCCGCGTCGACCAGGGCAGCCTGGTTGGCCAGCGCCCATTCGAAATCAATGCGGGTTTTGACCCCGGTGAACATCAATTTCGACTGCGTTGCCAGTACGAGGAGCTTGATCGGGGTCAGGACACGGGCCAGGCTCGTTTCGAGGACCAGATAATCCCATTTCGGCCCTTCGGTTGGCGGTTTGAGGTTGGGATTGAGGATGAGACCGGCTTTGGCGCTGGAGGTACAAATTGCCTCAACTGATGTTTGATATTCTTGCGCCGCGCTGTCGGCGTCCTCGGGCTGACGGATGAGGAAAACGGCTTCGCCGCCTGGATGGAGGGCAAACGCCTCATTGCCGATGGCAATTTCGGATGGAATGAACCAGGGCAGTGAACGGCCGATCAGGGTATCCTTGGCTTCCCGCTGTAGGCAGTGTGCAGCTTCCTCCAACTCCTGGCAGGAGCCCGAAGCGGAAACGGCGAGTCCGCCCCAACGTTCTTCCCGATTCAGAAAGGGGTGAATAAACAGGTGTGTGGACGTCATGGCAACGGGGCGACAGAGCAATAATATGGTGCAATCGTATCAGTCAATATGAGAAGCGAGAAGGGGAATTCAGCATGATTCCGGATTATTGGCAAAAAGCGGTGCGTCAATTGGAACATGACGATCGTGTCATGGCTGCTTTGGTGGCGCGCCATGCCGATGCGGGCCTGATTTCACGCGGCGATCCTTTTGCCACTTTGGCGCGCTCCATTGTCGGTCAGCAGATTTCGGTGCGGGCGGCGGATGCGGTCTGGAACCGCTGTTTGACGGCGGTGGGCGAGGTGACGGTGGATTCCGTGGCGCGCGCTGGCGAAGCGGGTCTGGCTGGTTGCGGTTTGTCACAGCGCAAGATCGGATACTTGGTCGATCTCGCCGTGCATTTTCAAAACGGCCGCATCCTTCCCGAACGCTGGCGGGAAATGGACGACGAATCGGTCATTGCCGAACTGTGCGATGTGCGCGGCATTGGTCGATGGACGGCGGAAATGTTTCTCATCTTCAATCTGTTGCGTCCGGATGTCTTCCCGCTCGACGATATCGGGCTGCAACGCGCCATTGCGCAGCACTATTTCGCCGGGGAGAAGCAGAGCCGGCGGGTTCTGACGCAGTTTGGTGAGCGCTGGCGGCCTTGGCGGAGCGTGGCGACCTGGTACCTCTGGCGCAGCCTTGACCCGCTGCCTGTCCTCTATTGAACCTTAAAACCGCAGTCGAACGCTCTGTGCCTTTGGGGAAGCTGGATGAACATAGCATTCTGGTTCTGATGTGTTTCATTCACCAGGTGATCCCGCTGCGTTCCCATGTGCACGGCTGGCGGGGCGCAGTCCTTTGTTGCTCGTCCTTGCAGGGAATGGCCCTGCCGCGTCCTCGCGTCGCGACCTGCGCCCCGCCAACCCTGCTCATAAAAGCGCCCAACTACGGTTTTAAGGTTGATAGTAGAATATGCCGAACCGAAGCCGGAAGGGTTTATGAAAATCAGCTTTCTTGAATTTGAACAGCCCATTGCTGAACTCGAAGCGAAGATCGAGGAGTTGCGCTTTGTGCAGGACGATTCGGCGGTCGACATTTCGGATGAAATCGCCCGCCTGGAAAAAAAGAGCGCTCAACTGACACGCGACATCTACGCCAAACTGACGCCCTGGCAGATTGCCCAGGTGGCGCGGCATGCGCAGCGCCCCTATACGCTGGACTACATTCAGCGCATGTTCACCGATTTTGAAGAATTGCACGGCGATCGTGCCTTTGCCGACGACAAGGCGATTGTCGGCGGCATGGCCCGCTTCAACGGCCAGCCGGTCATGGTGATCGGGCACCAGAAGGGACGCGATGCCAAGGAGCGGATGTTCCGCAACTTCGGCATGCCGCGTCCGGAGGGGTACCGCAAGGCGCTGCGTCTGATGCGGCTGGCGGAAAAATTCGGTATCCCGGTGATGACTTTCGTCGATACCCCGGGAGCCTATCCGGGAATCGATGCCGAGGAACGCGGCCAATCCGAGGCGATCGGCCGCAATCTCTACGTCATGGCCGGGCTCAAGGTGCCCATCCTGGTGACGGTCATTGGCGAAGGCGGTTCGGGCGGCGCTCTGGCCATCGCGGTCGGCGATTGCCTGCAGATGCTGCAATACTCGACCTACTCGGTGATTTCGCCCGAAGGATGCGCCTCGATTTTGTGGAAAAGCGCCGAAAAAGCGCCGGAAGCGGCCGAGACTATGGGCATCACGGCGCATCGCCTGAAGTCGCTGGGCCTGGTTGACAAGATCGTCAATGAGCCGCTGGGCGGGGCGCACCGAGACCATGCCGAAATGGCCCAGAACCTGCACAAAACCCTGCAGGATTCGCTCCGGCAACTGACCAGCCAGCCGATCGACCGCCTGCTGGAAGCCCGCTACGAACGCCTGATGAGTTATGGCCGCTTCAAAGAGCTGGCCCCCCATTGACCTGACGGCTCATCTCGGCCGGTTTTTTGCGGCCCGGAGCGAACTTACCGGAACCTTGTGTGTCGGCTTTTCCGGAGGACGGGATTCGGTCGTTCTGCTGCATGCCCTTTCACGCCTTGGCCTTGCTAACCCGCTGATGGCGATGCATGTTCACCACGGCCTTTCGCCCCGTGCGGACGATTGGGTGGCGCATTGCCGGCGTCTATGCGCGGAATGGAACGTGACCTTTTCCGTCGTGCAGGTGCAGGTCGAACGCGGCGCCGGGCTGGGATTGGAGGCGGCGGCGAGAAGGGCGCGTTATCGGGCATTTGCCGCCTGTCCGGCGCAGGCCGTCTTGCTGGCGCATCATCGCGGCGACCAGGCCGAGACCCTGCTGTTCAATCTGCTGCGTGGCAGCGGCCTGACCGGGGCGGCGTCCATGCCGGTCGAGCGTGATCTGGCCGGGGTGCGTCTGTTGCGGCCGCTGCTCGAGGTCGCGCCGCAAGAGATCGAGGCCTACGCACGGCACAACCAGCTTGTCTGGGTCGAGGACGAGAGCAATGACGACACGGCGTTTTCCCGCAATTTCTTGCGTCATCAGGTGATGCCTGGTCTGGAGGCGCGTTTTCCTGGGGCTTCTCGGGCGCTGGCGCGGGCCGCCGGCCATTTTGCCGAGGCCCAGGGTTTGCTTGATGATCTTGCTGAAATGGACTGGCAGATCTGCGCCGCCGCCGGGGGGTTGCGGCTGGCGGCAGCGCGGCGCCTTTCGGCGGCCCGTCTGAACAATCTATTGCGCTGGCGGTTGCGCCAGCTGGGCTGGCAGGTGCCGGTGGCTGCCCGGCTGGACGAATTTGTTCGTCAACTGCGGTCCGCCCGGCCGGATCGGCATCCGTCCCTGGCTTTGCCGGAGGGGGAAATGCGGGTGGGTCAGGGCTGCCTGATCTGGACAAGGTGCTGATTTGTTGTGGACTTATCCAGCCTGTCCGCTGCTTCATGATAAGATGCGCGACTTTCTCTGCCTCCCATGAATCCAGCCAATTTCGATTTTCATTGTCACTCGTCCGTTTCCGACGGGCTGCTGTCGCCCGAAGAACTGGTGCGGCGCGCGGCGGGCAACGGTGTGACCTGGCTGGCCCTGACCGATCACGACGATGTTGGTGGTCTGGCGGAGGCGGCGGCCTGCGCGCGCGATTGCGGCATCGACTTCTCCGGTGGGGTGGAAATCTCCATCGAATGGCAGGGGATCCCCGTGCATATCGTTGGTTTGGGGATTGATGGCAAAAACCCGGTTTTGCAGGCGGGACTCGAAAGCATCAGCAATGGCCGCATCGAGCGGGCGCGGCGCATGGACGTTTCGCTGGCCGAGGTCGGCATTGAAGGCTGTTTCGATGGCGCCATGCGCTATGCCGAGAACCCCAGCCTGATTTCGCGCGCCCATTTTGCGCGCTACATGGTCGAAATCGGCGTCTGCCCAGACACCTGCAGCATTTTTCACCATTTCCTGGTGCCCGGCAAACCGGGTTACGTCGATCACCGCTGGGCGACGCTGGAGGAATCAGTTGCCTGGATTTTGGAAGCGGGCGGCGTGGCGGTGGTGGCGCATCCCGGTCGTTATCGTTTTTCCGGCAATGGCATGCGCACCTTTCTGGCCGAGTTCAAGGACCTGGGCGGCCAGGCGCTGGAGGTGGTTTGCGGCAGTCACGGCAGCGATCATGTCCAGCATTTTGCCCGTCTGGCGCGGCACTTTGGTTTTTACGCCTCGCGTGGCTCCGATTTTCACGGGCCGGAAGAAAGCTACGTCGACTTGGGTGCGCTGGCCGCCCTGCCCGAGGATTTGAAGCCGGTTTGGCGCCTTCTGAGCTAGAGGCATGGCACAGCACTTGGTGATCCACCCCGAAACGCCGCAGCCGCGGCTTCTGACCCAGGCTGCAGAAATCGTGCGCAATTGCGGCGTCGTGGTGATTCCAACCGACTCCTGTTACGCCTTGGCTTGCCGCCTTGGCGACAAGGAGGCGCTCGATCGCATCCGTGAGATCCGCCGCGTCGATGAGCGTCATCACATGACCCTGATGTGCCGCAATCTTTCCCAACTCGGACAGTATGCCCGCGTCGATAACGCCCAGTACCGCTTGCTGAAGGCCGCGACACCGGGGAGTTACACCTTCATTCTCGAAGGAACCAAGGAATTGCCCAGGCGCGTCCTGCATCCAAAGCGCAAGACCATCGGCCTGCGCGTCCCGAACCATCGCGTGGCGCAGGCGCTGCTGGCGGAACTGGATGAGCCCTTGCTGACGACGACTTTGCATTTGCCCGGCGATGAGGCGCCGCTCACCGAGGGTTGGGAAATCCAGGATCGGCTCGATGCCCTGGTGGATCTTATCCTCGATGGCGGTTTTTGCGGTACTGAGCCGACGACTGTCATTGATCTTACCACTGGCGTTCCGGAGTTGATCCGGGCGGGCCGCGGTGATCTCCAGATGCTTGGGCTGGAAGCATGATGGAAAACATGATCCAGACCTTGGCGATTTCGGCCTTGCCGGTCGTGTTTGCCATTACCTTGCACGAAGCGGCACACGGCTATGTCGCCCGTTATTTTGGCGATCCCACGGCCTGGCAGGCCGGGCGCATCAGCCTCAATCCCCTGCGCCATATCGATCCGCTCGGAACCATCGTCATCCCGATCCTGATTTTGCTGTTTTCCGGGGGGGATTTCCTGTTCGGCTATGCCAAGCCGGTCCCAGTCAATTTCGGCCGTTTGCGCCATCCCAAGCGCGATATGCTCTGGGTGGCGGCAGCCGGGCCGGCGGTCAATCTGCTGATGGCGCTCATCTGGGCGCTGCTTTTGAAATGGACTTTGATGTTGCCGGTCGGATTTTTCTCCGTGCCGCTGCTGGAGATGAGCAAACTTGGTGTGACGGTCAATCTGGTCCTGATGGTGCTGAATCTGTTGCCCCTCCCTCCGTTGGACGGTGGTCGCATTGCGGTCAGCCTGTTGCCGATGTCGCTAGCGGTGCCGTTTTCGCGTCTGGAGCGCTGGGGCTTTCCGATTCTTCTCCTGTTACTATTTACGGGCGTGCTCGGCAAACTGCTGCAGCCGCTTGTGGGCACCTTGGTTTGGGTCATTGTGGCCCTTTTTGGAATTGGATAGGTAAAACATCATGTACGCGGAACGAGTTCTTTCCGGCATGCGTCCGACCGGGGCGCTGCATCTTGGCCACTATCATGGGGTATTGCGCAACTGGGTCAAATTGCAGCACGAATATCCCTGCCTGTTCTTCGTGGCGGATTGGCATGCCCTGACCACTGAATACGATAATCCGCACGATATCGAAAAGAATACCTGGGACATGGTCACCGACTGGCTGGCGGCTGGAGTCGATCCCAATCAGGCGACGCTGTTCATTCAGTCCAAGGTACCCGAGCACGCTGAACTGCATTTGTTGCTGTCGATGATGACACCGCTCGGCTGGCTGGAGCGGGTGCCGACCTACAAGGATCAGCAGGAAAAGCTCGACAGCAAGGATTTGTCTACCTACGGTTTTTTGGGCTACCCGCTGCTGCAGGCGGCCGACATCCTGATTTACCGCGCCGACAAGGTGCCGGTGGGCGAGGATCAGGTGCCGCACATTGAGTTCTCGCGCGAAATTGCCCGCCGTTTCAATCACCTCTACGGTCGCGAGCCCGGTTTCGAGGACAAGGCGAGGGAAGCGGTGAAAAAACTGGGTGGCAAGAGAGCGCGGCTCTACGAGGAACTGCGTACCCGCTTCCAGCAGGAGGGCGACAAAACGGCGATTGAGCGGGCGCACGCCCTGCTCGACGAAGTTCAGCATCTGTCGCTGGCGGATCGTGAGCGTTTGTTCGGTTATCTCGAAGGCTGCGGCAAGATGATTCTGGCCGAGCCCGGCGCCTTGCTGACCGAAGCCTCGAAAATGCCGGGGCTGGATGGCCAGAAAATGTCCAAGTCGTACAACAACGCCATCACCTTGCGCGAGCCGGCTGAGTCGGTGCAGAAGAAAGTGCGCGCCATGCCGACCGATCCGGCGCGGGTACGGCGCAACGATCCGGGTGAGCCGGAAAAATGCCCGGTCTGGCAACTGCATCAGGTGTATTCCGACGAAGGCTGCAAGGAATGGGTGCAGCAAGGCTGCCGTTCCGCCGGGATTGGTTGCCTGGACTGCAAGCAGCCGGTGATCGACAGCATTCTGCGCGAGCAGGCGCCGATGCGCGAGCGCGCCCAGCAGTATGCGGAAGATCCGTCGGTGGTCAAAAGCATCGTTGCCGACGGCTGCGAAAAAGCCCGCGAACTGGCGCGGGAAACGATGCGCGATGTGCGCGAAGCGATGGGGCTGGAGTACCACTGAGCCTCGATCTTGTCAGTCCGGGGGCAAAATGAGTGAAACGGCCCAACTGGAGATCGCGTTGCCGGCGCCTGTGGCCCGCATCTACGGCGAGCCCATGGCGCAGTTGCCGCTTGACCTCTACATTCCGCCCGAGGCGCTGGAGGTTATGCTCGACGCCTTTGAGGGGCCGCTCGATCTGCTGCTCTACATGATCCGCAGGGCGGATATCGACATCCTAGACATTCCGATGGCGCCGCTGACGGCGCAGTACCTGCTCTATATCGACGCCATGCGCGCCCACAACCTCGAACTGGCGGCCGATTATCTGGTGATGGCGGCGATGTTGATTGAGATCAAGTCGCGTATGCTTTTGCCGCGCCACAAGGTGACGGAAGAAGAAGGTGCGGAAGATCCGCGTGCCGAGCTGGTGCGGCGCCTGATGGAATATGAGCAGATGAAGCTGGCCGGCCAGAAGCTCAATGAGATGGGCCAGGCCGGGCGCGAGTTCTACTGGGTCGAAACCCTGCTCGAAAAGACGGCGACGTGGGCGCTGCCGGAAGTGCGGACAGAGGATCTGGCGGTGGCTTGGCAGGCCATTTTGCGCCAAGCCCAATTAAAAAGTCATCATAAAATTCACCGCGAGGAACTCTCGGTGCGTGAGCACATGGGGCTGATCATGCGTCATTTGCAGCAGGTCGGCGGCTTTGTCCGTTTTGAGGATTTGTTCGATTCGACGGCGGGCGTTCCGGCCGTCGTCGTGCATTTTCTGGCACTGCTCGAACTGACACGTGAGAAACTGATCGAGGTGACACAGGCCGAAGCCTTCGCACCCCTTTATATTCGTTCGGCGCTTGCCGTACTGGAAGACCATGGAACTGAACACGGTGAAACGGGCGCTTGAAGCGGCGCTGCTGACAGCACAGGAGCCGCTGACGCTCCATCAGATGAAAAGTATGTTCGATGCCGAATTGTCGAACGAAGTGCTGCGCAAATTGCTTGACGAACTGCGCGAGGAAGCGGCGGAGCGGCCGGTCGAATTGCTGCAACTGGCTTCGGGCTGGCGTTACCGCACGCGGCCCGAATTCGCCCCTTATCTGGTGCGGCTCAATCCGGAAAAGCCGGTCAAATATTCGCGCGCCGTGCTGGAGACGCTGGCCATCATCGCTTACCGGCAGCCGGTGACGCGCGGTGACATCGAGGAAATCCGAGGCGTCGCCGTCAATGCCCAGGTCATCCGGACGCTGGAAGAGCGTGGCTGGGTCGATACCGTTGGCCACCGCGACACGCCCGGTCGCCCGGCGCTGCTGGCCACCACCAAACAGTTTCTCGACGATCTCGGGCTGCGCAGCCTGAGTGAGCTACCGTCCTTGCAGGACATTGCCCAAAACCTGGAGCTGATTCATGCCGACTAAAAAAACGCCCTTTCGCCGGCCGCAAAAAACTGCGGCGACCGTTCAGGGCACGCCGGCGCCGGCACGCTCGCGCCGTTCAAGCCCGGAAGCGTTGGAGGAAGCGCCTGCGCCACGCCCCAGACGAGGCGCCGGCCGGAATGCGAGCCTTTCAACACCGGCGCGGCCGGAAGGCGGCCGGCGCGGTGGTCGGCAGGGACAAGGGCCGCGGTATCGCGGCGCGCCGGTCGAGGTCAAGCCGGAGCGCCTGCACAAGGTTCTGGCCGAAGCGGGCATCGGTTCGCGGCGTGAAATGGAAGAATGGATTGCTGCCGGGCGGATCAACGTCAATGGCGAAACGGCGCAGACCGGTCAACTGGTACAGCCGGGCGATCGGGTCAAGGTCAATGGCAAGCTGGTGACACTGCATTTCTCCAACCGCCCACCGCGCATCCTGATGTACCACAAGCCGGAAGGCGAAATCGTCTCGCGCGACGATCCGGACGGCCGCCCTTCGGTTTTCGAGGCCTTGCCGCGCATTCGTGGCGGACGCTGGATTACGGTCGGTCGTCTCGATTTCAACACGTCCGGCCTGCTGATCTTCACCACCTCCGGCGAACTCGCCAACAAGCTGATGCACCCGAGTTTCGGGCTGGTGCGTGAATACGCTGTGCGGGTGATGGGCGAATTGTCGGATGAAGCGAAAAAGAAACTGATTGCCGGCGTTGAGCTGGAAGACGGGCCAGCGGCCTTTTCTTCGCTCGAAGACGGCGGTGGCGAAGGCTCCAATCGCTGGTATCGGGTGACGATTTCGGAAGGCCGTAACCGCGAAGTCCGTCGCATGTTCGAAGCCGTCAACTGCATGGTCAGCCGTCTGATCCGGGTGCGTTATGGCCCCTTTGTTTTGCCGCCGAGGTTGAAACGCGGCAAGTGCCTGGAACTGGACGAAGAAGCGGTGAAGCGCTTCATGCGCGAACTGGAAAAACCGGCAGGCATTGCAACAGAGGTCAAGCCGGAGCGGGCAAAGCGGCGGGGATGATTTTGGGTACGGCAGACAGGC
>JAKJFA010000041.1:0-251 GCA_022705135.1 Pseudomonadota bacterium | reverse complement strand
GTTACTCATAGTGCGACCACATTCTAAGCACCTTGACGACCTGTTGCTCTTCCAATACTTGATAGACCAAGCGATGTTGAATATTGATACGTCGCGAATAGGCGCCAACCAAGTCGCCAACTAACTTTTCATAAGCTGGCGGATTTTGGAACGGGTTCTCGCTCAAAATTGCCAGCAACGACTTTGCCTTTTCTTTTAGTCCGGCAGAAGCAAGTTTTCCAGCATCTTTTTGGGCGTGCTTTGTATAGACA
>JAKJFA010000040.1 GCA_022705135.1 Pseudomonadota bacterium | reverse complement strand
TTACCTGGCTGGTTTCTCCGCGCCGCACCCGCCAGGTGAATTCGCCGACAACCTGGAGGACGCGGCCTTGGTAGGTGCTGAAGTGTTTGAAGGTTTCGCCGCCGTATTTGAACTCGTTGAGGATTTTGCGGCTGCTGTGCGGATGTTTGGAAAGCACATCCGCCACGTTCCAGTGGCCGTTATATTCGGTCAGCCAGCGATAAGTGCCCTGTTCCCCCGCCAATAAATACTCGCGCCAGTCGTAGGCCACTCCATCGCACATCTGGCGTTTGACCATGAAGCCAATCACCTCGACCGGCTTGCCTTCCAGTTTGCCCTTGTTGCCAATAGCGATGTGCGGGGCATAGCGATCCTCTTCCGGATTGAGCGCCTTGGACAAGAGTTGGTAATTCCGGTCGCTGGTATCGACCACTGCACCGCACGAAGCACACCCGACGGCCTTGATGTCGGCGGAGCGCGCCGACAGCGGTGAACCGCAGGAGGGGCAGCGGAAGACCTGCGCTTCGACATTGATTTCGGGAATCGCACCCCCTGCAGTGAGGTCGCGCAGGTTGGTCATCGCCAGCGCATCGAGCTTGACCGGCGTGCCAACAAAGAGCAGCGGTGGCGATTCGGAATAATCGAGGGTAGCGAAATGCTCGCCCTCGCGCAGGTCGACGACCGGCGCCTTGTAGCCAGCACCCACCTTAAAGGGCAACTCGCCCTGACCGGCAATGCATTCGGCGTCCTCGATATTGGTCACCTGCCAGTTGCGGCCGAGCAGGGTCAGGTTTTCGCCGACATGAACCTGGTCAAAAGCAGGCAAGGGCTCGGGGGCCAGCTTCAGGAAGGTAAGCACATACTCTCCGCCCGCTTCGGACAACCAGCCGGTGCGCATATCGTCGAACATCAGGAACCACTCGTTCCACAAGCCCTGGCTGTAGCGCAACTGGATGCGCCCGATGAGGGCGAAATGCAGGCCGTTCCACTTGCCCTCAGCGCCCAATTGCAGCGGCGAGCGGTCTTCGACCAGCGCCGCCATCTTGCCGATATCTTCGAGTTTCTGATCGTGGCGGATCAGCGTGCTCTGGCAGAATTCGCAGACGGCAAAGATCGAGGCGGCCGATTTGAAAGTAACCGGCGCGCCGCAGGAAGGACAGGAAGCGGTTTTTGCCATATTCCCGGAAGTTCGGAATTACACCAGTTTCTTTAGAAGCTCTTCCTTCTTGGCCTCAAATTGCTCCTTGGACAAGATGCCCTTTTCGCAGAGGCCATGCAGTTTTTCGATCGCCGCCACCACTTCATCGGACGACATGGCCGCCGCTACAGGCGCGGCAGGCGCCGCTGCCGCCGGTGCCATCTGCTGTTGCGGCTGCATGGCCCCGGCCATGGACTGCGCCATGACCTGGCCGAACCCGACGCCAGCGCCAAGACCCACGCCCATTCCCGCCACACCACCCTCGTTTTGCGCCGCCAACGGAATGGCCGTGGCCACTTGATACTGGGTGAACTTGTTCATGTCGCCAATGATGCCCATGCCAATTCTCTGGTCGAGGATCTTCTGCAACTCTTCCGGCAGGGAAATGTTCTGCACCACCATCGAATCGAGCGCCAGTCCAAAATCGGCAAAGACCGGGGTCATCTTCTCGCGCATGGCCTTGCCGAATTCCTCCTGGTTGCTGGCCATGTCGATGAAGGCCACTCCGGATTCGCCAAACATGTCGGTCATGCTGGCGATGATGGTATTCCTGAGTTGTCCTTCCAGTTCGTCGCGGGTATAGGTCTCGCGCGTACCGGAAATTTTCTGGTAGAAAATCTTGGGATCGGCAATATGGAAGGAATAAATACCGAAAGCACGCAGACGGACGATGCCGAAATCCTTGTCGCGGATGGTAATCGGGTTGGGCGTGCCCCATTTGCGATCCAACTGGACGCGCGTCGAGTAGAAGTACAGATCGGATTTAAACGGCGACTCGAACAGCTTGTCCCAGTTTTGCAGGTAGGTCAGGATCGGCAGGGTTTGCGTGCCGAGCTTGTACATGCCCGGCGCAAAGACATCGGCAACCTGACCCTCATTGACGAACAGGGCCATTTGCGAATCGCGCACGGTCAGGCTGGCGCCGTTCTGGATTTCCATGTCCGCCATCGGGAAACGGTAGGCCAGAACGCCCTCCTCGCTCTCGGTCCATTGCAGGATGTCGATAAATTGTTTCTTGATGAAATCCATCAGTGCCATGACCTTGCTCCTTCAGAGAATGCAGGCTGAGTTGATGATACCGACGCCCAGGGAAAGCGCCGCGAGAAAAATCCCGGTAGCGATCCTATCGGCCGGAATGTCCTGGTTCAATTGCGGCATCAACAGGCGCGCCACCAGAAAGACGACCAGTTGAACCACGCAAGCTACTCCGCCCCAAAGCAACATGGTGACGATGTTGTGACTTGACACGACGGCAAAGGCCACCGGCAGGACGATACCGATCAACGCGCCGGAAAGGCTG
The DNA here is from genome assembly GCA_022705135.1 of Pseudomonadota bacterium. Classification (GTDB taxonomy): domain Bacteria; phylum Pseudomonadota; class Gammaproteobacteria; order Burkholderiales; family Rhodocyclaceae; genus UBA1934. The sequence goes on along the minus strand of JAKJFA010000040.1, from coordinate 18,207 downwards.
ATCGCCGCCGCCGTGTTGCCGGCGCGCACCAGCTTCAGCTCATCGTAGGGCGTAATGAGGGCGTACAGGACGAGAAACGCCACAATGAGCACAATCGCCACCCCGAAATACAGGGCAAAATTGAGCAGGGCGTTCAGAATTTGTTCCATGAGCGGCTCCCGATCCAGGATTTGGGATGTTCGGATTCTGAACCGCTCTGCCCTATCTTTCAACCGCCAAAATGCGTAGCCCTTCCAGGACCAGATGGTCGGCACGCCGATGCGGACAACGCAGGCAGTTCTCCAGCAGCGCGGCACCGCCGCCGAAGAGCAGGCATGTCGCCTCGGGATGACTTGCAATGCGGTCAAAGGCGCGTTCCACACCGCCCAACAGCGCCTCGATACATCCGCTCGTGATGGCATCGTCGGTGCAGCGCGGATAGGCCGACCATTGCCCTTCCGCCCAAGGCAAATTGGCCGTGTTCTTTGCCAGTGCTGCCCGCATCAAGTCGAAGCCGGGCAAAATGAAGCCGCCGAGGAAATGGCCGTTTTCATCGAGGGTGTCGATCGTGGTCGCCGTACCGCAACCCACCACCACCATCGGCGCCTTAGTTTGCCGACGCGCCCCGATCAGCGCGCACCAGCGGTCGACGCCCAATTGCCCCGGATGAATATAACCATTGCTCACCCCGGCGCGCTTTGCTTCTGAATGCACAAAACAGGGCGAGACATCCCAGCCGGTGAGTGCCGCTGCAATGGCCTGCGCCACGTTTTCTCCGGCAACATTGGCCACCATCACTTGCTGTGGCCGGGGCAGGCATTTGGTCACTTCCGCCAGTTGAACCACCTCGGCCTGTGGCACAGCACCCAGTTCCCGCCAGCCGGAACCGTCGTGCAGCCCCCATTTGAGCCGCGTATTGCCACTGTCGATGCAGAAGATCATGGCTTTTCAAAGGGAAAACGAAACTGCTTCAATCCTTGCTCATCACGCATGGTGACAAGCTGCTTTTGCAGCGCCTCATCGACTGGCGCACCCTTGTCTTTGCGTTCCAGCCAGGCCAGGTATTCCTTCTCGCCTGGCGTGTAGATTCGTTCGGCGCCCGGCGCTTTTTGCGAGTGTCGCAGTTCGCGCAGGATGTCGCCGGTCGTTTTCTGGAAGGCGGCCAGATCGCAGAAATGTTCGATATCGATGGCCATAAAGAAATGGCCCAGGCCGTAAGGACGCGGCTTGCCATCCTCGCCGATACCGCTCAACTGTTTGAGGAAGTTGCCCTGCTGCAGCGCCGCCGATAGCACTTCAACCACCGTCGCAAAGCCATAACCTTTGTAGCCGGCCGTTTCCTCGCCGATGCCACCGAGCGGCGTCAGTGCCGCCTCGCCACTGACCAGATCTTTCAAGACCTGCGCCGAATCGGTCTTGGTCTGCCCCTGCCGGTCGATGACAAGACCCGGTGGGCAGGCTTTGCCTTCGCGGTCGTATTGCTCGATCTTGCCGCGCTGTATGATCGAGGTGGCGTAATCGTTGGTGAGCGGAAACTCCTCGTCGGTCGGGATGGCGAAGACGAGCGGATTGGTGCCCAGCATGTTCTCGACGCCGAAGGTCGGCGCAATGGAGGGCCGCGCATTGGTACCGCTCAGACCGATCATTCCGGCCCGGCAGGCCATCATCGGGTAATAGGCGGCAAAGCCGTAGTGGGTGGAATTGCGCGCCACCACCATGCCCAAACCGTAGGTGCGCGCCTTTTCGATGGCCATTTGCATGCAGCGCTTGCCGATGACCATGCCCATACCGTGGTGGCCGTCGACCACCGCAGTAGCTGCCTGATCGCGGACGATCTCAAACTGCGTCACCGGCTGCTGGATCTTCTGATGGACGATACGATCGTAGTAGATCGGTTTGAGCCGCCCGACACCGTGCGAATCAATGCCGCGCTTGTCAGAGGTGATGAGCACATCGGCACAGGTGCGGGCATCCTCGGGCGGCACGCCGATGGATTCAAACAGCGCCGCCATAAAGGCTTCGAGTTCGTCAAACGGGAGGGGGTACACCACTGTTCGTCCTTCCGAAAAAAGTCGCAGAAGCGGCGCGGTTCAGCACCGCGCCCACGTCGGCAACATTGTACGGTCAAGCAGCGGCGGGCGTACAACCTCTATGCCAGCAATTTTGCCGTCTTCAGATAAACAGCGTCGTTCCGGATTCCTCAGCTTCGCCCAAAAAGGCGGCAACACCGCCCAGTTCCACCCCGTCGATCAATTCCGCGTGTTGGATGCCCATGACGTCCATCGACATCTGACAGGCGATGAGTTGAGCGCCACCATCGACCAGATTCTTCAGGAGGGTGGCCGCGTCATCGACTTTTTTGTCGCGCATGACCTTGCGGATCAATTTGGCCCCAAACCCGGCAAAGTTCATTTTCGAGATGGAATCGAGCCGGCCCACGCCGTTCGGCATCATGGCGCCGAACATGGTGTCCATGAAGGATTTCTTGACCGGCGGCGCATCTGCCCGGCGCAGAACATTGAGGCCCCAGAAAGTGAAGAAGAGCGAGACCGGCTTGCCCATCGCCAGCGCGCCGTTGGCAATGATCAGGCTGGCCATGACCTTGTCGAGATCGGCCGAAAAAACCACCAGCGTCGTTTTGTCGCGTGCCGGCGCGGCGCTGTGCACCTCCGGCAAACGCTCCAATGGCTGCGCCTCCTTCCTGAGCAGCGCCTTGACTAGCCCTTTTTCGACTTCGACGCCAAGCACGGTATTTCCGGTCTTGGCAGCCCAGGCTTTGAGGTCGCGGCCAAATGCCGGATCAGAGGCGGTAATTTCAAGCACTTCCCCCGCCGCCATCGCTTCCACCGCTTTGAAGGTCTTCATAATCGGACCCGGACATTGCAGTCCAACGGCGTTCAACTGGTGATGCCCGGCAGGGCCGGGAGAAAACTGGCAGGCGCCTTTCTGTTCGGCGTCAAGTTCGGCGGGGTCGCGCAATTTGAGATTTTCGTAATCGAAAATGTCCGGATTGCTCTGCTTGTCGACCGCCCAGGACCAGGTTTTGTAGCCTCCAGTCAAATTGCGCACCTTCTTGAATCCGTGCTGTTTGAGCAATCGGTAGGCCAGGTAGGCGCGCACGCCAACCTGGCAGAAGACGACGACCGGCCGTTCCGGGTCAAGTTCACCGAGGCGTTGGCGCAGGACATTGAGGTCGATATTGCGAGCGCCGCGAATGCTACCCAGCGCGAATTCCTGATCGCTGCGCACATCGATCAACTGCACGTCGGCAGGATTGATGGCCTGCAATTCGCGCCAGCTGATGATTTCATGCGTGCCTTCGATGACATTGCTGGCAACATAGCCCGCCACATTGACCGGATCCTTGGCAGAGCCGAAGGGCGGCGCATAGCAGAGTTCCAGTTCGGTCAGGTCAGCAACCTTGAGCCCGGCATGCATGGCCGTGGCAATGACATCGATGCGTTTGTCGGCGCCATCGGCCCCCACGGCCTGGGCGCCGAAAATGGTGCCATCAGTGAGGCTGAAAATCAGCTTCAGACTGACCGGCATCGCACCAGGATAATAGGAAGCATGCGAACCGGGATGGATGATGATGGACTGGTGTTCGACCCCCGCCGCCCTGAGCTGTTTTTCATTGAGACCAGTGCTGGCGGCGGCAAGATCAAAGGCCTTCAGGATCGCAGTTCCGAGCGTGCCCTTGTACTTCTGCCGGTTACCCAGAACCATGTTGTCCGCTGCATACCGCCCCTGCCGATTGGCCGGGCCGGCCAGCGGAATCAGCGCCGGCTGGCCGGAAACGGTCTGCGTGACTTCAATGGCATCGCCCACGGCGTAAATCGAATCATCCGATGTTTGCAAATAGGCATTGACCTTGATGCCGCCGCTGTCCCCCAGTTCCAAGCCAGCGCCACGCGCCAGCGTCGTTTCCGGACGGACGCCAATGGCAAGAACGACAATATCCGCTTGCAGCCGCTTGCCGCTTTCGAGGTAGCAGACCGTATGATCGCCGCGGTCCTCAAAGCGCTGGATCTTGTCCGAAAGATAAAACTCGATATGCTTGTCGCGCAAATGGGAATGCACAATCGCGGCCATGTCGTCGTCGAGCGGCGCGATGATCTGGTCAGCGCCCTCGACCAGAGTCGTGAACAGGCCGCGCTCATGCAGGTTTTCCGCCACTTCGACACCGATATAGCCACCACCGATGACCACGGCACGGCGCGGCGCAGCTTCGCGCAGGTGGGCCATAATGCGGTCGAGATCGGGAATGTTGCGCAGGGTGAAAATGTGCGGCGCGTCGATTCCCGGCAACTGCGGCTTGAAAGGTTCGGCGCCCGGAGAAAGCAGGAGCCGGTCATAGGATTCATCCGTTTCAGCGCCCGTTTCGAGGTTGCGCAGGCGTACGGTTTTGGCGGCGCGGTCGATGGCGATGGCCTCGGTGCGCACGCGCACGTCGACCTTGTAGCGCTCGCGGAACAGCTCGGCAGTGGCCACCAGCAACTGTTCGCGCTCAGCAATGGCGCCGGAAATATGGTAGGGCAAACCGCAGTTGGCAAAACTGACGTAGGGGCCGCGCTCGACCATGACGATCTCGGCGGATTCGTCGATGCGCCGCAAGCGGGCTGCCGCCGTGGCGCCCCCGGCAACCCCGCCAATTATGATTGCTTTCATTCTGGTTCCTTGGATCGAATATAAGCTTTTAATTATATTCTAAAACAGCAAGCGCAAACAAGGAGAGGGCTCGCCCACTTCGGCGCGCGCCAAACGTCTATTTGAGCGGTGGGATCAGGGTGCGCTGTCCAGTGCCCGCATTGGCGGGCGACACATCTCCCTCAGAGACGATCATGCCCGGCGATGTGATGGGTTTCGGAAGCCGCCCGGTGGTGCAGCGCGGCGTGCACATCTTCATGGGGCGTCGGACGACCAACCCATTGCGGCAACAAGGAACCGAGAATCATTCCGGCCAGAGAGCAGCAGAATCCGATGAGTTGCGGTGGCACGGCGCTGGCCTCGCCGATGAGAATTTCGATCAAAAGCCAAGAAGCAATTCCACCGCCAATCGCAAACAGCGCCCCTTGCGTGCTCGCCCGTTTCCAGAACGCCCCGGCAAAAAGCGGAACAAAGGCACCGACCAGCGTGATCTTGTAGGCATTTTCGACCATCTGAAAAATGGAGGCACCGGAGAGCAAGGCAAACGCCAGAACACAGAGCGCAAAAACGAAGAGCGAAATGCGCATGGCGCGCAAAACGCCGTGGTCGGTCATGTGCGGAAAGAAATCGCGCAGGATGTTTTCGGAAAAGGAAACGGAGGGCGCCAGCAAGGTGGCCGAGGCCGTGCTCATAATGGCGGAAAGCACTGCGCCGAAAAACAGCGCTTGCGCCAGCAAGGGAACATGCTCGGACAAGACCAGGGTGGGCAGGACCATTTGTGAATCATTTTCCAGAATGGCCCCAAAGAGGTTGGGGTCAATCAAGGTCGCCGAATAGGCGATGAACATCGGGATGAAAGCGAAGCAAAAGTAGGTGATCGCGCCGATGATTGATCCCCAGATCGCCACCTTGCCGCTCTTGGCCGAAGTGATGCGCTGAAAAACGTCCTGTTGCGGCACCGAGCCCAGCATCATGGTCATGCCGGTGCCGATGAAGGCCAGCCATTGCATAGCGTCGGGCGGCGGGAAGAAATCGAGCTTGCCGGCCTGGCTGGCATGCGCAATGACCGGCGCGACCCCACCAATCTTGTCGGCGACGATCCAGCCGATGAAGAGCAGGCCAACCATAATCATCAGCATCTGGACGAAGTCGAGGATGGCGACGGAGAGCATGCCGCCGAAAGTGGTATAGGTGAGCACAATGGCTATTCCCAGCACCATGCCCCAGTTCTGCGAGATGGCACCGTCGGTGACGACGTGAAACACCAGGCCAAGCGCCTTGACTTGCGCCGCCACCCACCCCAGATAGGAAATGACGATGCAGATGGTCGTCAGCACCTCAACCGTGCGGTTGTAGCGCATGCGGTAGTAGTCGCCCAGCGTGATGATATTGAGCTTGTAGAGAAACGCCGTGAAGAAAAAACCGGCGATGATCAGGCACAGCGAAGCGCCAAAAGGATCAGCGACGACCCCCCCCAGCCCCTCCTTGACAAAGGTGGCGGAAACACCAAACACGGCCTCAGCGCCAAACCAGGTAGCAAAGACCGTGGCGATCACCACCGGCAGGGGCAAATGGCGGCCGGCAACGGCGAAGTCCTTGGTGTTATGAACGCGGGTCGCGGCAAAGAGGCCGATCCCGATTGAAACCAGCAGATAGAGGGCAACCAACCAGACCAGCATGACAATGATCCATGAAAACAGTGGGTTAAAAGGTGGCGAATTATACCCCGCTTCAATCCAATTCATGTCCGGTCAGCGGGGGTTGGCACTGCGCCTGCCAAGCTGTCTCATCTGCCAACCCACCGCCCTTTCGTGCTAATCTCGCATCAGCAGGCTGTTGGAGAAAAGGGCATGGGACTGGGCGTTGACGCCTGTTTTGCGCAACATTTGGGGGATCGCAAGGAGCAACAGGATCGTGTCGCCATCCTGCCGCACCCCCGAGTCAAGGGCGTCGCCATCGCCGTGGTCGCTGACGGCATGGGGGGGCATACCGGCGGCGCTCTGGCAGCCGAGCAGGTCCTCCATACCGTGCGCGAAAATCTGGCCAATTTTTCACCGAGCGAGGATTCACCGCAAAAGCTGATCGAAAACAGCATCCTGGAAGCGCACGCCATGATTCAGGCGTCGCGCTGTCTCAATGAAAAAGACCCGCACAGTACCGCCGTCCTTCTGGTGTTGCAGCCGGGGCAGGTCACCTGGGGCCATACCGGCGACAGCCGCTTTTACCGCTATCAAGGCGACCAGCTGGTATTCCGCAGCATCGACCACTCCTATGTCGAACACCTGATCGCCACCGGAAAAATCAAACCGGAAGAAGCGCTGAACCACCCTCACCGCAACGTGCTGCTGACTTCGCTGGGCGGCGACGAAACACCGGAAATGACGTTCGGCGAAGCGACGGATCTAACGGAGGGCGACTGCTTCCTCCTTTGCTCGGACGGTCTTTGGGCCTATTTCAGTGATGCCGAACTGGGCGGTGTACTGGCCACCTTTTCCGCCCACGAAGCCTGCGAAATACTGATTCAACGCGCACGCCAGCGCTGCGGCGGCATGGGAGATAACGTCTCGCTGGCGGTCATCAAACTCAAGGCCACCGGAACGCCAAAATCCAAAACGCCCTCATCCAAACCCTGAGCGGGCGCACTCTTTGACACAAGGAGCATTGATGTCCGCCCCCGCCGTTTTGCCTCTATCCATCATCGCACGGGAACTGAGCCGTCTGCGCACCTCCAATCCCCTGGTTCATTTATTGACCAACGAGGTCGTGCAGGAAATCAGTGCCAATGTGCTGCTGGCCGCCGGCGCCTCGCCGGCCATGATCGTGGCGGAAGAGGAAGCAAGCAGTTTTGCCGCCATGGCCAGTGCCCTGCTCGTCAATGTCGGCACCCTCTACCCAGCACGCGAGACTGTCATGCGTCAGGCCGTCCTCGCCGCCAATGCCGCCGGCGTTCCGTGGACGCTCGATCCGGTCGCCGCCGGCGCCCTTCAATACCGCAGCGCGTTTTGCGCAGAACTGCTTGGCCTCAGCCCGGCCGCAGTGCGCGGCAATGCCTCGGAAATTCTTGCCCTGGCTGGATCACGCACCAGCGTACGCGGCGTGGACAGCACAGCCGGGTCAAACGACGCCCTTGATGCCGCCCGGCAATTGGCGCGCGACACCGGCGCCATCGTCGCCGTCACCGGCGAAACCGACTACATCACCGACGGCGAACAGACCTGGGCCACCCCTTGGGGCCATGCCATGATGACCCGCGTCGTCGGCACGGGCTGCGCGCTCTCAGCGCTGGTGGCCGCCTTCACCGCCCAAGCCCCCAAACGTCTGAACGCAGTGGCAGCCGCCTGCGCCCTGGCCGGTATATGCGGCCAGCGTGCCCAGGCAGCGAGTAAAGGTCCTGGCTCGTTCAAACCCGCCTTCCTTGACGCGCTCTATCTGCTGACGCCAGAAGAACTGCTGGAGATGACTTGATATCCTTCGACCTCTCACTTTATCTAATCCTCGATCCCGACCTGTGCAGCGGTCCCCAAGGCATGATCGATACCGCACGCATCGGCGCGCAAAACGGCGTGACGATGGTTCAATTGCGGGCGCCGCGCTGGAAAAAACGCCTGTGGTTCGAAACCGCTCGACTGCTCAAGGAAATGCTCGCTCCACTGGGCGTCCCCCTCATCATCAACGACCAGATCGACGTGGCACTGGCGATTGACGCCGATGGCGTCCACGTCGGTCAGGAGGACCTGCCGCCCGACGTCGTCCGTCGGCTTCTCGGCCCCGGCAAGCTGCTCGGAATTTCCGTCGCTAACCGGGAACAACTAGACGCTTCCGATCTATCAGGGGTCGACTATATCGGCGCCGGCCCGATCTACCCTACCCGCACCAAGCTCGATGCTGCACCCGCCCTGGGGGTGGATGGATTTGCCGAACTACGGCGTGCCATTCATTTGCCCACGGTGGCCATCGGCGGTATCCAAGCGAACCTCTGCTCGCCCCTCATCACCGCCGGAGCGCAAGGCGTGGCCGTCGTCTCGGCCATTTGCGGCCAGCCCGATGCAGCCACGGCCACCGTCGCCCTGCGTCAAGAAATCGACCGCGCCGCACAGCGCCGTTCCTGATGTTCCCCAGCTATCGAGGCCGTTTTGCCCCTTCGCCGACCGGGCCACTTCATTTCGGTTCGCTGGTGGCAGCACTCGGCAGCTATCTCGATGCACGCGCGCACCAAGGCGTGTGGCTGGTACGCATGGAGGACGTCGATGCGCCGCGCACGGCTCCCGGCGCTGCCGAAGGCATTTTGCGTACTCTGGAAGACTTCGGCTTCGAGTGGGATGGCGCAGTCGTCTGGCAAAGCCAGCGGCTCGACGCCTATGCCGCAGCCCTGCAGCAGCTCAAGGAAAGCGGGCTGGCCTACGCTTGCGCCTGCTCGCGTCGGGAAATTGGTGACAGCGCCACGCGCACCGCCATCGACGGCGGACGGGTTTATCCCGGTACCTGCCGCAACGGGCTGCCCGCCGGCAGCACGGCGCGTGCCTGGCGACTGAGGACAACCGGTGATGAGACCGCCTTCGAAGACCGCTTGCAAGGGCGCATTGCCCAGCGTTTAGAACAAGACGTCGGCGATTTCGTCCTGTTGCGCGCTGACGGCCTGTACGCCTATCAACTGGCCGTCGTCGTCGATGATGCGGCGCAAGGCATCACGCACGTCGTGCGCGGCGCCGATCTGCTCGATTCCACCCCGCGCCAGATCTGGCTGCAACGCTGCCTGTCCCTGCCGACGCCCAGTTATGCCCACCTGCCGGTAGCGTGTAATGCCGCAGGCGAGAAACTGTCGAAGCAGACGCGGGCTCCAGGCCTGCGCCGCGAGCGCGCCGCCGCCGAACTCACCAGCGCCCTGGCTTTTCTGGGCCAGCAGCCCCCTTCCGAACTGGCCGAAGCTAGCCTGGCCGAGATCTGGCGCTGGGCCTTTGCGCACTGGCGTTTTGACCTTATTCCGCGCCAGCGAAATTTTTTGGTTCAATCAAAGTCATCGATTCTGGATCGCCAGGGCGCTGGGTCATAACCGGCCAGGCCGATCAAGGAACGTACCACGGCAAAGCTCAACCAGCAGCGCAGGCGTACGTACCAAGGCATTTTTTTCAAGTCATCGCCCAGCCGGTGCACCGCCCGCTCCGCAATGGCCTGCAGAAGCGCTTCACGCAGGGTTTCGGCAAAACGCTGGTCCTGCACGACGACATTGGCTTCCTTCGCCAAAAGCAGGCTCATCGGATCGATGTTGGACGAACCGACCGTTGCCCAGAGACCGTCGATCACCGCCACCTTGGCGTGTAGAAAACCGCCGACATATTCGAAAATATTCACTCCGCTGCCGATCAGCGTGCCGTAGAGCGCCCGTGCTGCATCGCGCAGCAAAGTGTGATCGGTACTGCCCTGCAGCAGGACGCTGACCTGGACTCCGCGCCGGGCAGCGGCAACCAGGGCGCGGCGGAAGCGAATCCCGGGCAGGAAATAGGCGTTGGCAATGATGACTTCCCGCCGCGCCGCTTCGATCGCCTCGATATAGGCATTGGCGATATCGTAGCGATGACGGATATTGTCCCGAATCAAGAAAGCCACCAACTGCTCGCCCACGGCGCCGCAAGAGGGCAGCGTGGTAACGCTGACGCGAAACCGGCGCCTGAAATTCACCCAGGCGACGTTTTCCCACATGCGCCGGACCGTGGCATGGATGGGGGCCAGGACCGGCCCTTCGACCTGAACCGCAAAATCGAAGCGCGGGCCCAAGCCGACGGGCGCATTGTGGTCGTCGATGATATTGATGCCACCGACAAAGGCCTTGATGCCGTCAATCACCACCAGTTTGCGGTGCAGCCGCCGCAGACGGTGGCGGCGCAGCCGGAAACGCGCCACCTCGGGACGATACACCATGGCCTGAACACCAGCCTCCAAAAATCCGGTCAGAAAGTCGCGTTCAAAGTCACGGGCGCCAAAGCCGTCCACCAATACGCGCACGACGACGCCGCGCTGCGCCGCTTCTGCCAATCGTGCCGCGACCAGGCGGCCGGTCTTGTCATCAGCAAAAATGTAACTCTCAAGAAAAATCTCGCAGCGCGCCGCTGTAATGGCGCGCAGCAGTGCCGGAACGTATTCGGAATTGGAATTGAGCAGGAGCAGCCGGTTGCCGGCAACGAATTCGACCGCCATCGCCTAGCCCGGATCGGGAGCGCGATGGACCACGGGCTCCAGATGCGCCGACAAAGCCGCATGATCGGAGAGATTCGACCAGGGCCGCCCGCAATGAACCGCCACCTGCTCGACATGAAAGCCCCGGATGTAAATACGGTCCAGGCGGAATACCGGCAAGACGGCTGGAAAACTCTTGACGGGAGCGCCGGCACAACCGCCAAAGACTTCGATCAGACCAAGCCGCTCCGCCAGCAAATCCTGGGCGCGATTGCGCCAGTCATTGAAATCGCCGGCGATGATGAGCGGGGCATCGGGATCGACAATCTGATCGAGGTAATCGGCCAGCGCTGCCATCTGCCGCCGACGAGACCGCCCAAACAGCGACAGATGCACGCAAACGCAGTGTACTACCCGGGCGTCCGGCAGCTGGATGCGACAATGCAACAGCCCGCGCCGCTCATACTTAAGTTGGGTGACATCCTGGTTATGCGCGTGCAGGATCGGAAAACGCGACAGGATGGCGTTGCCGTGATGGCCGTGGTCATAGAGGACGTTCTGGCCGTAGGCGGTGGCGTGCCAGACCTCTTCGGCCAAAAATTCGTGCTGCGGCGTTTCGGGCCAGTTGTGATGCCGGTCGGCATGGCGCAGGTGCAGGCCCTGCACCTCCTGCAAAAAAACGAAGTCGGGGTTGAGGTGACGCAAACGCTCGCGCAATTCATGCACCATCATGCGCCGGTTGAACTGCGAAAACCCTTTATGGATATTGTACGTAACAATGTGCAGGGCTGCCGGGGACCGGTCTCTCGCAGTCATGGCCGGATTCTCGTGCTCGGGCCGCTCGCTCTGAATCAGCGCGTGACGCGTGTTTCGCCGGCCCCGGAAAGGACACGGACCCGGTCGCCCGCTTTGAATTCTTCTGGGTCTCCTTCCTGAACGACGGCGATGAGCGGGCCGCTATCGAGTTGCACGCTGATTTCCATCGCCTGTCTTTCGGTGGTTTCATTCTCGAGGGCATGGCCCGCAATGCCGCCCAGCACAGCGCCGATCACGCTGGCGATGATCTGCCCCCGGCCGCCGCCGATATTACTGCCGGCCACGCCACCAATCACGGCCCCGGCCGCGCCGCCCACGCCGGATTTCGTCCCCTCCAGCGCCACCATGCGGATAGATTCGACCACGCCGGTCCGCACGACCATTTCCTGCCTTGCCTGCTCGCGCGGATAAGCAGCACCGGATTTGCTGCTGGCACAACCCGCCAGGGCAAGGACAACCAACACCGCCAAACACAGAGTTCTGGGAAAAAGCATGACTGCTCCTCAAAAAAGCGCTGAGCCAAAGGTTTGGCGATAGCGTTCTTCGATCTGGCCGCGCTCGAAATAATGGTTTTGCCCGCCACGCTGGGCGATCTTGAGCGCGCCCATCAACGAAGCGAGCCGGCCTGTGCTCGGCCAATCAAAACCTTTGGAAATGCCAAAAAGCAAGCCGGCACGATAGGCGTCGCCGCAACCGGTCGGATCAACAACCTGCTCCGCCTCGACACAGGGAATTTCGAATTGCCGGCCCTGGGCATAGATCAATGAACCAAGGCCGCCGCGCGTGACCACCAGGGCCTCCACTTCCCCGGCCAGTTGCTCAATGCTGCGGCCACAGCGCTCAGAAAGCAGCTTGGCCTCGTAATCGTTGAAGCAGGCGTAATCGGCCAGCCGCATGAACTCGAGCAATTCCTCACCATTGAACATCGGCAAGCCCTGGCCCGGATCGAAAATAAACGGAATGCCGCGCGCGGCGAAATCACGGGCGTGCTGCAGCATGCCTTCGCGCCCATCCGGAGCGACAATGCCGAGCGTCGCCCCGGTCGCGTGTTCCACCTTGTTGAGGTGGGAAAAACTCATCGCGCCCGGATGAAAGGCGGTGATCTGGTTATCGTCGAGATCGGTGGTGATGAAGGCCTGAGCGGTAAAGGTTCCCGGTACCTGGCGGACGTGCGCCCGCGACAGGCCAAGGCGGTCGAGCCGTTCAAGATAGGCCGGCGCATCGTCCCCCACCGTCGCCATAATCAGGGCCTCGCCCCCCAGCAAATTGAGGCTGTAGGCGATGTTGCCGGCGCAGCCGCCGTACTCGCGCCGCATTTCCGGCACCAGGAAGGCAACGTTGAGGATGTGGATCTGCTCCGGCAGGATGTGATTCCGGAAGCGATCCGGAAAAACCATGATGTTATCGTAGGCAAGAGAGCCGCAAATCAGAATGGACATGAATCGCCTTGGTTATTAGGGGTAGAAAAGAAAGAGCCGGTAACCGGCAGCAGCCTGCTTCGATTCAAGCCAGAGCCGGAGACCGACCTCACTGCTGCCAGCAAAAGCGCGTGGGTCAGCCTTGGACGGAAGATAGTCAGCTGCCTTCAAGACGCGGCGCGAGACCACTTCATCATTGGTATCGGTCAAGGTCAATTCCAGGGACGGCCATTCCTGATCGAAGCGCGCACGGTTCTTGAGGGTGGCTTGCAGGACAAGCAGCCCGCGCGCCTTGTCGGCTTGCAAGTCGGACACCTCAATGGCGACAAGATCAACCTGGCGCGGCAGGGGAAGAGGGATATTCAATGTCCGATAAATACCGACAAGTTCGGGGAAGTTCGCTGCCAGATCGCTGCGGAAATAGTAAGCCGCCTGAGCTGCAAGCGTCAGCGACAAGAGCAGGAAAGCCAGCACAAATGGCCAGCGTGGCCGCCTGGGAGGATCGACGAAGAAACTGCTCCCGGGGCCTGCCTCCACCGCGCCGGCCGACCAGCGGTCATACCCTGGTGTTTCCGAAAGTTCGCGCGCCGCCACCAGTCCGGCCTCACGCGCGGCGCGGGTCGACTCCTCGGGGGTTTCCTCGGCCGCCAAAGCCGCATCAATGGGATCGAGACGCGCCGTGGCGCCTGGCTCCCGCATTTCGGAAGGTTCGACAGGAACAGGCACGGACGAATCCGGCAGGCTGGAAAGAGACGGTTCCTCGGCGACTGGTGCCGGTTGCGGAGGGGGCGATCCTCCAGCGACGACCGGCGATTCGGCTTCAATCAGGCTGTCGAAGGCATTAAAGACCGCCTGACACTGGCCGCAACGGACCATGCCGAAACGCACACGCAATTGCTCAGCAGTGATGCGAAACACCGTCGCGCAATTCGGGCAGCAGGTACGCATCAGGCACACTCCCCAGAAAGACAAATCCAACCTTCTTGGGTTCCGGCAACGGCAAGCTCCAGCCAGGGGCAGTAAATCGCCGCCAGTTCCTCGGCTTGCGCGCTCAGAATCCCCGAGAGCGCTAGTTTCGCACCAGGACGTAGATGAGCGCAAATGGCCGGCGCCAACAGGCGAAGCGGGTTGGCCAGGATATTGGCAACAACGAGGTCAAAGGTTCCGGCCAGCGGTTCAGCCGAGTCGGCAAAAGCCACATCGACGCCATTGGCTTCAGCATTGCGTCGGGCGGCGGCAACAGCGTGCGGGTCAATATCGACGCCACACACCCGTCCTGCCCCCAGACGCGCTGCGGCAATCGCCAGAATACCCGATCCGCAACCATAGTCGAGCACAGAGGCTCCCGGCGTGACATTGCGCTCCAGCCATTCCAGACACAAACGAGTCGTGGGATGCGCCCCGGTGCCAAAGGCCATACCCGGATCCAGAATCAGATTGATCGCCTGCGGGTCAGGCAATTGGTGCCAGGAGGGAACCACCCAGAGCCGGTCCGAAATCCGGATGGGATCGAACTGCGACTGTGTCAGTTGCACCCAGTTTTGCTCAGCCACCTCTTCCAGGGTAAATGGGGGTGGCGCCAAGCCACACGCCGCCGAAGCCAGAGCAATGGCTCCGGAAATATCGGCGTCCGGCTCGAACAGGGCGACGATCCTGGAGCAGTCCCAGCCCGGTTGATGAACCGACCCCGGCTCGCCAAACTGGGGCCGCTCCTGCGGCGTTCCGGCATCGGCATCCTCGATGCAGGCAGACAGAGCACCCCCTTCCAGCAGTGCATCGCAAAAGGACTCCGCATGCGCCGCATCGGTCAGGAGGGTGGCCGCCAACCAGGACATCATCCCCCCACCTATTGGATCACTTCGCTCTTCTGCGCCAGCTTTTGTTCCAGATAGTGAATGCTGGTGCCCCCCTTGACGAAGTTGGCGTCGTGCATCAATTCCCGATGCAGTGCAATATTGGTCTTGATGCCATCGATGCTCATTTCAGAAAGGGCGATGCGCATGCGGCGAATGGCCTGCTCCCGGTTGTCGCCATAGGCAATGACCTTGGCCACCATCGAATCGTAATGCGGCGGAATCGTGTAGCCCTGGTAGATGTGCGTATCGACCCGGATACCCGGCCTGCCCGGCGGGTGGTAGGAATTGATTTTCCCAGGGCAAGGCACAAAGGTGAAAGGGTCTTCGGCGTTGATCCGGCACTCGATGGCGTGGCCCCGAGTCACGAGGTCGCGCTGTTTGAAGCGCAGTTTTTCGCCGGCGGCCACCCGGATCTGTTCCTGCACCAGATCGATTCCCGTCGTCATTTCCGTCACCGGGTGTTCGACCTGCAGGCGAGTATTCATTTCAATGAAGTAAAACTCATTGTTTTCATAGAGAAATTCGAAGGTTCCGACGCCCCGGTAGCCAATGCGCCGGCAGGCTTCGGCACAACGATCGCCGATGCGGGCAATATGGCGCTGCAGAATCAATGGGGCAGGCGCCTCCTCGATCACCTTCTGGTGACGGCGCTGCATCGAACAATCGCGTTCGCCCAGATAAACGGCACTCCGGTACTGGTCCGCCAGCACCTGAATCTCGATGTGGCGTGGATTTTCCAGGAATTTTTCCATGTACACCATGGGATTGCCGAACGCAGTCTGGGCCTCGGTCCGGGTCATCTGCACCGCACTCAGCAAAGCGGCTTCAGTGTGCACCACACGCATTCCCCGGCCACCACCCCCACCGGCCGCCTTGATAATGACCGGATAACCGACGGCCCGGCCGATTCGGATGATTTCCTTGTTGTCTTCAGGCAAGGCGCCGTCCGACCCCGGAACACAGGGAACCCCAGCTGCCTTCATCGCGTCCTTGGCCGAAACCTTGTCGCCCATCAGGCGGATGGTCTCGGCCCGCGGTCCGATAAAGACAAACCCCGAAGATTCGACCCGCTCGGCAAAATCAGCATTTTCGGAAAGAAAACCGTAGCCTGGATGGATGGCCTGGGCATCGGTGACCTCCGCTGCCGAAATGATGGCCGGAATGTTGAGGTAACTTTGCGAAGAGGGCGCCGGTCCGATACACACTGATTCATCGGCCAGCCTGACGTATTTCGCTTCCCGGTCGGCCTCGGAATGCACCACCACCGTCCGGACGCCCAGTTCCCGACAGGCGCGCTGCACCCGCAAAGCGATTTCGCCACGATTTGCGATCAGGATCTTTTCGAACATGGACATGATGTTCAGACGATAACGAACAGCGGTTCACCGAATTCAACCGGCTGCCCGTTCTCGACCAGAATGGCCTTGATCGTCCCCGAAGCGTCGGCCTCGATTTCGTTCAGTAGTTTCATCGCCTCGATGATGCAGAGCGTATCCCCCTGCTTGACCGTCTGTCCAACCTCGACAAAAGCGTCAGAACCGGGCGATGGGGCGCGATAGAAGGTGCCGACCATCGGCGATTTGACGACGTGTCCTTCCGGCTCTTCCTCCTCTTCTTCCGCCGTCATGGCTCGGGCTGCGGACGCAACGGAAGGGTATAGGTCTGCGCCATCGACGCGGGTAGGCCGTACTGCTTGACGATGCGCACCTTTTCCTCGCCTTCGGTGACCTCCAGCTCAGAAATTCCGGACTCCTGAACCAGATCGATCAGTTTCTTGAGTTTTCGCAAATCCATGCTTTTCCCCTGTATTCGGCACACCCACGGAGCACCGCGCCGCGATCCGCGAGATCAACGGATTAATCAGTATTGATTTTGTTAAGCAGATATTCAAGGGCCAGCAAGTAGCCCTGATGCCCCAGCCCGGAGATCACACCCAGGGCCAAGTCGGAAAAATAGGAATGCTGGCGGAAATCCTCGCGGGCGAAGATATTCGACAGATGGACTTCTACGAAAGGGATTCCCGTTCCCGCCAATGCGTCACGCAAGGCGATGCTGGTATGCGTATACCCGGCAGGATTGATAATCAGGTAACGCACGCCTTGCTGCAGCGCCACATGGACACGCTCGATCAGCGCCCCCTCGTGGTTGCTCTGAAAGGTCTCCAGCGCAATGCCCGCCAGTTCGGCGCGGCGTGCCAGCCCAAGATTGATGTCCTCCAGGGTGACACGGCCATAATACTCTGGCTCGCGCGTCCCCAATAGATTAAGGTTTGGGCCATGCAAGACCAAGAGCTTGGGCTTTTCCCGATTTTCGAAAGTCTTTTTTTGCTTCGACATGACTGCAAGTTTGCCGCAAATCGCTGCAATTTGTCCAGTATTACCTCGCCTCGTCGCCGTTGGCCGCCAGTGCTGGATTTTCGCCAGTCTCCAACAAAAGCGAACGAACCGCTTCAATGCGCGCCCGTTGGCGCAGCCTGCCATCACGGCCGCGAAAAGCGGCACGCTCAAGGGCCGGAGCAAGTATTGTCAGCTTGATCTCCTCATCATCGAGCAGCAGTTGTAACACCGCCTCGGCCCGTTCACTGGAAAAGTCGGCATGTTCGAACAAAATGCGACGATTGAGCAGGTAAATTTCAACTTCTTTGGCGCTTTCGGCAAAAAGCAGGAGATCGATTCCGGCATAACGACCGACAACACCTTCCAGCACTGGACCGGTCAGATAAGGATGAAAATCGTGCAGCAATTCCATCACTTCCAGCGCGACAGAGCGCAGATGGCGAAGACGCGCCGGATGTTCTTCCCCCTGGTAGAGCTCATGGTGCGCACGCAACGCCGCTTCCACTTCGGCGTTATCCGGCAACGGGATACTCCCGGACAAGCCGAGCTGGCGCGCCGCCTTCCTCTTGGCCAGACCAAAGTCGGCGACTCCGTCTTCGGCCATCAGGCGAGCGGCCGCGCTGGCAATGCGTGCACGCGAAGCGGATGGCTGCCGCGGGCGGTCATGACGAGGCATCTCCTACTCCGTCGAGTTACAATGGCGACCATTGTACGGGGCCGGGGCTTTTTTCAGCAAAACCCTCCAAGCGACAACCATCCTGGCTCACAGGTTCCGCTCACGACTGAACAGGCTTCTCATCTATGCACATCCACATTCTTGGCGTCTGCGGCACTTTCATGGGAGGGGTCGCCCAACTGGCCTGTGCTTGCGGCCATCGCGTCACCGGCTGCGACGCCGGGGTATATCCGCCAATGAGCGACCAGTTGCGCGCCGCTGGAATCGAGTTAATTGAGGGCTACGACGCGGGGCAGGCTGACTTGAAC